>MGNL01000131.1:3100-4374 GCA_001796785.1 Chloroflexi bacterium RBG_16_51_16 | reverse complement strand
GCTTGCCTCCGAAATCCGAATGCATTTTGGTTTTGATGCGGCTGATGTAATCGGGTTCAATGAAAACGCAGTCGTCATCAATGGATACGGCGATGTCCTTATCCAGGATGTGGGCTGCGATCAAGCACGCGTTCCGCAATGGCGAATAACCGGTCATGGAAACGGTTTCAATCAGGTTTTCCTTTCCCAGACCGCGCAAAAAATCATGCAGGCGCTGCATATGCGAGTAGCTGAAATAATGCAGCTTCACTTTTGCCCGCGCGGCGTACTTCCCGAGCAACTCTCCGGCGCGCTTCTCGACCTCGGCTGCCATGGAGGGGTGATTCGCACCCGCCACCGCGATGATGTCGATTTCCCGGTCCTGCAAGATCTTCAGGCTGTCAAACAGGGGTGGGATCGTGCCTTCCGCGTCCAGGGCGGTGGGGTGATCGTAGAAGTAGTCGCCTTCCTGCACAACCTGCTCTATTTTCCTACCCCAGAACATGGGGAACACAATGGATAGTTGCATGGCGCCCTTCTCCTCAAGCTTTTATAACGCAGACCCCAAAGATCTTACTTGCTAAACTGGAACCAGTTCGGCTGGGAAGACCTTCAGGGCCTGCAGTGGAAAATTGTGTGCTAAGCTTATTTCTAGTTCAGAGGCTGCATGCTTAATAAATGCTCGACTTCAATTCCATCATCGAGGTCGTCCCAATAGATGGCGTAGCCATTGGGTTCGATGCTCCACTTCTCACGTTTTTCCTGAGGAGCATTAGCCAGCCATTTAAGCCAATCGAATTGATGGAGACTGACGCTGATATCCCGTCCGTCACTCAATAGAACATGAATAATATCCCCTTCGAAACGGACGCTTTTAGCCTGCACCTGTAAAGTTACGTTATTTGTTGAAGTAATCATTCCAAATCTCCAGAAGTCGTCCTTTATTATCGCGAGTCAATTTTGTTATTCTATTTATCTCTTTTGGGTTATAGCCATGTTGATATGCAACCTCAAGCGACTCAAGCCAAATCTTGGCGACATTCTTATCCCGAAGGATATGCACGTGAGGTGGCTCATTGATGTCCGAAGAATAGAACCGGAACTTTTATCCTTCGATAATGATGGTCGGCATTAGCGATACTTCGTTTCATATTATACAACGCTGCGACTCATCCATCATCAAATCCCACGGTTGTTATTTATTTTGATTTTCTTCATCGATTCTTTTTCGTCCCGCTTGCTGAATAACGCCAGGAATTCACCATAACCCTCCTCCTCGAGCTTCTCGACCGGTA
>MGNL01000131.1:285-3084 GCA_001796785.1 Chloroflexi bacterium RBG_16_51_16 | reverse complement strand
CGAGTTCATGCAGTAGCGCAGTCCGGTCGGAGCGGGGCCGTCGTCGAATACGTGACCCAGATGCGAGTCGGCGTGCTTCGAGCGCACCTCGGTGCGGGTCATGAACAGCTTGTGATCTTCATGGGTAACCACGTTCTCCGCCTCCAGCGGCTGGGTGAAGCTCGGCCAGCCTGTGCCGGAATCGTACTTGTTCAATGAGCTGAAGAGCGGCTCGCCGGAGACGATGTCCACGTAAATGCCCGCCTGCTTGTTGTTCCAGTACTCGTTCTGGAACGGCGGTTCGGTGCCTTCATGCTGGGTGACCTGATATTGTTCGCGGGTCAGTTTTTGCTTAAGTTCGGCATCTGAGGGCTTCAAAAAAGTTTTCATCGCGCACTCCTAAAAAAGGCTTAATCAACGGATAAACACGTCATTTATTAATTACTAATATTTCCAGGTCAACTGCGACGGTCAAAGCCGTGCGAGCCCATTCGCTCAGACGCCGTCCTTCGCGCCAGCCTTGGTACTTGCCGGCGAGAAGGTGGCGCGCCATCTGGTCTTCTTTGCCTTTGCTTACGAACCGAGCCCGGCCTTTAAATTTCTCCTTGCCGATGCGTACGTTGACAGACGCGTTGTGGCGCAGGTTTTTTACCCAATCGGAAGCTTCACCCCCTCCCGAGAGCATGTAGAGCGTCGCCTCGTTCAAGCCGAACCAGATCTCGATCTCATGGGGATTGCCGGTCGCCCGGCCGGTGGTGGTCAGATAACAGTACTCTTGTTTGGCAAGCCGGTTCAGGTTGGGAGTATTTTTTTTGGATGGATCAGTATTTTTCAATTCATTACCAATAAAATATTGCGGTTTATCCCAGCAGATCGCACCCAAGAAAATGTCTTCCGGTTTCCAGCGCCGCCTTCATTACCGAGTATCCGCCCGCAGCTGGGTCGACGACGATATCGCCAACATTCGTTACGGCTTCGATCAGCCTTTTCTGGAGCAGGATCGGTTTGGCATGGGTATGATCTCTGACTCCGTTCTCGACCTTTTCCGACCACACATCCGGGATGTCGTGAACGCGCCAGACTCCCTTGGCGCGGATAGGTGGCTTTTGCGCGATTACGAGGTGTTCGCTGTAGCGGCGGGTTCGATAACCCATACCCATCCTTTGCTTATCCCAGGTGATCAGGTCTACCACTTTAAAATTTCGACCCTCCAGTAATCCATTTATTCCAGTTCCGATGATAAATTTGTCCACCCACAGCATAAGATGACCGCTTGGGATGAGCACGCGGTCGATCTCTGCGAGGAAGCTGGAGATCACTTGGACGCTCATCTGAGGGAGGGAGGATCGTTTTTTGCCCCGGTTCTTTCCCTCGTTCCCATACTTTTGTTTGTCCAGGATTGTCCTATATTGCGGATCGAAGAACACAAGGGGAATAGTCTCTGACCCTACTTTGGCTAGCATGGCCAGACCTTCCATTTTCTGATGCCGGTCGATTTTCAAACCGTCGATGTGGGTAAACAGGGGTTGTTTAACATCCCGCTCTCGAGAATATACATTCTTGGCTGAGCGAGAAGAACTTTGAAGAGTCTCCGGTGGCTGTTGCTGCACGGGTTAAGCCGTAACTTATTGGAGAACCAGGTTTCTATCTTTGAATTATGGTGTGAGTAAAGTTCTTACAATCGTGGAAGGAGATCATGCATCCGTTTTGCGAAGATCAACAGGTAGATTCAGTATAACATGGCATGAAAAGACAAGACTGGGACGCTTCTTTACAGCGGCCAAGTCTTTAGCATGCTATTGAAAATGATTAGGGCTTGAACTTAGATCAGAGCCAGGTAGATCGTGCGGATGCTCAGCCCTATGATCAGCAAGCCGACCATGGCCATGAGTGTGCGTACCGGTAGCTTCTTGGTCACCACTGCGGCAACCGGTGCAGCGATCACGCCACCAACGAGCAGCCCAACGATCACCTGCCAGTTGGCCAGCAGGTCGGACGACAGTGTGAAGATGAACACCACCGATTGGGCGAAGGTCACGAAGAACTCGGACGCGTTGACTGATCCGATCGTATATCGCGGGTGCGTGCCGCGCGCCACGAGCGTGGTCGTCACGATCGGGCCCCAGCCTCCTCCGCCAATCGCGTCGAAAAACCCGCCGATCGCGCCTAGGATGCTGACATGGTCCTTCACTTCTTTGGGTTCCTCTTGTTTGCGCAGCGCCTTGACCAGGATGACCACTCCCATGATCAGTAAATAGCCAGAGATGTAGGGTTTGATCACGTTGCCATCGATCTGGGTCAGGATGTAAGCCCCCACGACCGCTCCCAGCACGCCGGGGAGGATCAGCTTTTTGAAGAGTTCCATGTTGACGTTGCCGAGCCGCCAATGGGATACCCCGGACACCGCGGTGGTGAAAGTCTCCGCCACATGCACGCTGGCACTGGCGAGGGCAGGCGGCAGCCCGATGCTGAGCAGGAAAGTGTTCGAGCTCACACCGTACGCCATCCCAGCGCGCCGTCGATCATCTGGGCCACGAAGCCGACCAGTACATACAAGAGAATTGCCAAATCCATTTTATTTACTCCTTAAGAAAATAATTTGTTTTTTGATTCAAAAAGCGATTTGGTTTGTTATTTAACTCTATAAAGTCTATAACACCAATATACTTTCAGAATTAAGGATTTAGCCCTAACGGGGCTTTCTGAAATCCCACCATTAAAAATTATCCGCGCCTAAGGTCTACGCTTTTGTTGGCGAAAGCCGGACATCATCCTGGCGTTTGGTGACGTCTGCCAGAGAAGTGTTATCCAGGATCCCGG
>MGNL01000131.1:0-125 GCA_001796785.1 Chloroflexi bacterium RBG_16_51_16 | reverse complement strand
GAGGTAATAGCCGCCGCCAATTCCCATCCGGCTGTGTAGCATCCCCGCATTCTTGAGCGAGAGCAGAATCTGCTCCAGGAATTTGGTGGGGATCTTTTCCCGTTCGGAGATATCCTTGATTTGCA
>MGNL01000130.1:18118-18946 GCA_001796785.1 Chloroflexi bacterium RBG_16_51_16 | reverse complement strand
GACGATGATAACCTGGTTGTCCCATCCCTCCACCGCTCCTTCACCCGGATAGACACCGATCACATTTATGTAATCTTCCTTGGTCGGATCCGCGGAGGCTTCCGGTAAAACCATCATATGAACGGATGTCCCTGGCTCTGTCATAAAAACGCTACCCGGTATTCCTGCTTTCGCTGAGTCTGCAAGCTGAGCCATGCTCCCGCTCGTGGTTGCCAGCAATTCAGCAGCGACTGCGCTGGTTACAATGAACACAGGTGTTCTCCAGGTTATCTGATAAGGATTGAAGGCAAATGGAAAAACGTCCTTCCTTTGGATCGAAAAACCCTCATCCTCGATAACCAGGACACCCTTGACCGCGCTCAGGTTTACATTCGGCAGATCTGCGGATCGAACGATCACGATCCGATCACGGGCAGGCGTATTAAGCAAACCGTATGGGTCGGTGTTTCCTTCAGAGGGTGGCCTGGGACCAAAAGCAAGCCCGACGATGCTTCCTTGTGAATCGCCATAGGCGCCAGACAAAGCGAGTTCACTAAATTCTTGACGGTAGACAAATGCATTAACAATTGAACCGTCTTCCTTCACTTGTTCGAGAACGGGCATTTGTATCAGATGCATCCGGGGCCTGGCCAACCGTTGAAGATAAGTACCTTTATCACCTGCCGGCAACAAGCCAGCGTTTTCCATCTGTAATGAAATGTATTGTGCGGCCGCTTCTATCCCTGGCATTCCCGTTTCACGGCCAAGATATTTCGATGACGTAAGCTCAGAGATATCAGCCATGATCCGTTGCGGATTAAAATTCATAGCCTCATCACGGTAAACATT
>MGNL01000130.1:16227-18105 GCA_001796785.1 Chloroflexi bacterium RBG_16_51_16 | reverse complement strand
CCTTGAAGGACAAGACTTAGTATCACTACTACGGATGCAAATCCCACGGCTGTATATTTATTAAACAATCGACTCAGATTTAATTGACTTTCATCTAAAAATTGCCTGAGCCCGTCACCACAAATGTTAAAAGCAAGAATGGATATAAAGAACGCCAGGCCAGGCGAAATTGCCATCCAAGGATAGCTCCTCCACCACTCCCGCACCGTGGCGATCATGGCTGCCCACTCAGGGACATCGGAATACCGTACGACAACGGCTTGCATCCTACCGACTTCTGCGATATTGGCTTGAAACCCCCCACCCATGAAGATATTAAGATAGCCCAACTCAGCCAGGAGCATCAGGATCCCACCTAGCTCCAACATCGACAGGACAATCAGCGCGTTGGCCAGGTTTGGTATGACATGCCTGACAAGGATCTGATCGGAGCGTACTCCGATCGAGCGCGCTGATTCTATAAATGAAAGCGGTTTAATCGCACTCACCTGGCTGCGGATAAATTGGGCAACTTCCCCCCAACCTACAAGGGAAATCGCCACGATGAAAACCCACATACCCTGCTGAATTCCGAGAGCCTGAATGATGAGCATGGCAAATAACGTGATCGGAAAGGCAGCCCATACCGCCACACCTCTCATCACGAAATTATCAAACCAACCACCACGCTGCCAGCCGGCCAGCAAACCCAAAGGCACACCTATGATCATCCGCGCAAGCATGCCAAAAAAAGCGAGGGTCAGTGTAGGCCTGGCTCCATGGAAAACCAATGCCTTGATATCACGGCCAACATAATCACTACCCCAAGGAAATATTGCGGATGGCTCGAATGGAGGCGAATGAATAACGGCATTGATCATCATGATCCCATTTGTTTTATACGGATTGGCGCCAGCCAACCGGGGGCCAAGGACGACAAAGATCACAAGTCCTAAGACGATCAACGAACCGAAAATCAAGGAAGGGTTTGTTAAGTAATAACGAAGTAAACGCGTCCATCTGGTCCCGGAAACTGGTTGATTACGTTGGTTCGCCTGCCTCTCTTCATCTATGATCTCAGAAGGCAGGAGCATGCCGGATGACCATGTGATCAGCAATAATTCCCGCTTGCTCGTTTTCAAACTGGGTAGCGGAGTTAAATCCATGGTCTTTTTCCCAGTTAGCATCCGGGTTAGAAAATCAACGAGCAGGGCAAATAAAATCGAGAATATTCCTCGCCACCATCCAAAGAAGGACTCGTGATCTTCACCTTCTTCACGCAGATCATTTTGGCGCAGGCGAGAATCGAGCAGCGGGAAAAGAACCTCAATCAGCAAATTTACTAACAGGAAGAAAATTCCCAAACAGATCAATAAATCAAGGACGACGACATCCACTCCAAAACCGATAGCCTCCACCAAAGTAGAACCAAGACCGGGCCAGTGAAAAAATAACTCGACGATCGGCAGGCTGGCCAGGGAAAATCGTAGGGACGCGCCGGCTGAAGTCAGGATTGATATCCACGCATTCCGTAAAGCATGCCGGTTGCGTACAATCCGATTAGAGAGACCTTTCGCCTTCGCTGTGCGGATGTAGTCCTGTTGAAACACATCCCGGAGAATGACCGTTGTGACCTGGGTGATCTGTGCCAAAGGGCGCATCGCCAGGACAATCACGGGCATAATCAGGTGTTCATCCCAGCCATAGCCTGCAGCAGGAAGACCAGGTTCACCGCTCAGGCGATGATATTGGATATTAATTACCCATAAAAACATCGCAAACAGAAAGCTGGGCGCGGATATGCCGAGCACAGAGAAGATCGTGATCAGACCCGAGGAGCATCTGTTATGGCTGAGAGCTGTCCAGGTTCCCAGAGTGAGACCAATGATCAAAGCAACC
>MGNL01000130.1:0-16120 GCA_001796785.1 Chloroflexi bacterium RBG_16_51_16 | reverse complement strand
GAGGTAGTTGAGAAATTCCAAAAAGGATTGCCCCAACGCCTCGTAGGGTTCTGCTGGCAGATGCTGCCTACCCCGGGCTGCTAAGAGAAGACTGACCTCAGCAAGATAACCGATAACCAGGAGGATCAGGATCGAACCAATGAATTTTTTTGTACCCCATTGAATTAACTTGAATAGACCATTCCGAAACATCTTTCAGAATTTTCTCCGTGGATTAATTAATTCAGATTCAGTAAATAAAAAGGGTCTGCTTAAGGCATTGGAATGCCAGGCAGACCCTCTATGACCAGGCAATTCACCTTTCTAACGGATCTTAAACATCTGCATTAATTTCATCGCCAGGTTCAAATCACCGCCGAGCTTTATCTTGCCTTCCATAAAAGCTTTCATGCCATCCAACTCGCCAGTAAATATCTTTATGTAATCCGCCGAATCAGCGGTCAGGGTCATATTGGGTTCTTTGCGGGGAATCCCCTGGGCGACTTCACACTTGCCTTCCCGAATGGTGGCATTCCATTCGCCCGGCTCTGTGCCGGTAAATTTAAAATGAACCACCGCGTCGACACCGGTGGCTTTTTCAGGCAAGAACGCTCCCGGCATTTTAGACATTAATTCTGCTATGGTAAGCGGCATTTCAAATCTCCTCAATTTTGCAGGTTTTCGAAGATGGCGGCCGCCCCCATCCCGCCGCCTATGCACATGGAAACCATACCGTACTTCGACTTACGGCGTCCCAATTCGTAAATCAACTGGGTCGTTAATTTGGCACCCGTACAGCCAAGCGGATGGCCCAGGGCTATCGCGCCTCCATTGACATTAACTTTCGATTCCTCTAACTCGAGCTGGCGGATGACCGCCAGTGATTGAGCGGCAAACGCTTCGTTTAATTCAATCAAGTCGATATCGTTCAGGGTAAGTCCGGCAAGTTTCAACGCCTTTGGGATGGCAACAACCGGGCCGATGCCCATGATCTCCGGAGGTACGCCTCCCACAGCAAATGACACCAACCGGCTGAGAGGTGTGTAACCCAGTTTGGCAGCTTTTTCTGATGACATAACCATCACAACCGCTGCACCATCAGACATCTGGGATGAATTTCCAGCGGTAACGACCCCACCTTCCTTGAATGCGGGTTTGAGCTTCGCCAGCGCCTCGATCGAGGTATCTGCCCTCGGCCCTTCGTCACGTTTTACCGTGAACGATTTTTTAACTGGTTTCCCGTCTTCTGCCAATTCCGTTAATTCCACGTCTACCGAAACAAGTTCGGGATCGAATAGACCCGTTTCTACCGCCCGGGCTGCTTTTTGGTGACTCTTCAGCGAGAACTCATCCTGATCCTCCCTGGTTACTGCGTACTTAACCGCGACGTTTTCCGCGGTTAATCCCATGTTGGTGTAGTAATGAGGCAGCTCCTGGGCGAAGTGCGGATTGGGCGAAAACTTATAGCCCATCATCGGAACCATGGACATGGATTCAACCCCGCCGGCGATCGCCGTATCGATCTGGCCGGTACAGATCGCGGCACTGGCGTGGGCTATGGATTGCACGCCAGACGAACAATATCGGTTGATCGTCTCGGCAGGTACCCGGTCCGGTAACCCCGATCGAAGTGCAATCATTCGGGCTAAATTCAATCCCTGTTCGCCTTCCGGGAAGGCACAGCCGAGGATGACATCCTCAATTTCGCCGGGATCGAGACCAGGGTTACGTTTCAGCAGCTCACGAATGGCCAATGCTCCCAGCTCATCGGGTCGTACTGTAGCCAAACCGCCGCGTTTCGCCCTACCCACCGGCGTCCGAACCGCGCTAACAATGACAGCATCATGGTTTGTCATAGTCACTCCTCTATTTCTTTTCGTTAGTTCCGCAGCGGTTTTCCAGTTTGGAGTAAGGACCACATCCGAGCCTGCGTTCGCTCCTCGCCGAACAACGAGAGAATGGCTTCCCGTTCAAGGTCAAGTATATATTGTTCAGATACCCACTGAGGTCGTGTCAACTCTCCTCCACACATGACGTAGGCTAGCTTGCTCGCGACGAAATGGTCATACTCGGTGATATACCTGCCTTCACGGAATGACCAAGCCCCGATCCGGAGAGCGTTGAGCATGTCCCGGCCGGAGGCATAGATCAATTCGGGGGCAGGTGCCCGATAGCCGTGGGCATTCATATGCAGGACTTCCTGCTTTGCTTCGCTCAGGAGGTGCTCGCGATTCAAGACCACCCTGTCAGACGGTGACAGGATTTCCATACCGCGAGCTTCCTCAGCGCTGGTCGCAACCTTGGCCTGTCCGATTTGAAGGAACGCTCTTTGCAGGAACATCTGGACTTCCGCGTTTTCGACCCGCATGGCGGGATTGATCACTCTGCGGATGATCTCCTTCGTTCCGCCGCCGGCTGGGATCACCCCGGCACCGAGTTCCACGAGTCCGATATATGTTTCTGCGGCTGCAACAACGCGGGGGGCGTGCATCGTAACCTCACATCCGCCGCCGAGGGTCAATCCGGCTGGAGTAACCACAACCGGCTTTGGAAAATACCGCATCCTCATATTCAGATCCTGGAGTTTGCGGACGGAGGCTTCGAGTTTGTCCCACATACCCTGTTGGGCGCCGACCACGAGCATGAACAGGTTCGCACCTGCGCTAAAATTCTCGCCCTCATTCCCAACCACAAGTCCGACAAAATCCTGTTCGGTTCGGTCCATCGCATCGATGAGCATATCCATGATGTCGTCATCCAACGCGTTCATCTTGGTATGGAATTCAACGAGAGCCACTTCATCACCGATATCGAACAGGGTTGCTCCGGTGTTTTCTTTTATTACCTTTCGGGTGCCTCTAAGCTCGTTAAGGAAGACCATCCCGGATGGTTTTTTAAGTTTTACATACTTTTCTTTAACGACATCGTAAACCCCCACCTTACCGCCGTTTTTATACTGGTAGAACGAAGTGCAACCGGACTTGAGCATTTGCTCAACCCACCTGGCAGGCGGATAACCCAATGATTTCATTTTAGTCTGGACATCCGCGACACCCAGCAAATCCCAAGTTTCAAATGGTCCAGCCTCATGCATGAAACCCCAACGAGCGGCGTCGTCGATGGGTTTGGGCGAATCGGCGATTTCCGGGAGAAGCAACGAGGCGTATTGAAATCCTTGATAGGTCAACGCCTGGATAAGCTGTGCACCGCGATCGCTTTCTCCGAGAATCACCTTGAGCCTTTCCCCAAGTGATTCGATATCCTTAGCTTTCCCAACTGAATCGAATTTAGGTTTGGTGGGTGGAATGTGCTCAACTTTCGCGAGGTCCAGCGGCCAGAATTCTTTCTTGCCTTCCGACTGGATCTCTTTGTAAAAGCCGACTTTCGTTTTGTTTCCCAGCCAACCTTTTTCGACCATCGTGTGAATGAGTCGGGCGGGTTTTTCCGCAGCCAAATACTTCTGGGCGAGCTTATCGTGGGGTATGGCTGGAGCCAGATTCTTGCCTACATGCTCCCATACGTCCACACCCACCAGATCAATCAGGCGAAACGTGGCGGTTTTTGGATGACCCATCAACGGTCCGGTAAGGGCATCCACCTCGTCGACGGTGTAATTGTTTTCGAGGATAAAGTTCATGCCGAAGGCTGCCGTTCCAAACGCCAGACGATTGGCGATGAAATTGGGTGTGTCCTTGCACAGGACGATCCCTTTGCCCAATCTGAATTCGCCGAAGTGACAAATGAAGTTAATAACATCCCGGGATGTTTCTGCAGTGGGTATCACCTCAAGCAATTTTAAATAACGCGGCGGATTGAAGAAGTGCGTCCCAAGAAAATGCCGTTTGAATTCCCTGGAGCAATTCTGTGCGATTTCCTTGACTGGTATGCCTGAGGTATTCGTACTGACAATCGCACCGGGTTTTCGCACCTGATCAATTTTAGCCATCAAGGCTTGCTTTATCTTTAGATCCTCAATGATAGCTTCAATGATCCAGTCTGCGTCCGAGAGCAGAGTAAAGTCATCCTCGAGGTTACCAATCCTGACCAGGGTCTTCAGATCGGCGGCCATCAGGTTGGCCGGTTTGCTTTTAAGGCATTTCTCCCAGCCATCTCTGACGATCTTATTCCTGGCTTCCTTGTTGCCTGCAGGAGCATCCTTTGGAATGATATCCAACAGCACGACCGGGATGCCGGCATTCGCGAGATGAGCGGCCACTGCTGCGCCCATCGTACCCGAACCGATCACCGCGGCCCGATGAATGTGATATTTGAACATACGGCCTCCCTGTTTACCTGAGTTCCGAGCCTGAATAGCCCAGGATGTGCCGGGCTACGACAAGCCGATTAATTTGGCCGGTACCTTCATAGATATCCGTGATCTTGGCATCTCTGAACCACTTTTCAAGAAGAAATTCACGGCTGTAACCCAACGGACCCATGATCTCAACCGCTTTCTGTGTGATCCGGGTGGTTACATCTCCGGCCTTCACCTTGCACATGGAGGATTCAAGCGCATTCGGTTTTTTATTGTCCGCCATCCACACGGCCTTGATCACCATCAACCAGGCGGATTTCAACATGATCTCCATGTCCATCACTTCACGCTCCAGATTGGTAAGCTTTTGGCGCGGAAGTCCATATCGCAGGGTCACGCCGCTTTGAGCAAGTTTTTCTTTTACAAATTCGAGCGCAGCGCGAGCAACACCAATACCGGAGGCGGAGACAAGCGGCCGGGTTGCGTCAAAGGTCGCCATGGCACCTTTAAATCCTGTGGTGGTCTTCTCAACCGTAGGACTGCCCAATATATGGTCAAACGGAAGTCTTACATCCTGGAGCGAGATCGCAGCCGTATCGCTGACCCGGATACCCAACTTATGCTCCAGCTTCGTGACACAAACACCAGGTGTCCCAGCTTCGATCACAAAAGCGCGCATACCCGCGCGTCCCGCTGCTGGATCGATGGATGCCCAGACCACGATATACCCCTTTCCAAGCTTTTCGTATTTTGTGATGGACTTATCCCCACCAGTCACAAAAATCTTCTCGCCATTAATGACCCACTCCTGGGTTTTCTCATCCAAGATCGCCCGGGTACGGATGGCGGAGGTATCCGAGCCTGCTCCAGCTTCGGTCATGGCCATGGCGGCGAATGTGGGTTTATCGGACGCAAATCTTGCCAGGAATTTTTCCTTTTGCTCTGTCGTGCCGGCTGCTTGAACTGCTGCAGCGCCTAGACTGCCGCCCGGGGTCACCAGATACATACCCACATCTCCCCAGGCCAGGGTTTCGATCTGAGCAGCCAGAACCTGGTAGGCAATGGGAGGTCGTTTCTCCTTCTCCTGGTCGCCGCCCTTCCCATTTCCCTTTTCCTTCGGCGCCAGGGATCCAGCCCCAAGGGATTTCATGGCGGCATGCATGAATTCGATGTAATCCCAGGGTATCTCATGCTCGTGTTCGTCGAAGTAACGTGACCGGGAACGCATCATTTCCTCGGCCACGGTCTTTAAAACGAATTGGGTTTGGACGATCGGTTTGGGAGATTCAAATTCAATTGTCATCGCTGCCTCCAAAAGTCAAACCATGACCAGGCCGGTAAGCATGGCAATCCCGCGACCGTTGCGCATCCACATTTCAACGGGGTGCTCACGGATGTAACCATGCCCGCCGAGGATCTGAACGGCGCGGTCGGTGACCATCATCGCCATGTCGACTGCACCCATGCTGGCCAGATACGCTTCGATGAATGCATCGTCCTTTTTATTATCCATTTTCCAGGCTGCTTCCCAGGTAAGCAAGCGGATTGCCTCAATCTCTGTAGCCATCTCCGCGAGCATGAAGGCGATCGCTTGTTTCTGGGCTATCTTGACACCAAAAACCTCACGCTCCTTTGCATAGTCGCGGCTGTATTCAAGAGCAGCCTTAGCGAGCCCAACCGCGGAGGCCGAGCACGCGATCCGCATGGAAGCCAGGATCGGTTCAAAGTCATGACCCTCCGGACCTCCCAGACGATCCTGTTCGGACACTTTGACATCCGTTAATTTAACCCGATAGAGTGGAACGGCATTCAACGCCATCAATTTCTCGCGGTCCTCATTGACAGCCAGCCCTGCCGCGCCTTTCCTCACGATGAATCCCTGAGTCTTTCCGTCCAGGTTTGCGTAGATGATCATCGCTCCGGATTGGATAGCGAAAGGTACCCAGGCTTTTTCGCCATTCAATAAGTAATGATCACTGTTCTTCTTTGCAGTGGTGTGCAGATCATTCGGATCGAAATCGTATTCGAACTCAATCAATCCCGCGGTGTATGGCTGCCAGTCTGCAGCCGTCACCTTGGGAAGAAATTCCTTCTTCTGTTGTTCGGAGCCTGCCATCAACAGCGCCAATGCGAATAATCCAGGCGTTCCCACAACACACGCACCGGATAAATCACCAAAAGCCATTTCCTCGCCAGCCAATGCCCCGGTCAGTGAGAGGTGTTCGCCAAAGCCGCCAAATTCTTCCGGGATGGACGCCTGGAGTAATCCCAGCTCCCAGCCTTTATGGATTAATTTATCTGGCCAGGCACCGGTCTCTTCCGCTTCATGAGCGGCGGGCCGCAGGTCTGTCTGCGCGAAGCGTCCAACCGCTTCGATCAACATTTGCTGCTCCTCCGTGGGTTCAAATGAATACATAAGCCCTCTCCTCTCTAGCGACTGCTCAAGCCATTGAAAAACAAATCGGTATACTCATCGGCAATCTGTTCGATCGTTTGTGAACCAGCAGGTCGGTACCATGTCAGGGTCCAATTGAGGGTACCCATGAGGGCACGCACGGCCATATTTACGTCCGGACAGTTGAACTTTTTTGTACGCATTCCCTCCTGGACTGCCTCGCGCCAAAGCGCCTCGAACCGATCCCGGTTTGGGACATGCCGAAGTTGAGATTTTTTATCAAGAGATCGATGCTCGAAAAGCAGCACAGATGATAAATCAGGATTTTCAGCGAGTGCCTGAAGATAGGATCGGATCATTAAACGGAGTTTTTCGTCGGATGGGATCGATCGCGCTGAAATGATGGAGATCCGTTCGGTCAACATATCCAAAGCGCGATCGAGAAGGGAAAGCAGGATATCCTGCTTGGAGGTTACATGGTAGTAGAGACTGGCTTTTTGAAGTTTTACAACCTCGGCGATGTCAGCCATCGAAGCGCCGTGGAATCCCTTTATCCGAAAAACCTGTGCGGCAGCATCCAGAATATCTTCACGGGTCATTAAAAACCTTCCCTACCGAACGGTCGGTAGACATAGGATACACCTTCCCCACAGCTACGTCAAGATAGCGCGAATGGTATACTCCCGTCCCATCAAGGTTGAAAAGATGAAATATTTTGTAACCGGTGCGACTGGTTTCATAGGCCAGGAGGTCGTCCGCCAATTAAGCTCAGCCGGCCATAGCGTCAATGCCCTGGTCCGTGACGTAAGGCGGGCTGAGAAAATCAAATCACCCAGTGTAAATCTGTCCATCGGTGATGTCACAAATGGTGATTCAATGCGAGCCGGTATGCAAGGGGTGGAGGGTATATTCCACATCGCAGGCTGGTACAAGGTGGGCACACGGGATAAAAGCGGGGGAGAAAGAATTAATATTCTTGGCACTCGGAATGTCCTGGAGCTGATGAAGGAAATGCATATTCCGAAAGGGGTGTATACCAGCACACTTGGCATCTATTCCGATACCCATGGAAAACTAGTTGATGAGACCTATTCCTTCATTGGACGTCATTTGAGTGAATATGATCGCACCAAGGCGGAAGCCCATCGCATCGCTCTAGAGATGATCAAATCCGGTCTACCGCTTGTCATCGTAATGCCAGGTGTGGTATATGGACCAGGAGATACAAGCAGCTTGAGAACAGTCTTTATTAATTATTTAACGGGAAAATTGCCAATGATTCCCTGCGGAACAGCTTTTACCTATGCTCATATTGAAGATGTTGCGCATGCGCACATCCTAGCCATGGAAAAAGGAAAAATTGGTGAAACTTACCACATATGCGGTGAGGCAGCCACGGTCGAAAGCTTGATGAGGCTTGCTAATCAAATCACAGGCATACCCGCTCCAAGGTGTATGTCCCCAAATCTGATTAAATTAGGCGCAAGGCTAATGGATATTTTCGAAGCCTTCCTCCCCGTACCTGAATCTTACTCGTCAGAAAATTTACGAGTTATAGCCGGAGTCACATATTTAGGCAGCAACAATAAAGCTCAGCGTGAGCTTGGGTATCATCCAAGATCCATGCAAGAAGGAATAAGAGAAACTCTCCTGCACGAGATCAAATTGTTGAACGAGAAGCTGTAAAAGTAGGTATGCTATAATAATTTTATGGCCACATTGCCGCGCGCCAATTCTTCCACGGGACAAACCACGACCCATTCAACCCCTGTGCGGGATATCGATCGAAGACAAAGGAGAATTGTTGCAAGCATCGTGGCAATCGTGGTGCTTGTCCTCGCAGGCCTGCTGGCATTTGTATATTTCCTGTTACGGCCTGAAACCTCCGCGGAAAATGTCGAACGGCTGCGGGATATATTCATCATCCTGGTGGCTTTGGAATCCATGTTGATCGGCACAGCCCTGATCGTGCTGATCATCCAACTGGCAAGCCTGATCAATTTGCTTCAAAATGAGGTCCGACCTATCCTGCACGCAACGAGTGAAACTGTGAATACCCTGAGAGGCACTGCAGATTTTCTTGGTGAAAATGTAGTCGGACCTGTCATTGAACTTAGGGGATACCTGGCAGGTTTAAATCGTATGTTAGAATTAATGGGCTTAAAGAAAAGGTAAGATTTTAAGAAAGGAGCAGGTAAAATGTCCGACCGTGATGAGTTTGGCGCGTTTCTCGTAGGTTTTGTTGTCGGCGGTCTCGCCGGCGCGGTCGTTGCTTTGTTGTTCGCACCGCAATCAGGTGAAGAAACCAGGGCTATGATCAAGGATAAGAGCATCGAGCTTCGGGACAGGGCTTCACAAACCGCGGAGGAAGCCATCGGGCGTGCTGAGAAAGCTGCCGCAGAAGCTCGCGCACGAGCTGAGGAATTGGCTAACGACCTGCGCGAAAGAGGCAAAGGTGTGGTTGAAGCCGTTCGCAGACCGAGGAAACCTGGCGGAGAAGAATCTCCTGCAGCGTAATATAACCTGACCAATTTCATTCCTAATCAAACCCATCATCGGGGTTTGACCTCTGTCTTTCGCTGGATCACCCCAATCCATGAGCCAGCGATAACCAAGGTCAAACCCTGATTAATTTATGCGGGTCATTCAAGCTGTTATCCGGTATCTTTTCCGCCTGCTGTATCATCAGTTTGCATTCGCCTATGATATTGTCGCCTCTATCGTTTCGCTCGGACACTGGAAAGATTGGGTTAAATCGATCATCCCGCTGATCCAACCGGGAGCTGTCCTCGAGCTTGGATTCGGACCAGGCCACCTACAACTCGCCCTCCTTGAAAGTGGGATTAATTGTTTCGGATTGGATGAGTCACGACAGATGAATAGACTCGCCTCCCGGCGACTCAAGACGCATGGGTTCACCAATTCCAAGCTTGCGAGGGGTCTTGCATCCAATCTCCCTTATCCGTCAGAAAGATTTGAAACGATCCTATCCACCTTTCCATCCGAATATATTTTTGGGAAATTAACGCAGGAGGAGATCCACAGGGTATTGACAGAGAACGGCAGATTGATCATCCTGCCTGCCGTTTGGTATCGGGGTGGAAGGTTTTTAGAAAAGATCATGGCCTGGCTTTTCGAGGTGACAGGTGAAACACCCGGGGTTTTGGATCTCATCAAGGATCAATACAAAGTACGAATGGAATCTTCCCGCTTTAATGTCGAGACTCATCTGAGAGAGTTGGGATCCATCTCCTTACTAATATTGATTGCTACTAAACAATCCAAGCCCTGACCAATAATCAGACACGCGAGCCTGCAAAGGCTATTCCGCATTTTGTCCAAAATGTTATTTTCAAAATGTGCACGGTTACTTTTCGATCCTAATTTGAATCAATTAGTGTATTTTGTTTCAAGTGTGTCAATAAGTCATTGAAATCAAATCAGGTTCGACTTGACAGGGATATAGAAATTGACTAAAATATTTAGGATCACCTAAATATTTGTTTAGTTTAATCTTAGGAGTGGTATGAAACAATTATCGCGGCGTGACTTTTTAAGAACGGGCGGCCTGGTGCTTGCTGGTGCGGCAGGGGTTGCAGCGGTCAGCAAGCCGGTCTCACCAAGTTCGCACCCACCTCACCAGCATGATCAAATGGATCATCCAGGCGATCTTCCCGGCACGGTTGGCGAAGTGGATCATGCGAAGAATGGTTTCGATCCGACACAGATATTAACAGATTTTGACTACGGGAAAGTCTCTACCCTTCCAGGCGGACAGATCCTGCGCGAATACGAGGTCATCTCGATCAACAAGGACATTGAGGTTGTACCCGGTATTATTTACCCGGCCTGGACCTACAATGGTCGTATTCCTGGTCCAACCCTACGCTGTACCGAGGGAGATCGCCTCCGAATCACACTAAAAAATGGCAGCAATCACCCACATACGATGCATTTCCATGGGTTCCATCCGGGTGCTATGGATGGCGTTCCCGGCTCGGGTCCGGGAGGGTCGGTAGAGCCGGGCGGATCCTTCACGTATCAATTTGACGCTGACCCGTTTGGCGTGCATCTCTACCACTGTCATATTTTTCCGCTTGCGCGCCATATCGCCAAGGGATTGTATGGTGCATTTATCATTGATCCGAAGGGCGGCAGGCCGCCAGTCGACCATGAATTTGTCATGGTGATGAGTGGCTTTGATGTGGATTTCGATGATGAAAACGATTTCTACGCGGTAAATGCAATCCCCTTCCATTATCAGAACCATCCCATCCCACTCAAAGTTGGCGAGAGCGTCCGTATCTATCTCGTGAATATCCTGGAGTTCGATCTTCTTAATTCGTTCCACCTGCATGCGAATTTTTTTCAATATTTCCCCACGGGAACAAGTATGACCCCAGCTGAATTCACAGATACAGTCATGCAAACCCAGGCTCAAAGAGGCATTATTGAATTCAGCTACCGATACCCGGGTATGTATATGTTCCATGCGCATAACACCGAATTCGCAGAATTGGGCTGGACTGGTATGTTCGACGTGACCGAATAATTTAGTGGCGCAAAATGACAAAAATAAACAAACCATCGAATCGATTTAGCTTGCGAACACTGATACTTTTTCTAGTGCCAATCATCCTGTTGGCAGGTGTCATCGCGCTGTTCTTATCAACGGGCGGCGGCTTAAACCTTACACCGGCTGCACCGGTCGAGGAACTTACGGTCGAACGATATGTGCTGGACCGCGGCTCGATCGAATTGCACGTCCGCAACACAGGACCGCAAGAACTCACTGTTGCCCAGATTGTGATTAATTCAGCTGTCGTTCGATACACAATCGAGCCATCCACTACGATTCCACGCCTTGGCTATGCGGAGATCCACCTGAACTATCCGTGGACCTATGCTGAGGCTTATACCATCACAATATTCACGAGCAATTCCATTCCCTTCGAAGTAGAAATACCCGTCGCATTTGAAACTCCCGATCCATCTGCTTCAACTTTTTGGGGATTTACGCTCATCGGGCTATTTGTTGGAGTTATCCCTGTTTTCCTGGGAATATTCTGGTTTCCAGCGCTGCGTCAGCTAGGTCGACAGGCAATGACCTTCCTAATGGCCGCCACCGCAGGTTTACTTGTTTTTCTGGGTCTCGACACCCTGGCAGAGGCTCTCGAAGTTGCCGGAGAATTGCCCTCAGTGTTCCAGGGTATAGGAATGATCGGAATTGGCGCAGTTACCACTTTCCTGCTATTGGACGCGATCTCACGACAGCAAACCCAGGTTACAGGAGATGAGGCTACACGAAGACTCTCGATCGCGATGATGATATCCATCGGCATCGGACTGCACAATTTAGGTGAAGGATTGGCAATTGGAGCAGCTTACAATATCGGCGAGATCGCCCTGGGCACGTTCCTTGTGGTCGGGTTTATCATCCAAAATATCACCGAGGGATTGGGTATCATCGCCCCAGTCTTACGAGATCGACCGGGGATCGGAAAACTTGCCTTGATGGGTATTATCGGAGGCGGACCAGCCATCATCGGAGCCTGGATAGGCGGCTTTTCACCATCACCGTTCCTGGCTGTCCTATTCCTGGCGATCGGTACAGGAGCGATCGCCGAGGTCGTTTACGAAATTGCCAAATTGATCAAGAAGGATATTGAAAAACAATCCATGCCTTACGCAGTATTTTCAGGCGTTTTGACAGGGATGCTGCTTCTCTGGGTAACCGGATTGATGATCAAATAATTTCGAGTCTGATAAATTTCACACGAACAAAATTAAATGGAGACAACCCTAACAATATCCGTCCAGGATTATCTGAAAGCGATATATGAACTCACCGCGGGCGGTGAACCAGCTAATACCACTGCGCTGGCAACCAGGCTTGGGATTGCGCCTGCGTCCGTGACCGGGATGATCCAAAAACTTTCAAGGATCAAGCCGCCGCTGGTCGAATATCGCAAGCATCAAGGCGTCAAACTCACCGCCCAGGGCAACAAAGCTGCACTTGAAGTCATCCGCCATCACCGCCTTATCGAAGCCTGGCTTGTACAAACACTTGGATATTCCTGGGATGAAGTCCATGCAGAAGCTGAACAGCTCGAACACGCAATCTCGGAGGATTTCGAAGCGCGGATTGCATCCGCCCTGGGTAATCCCGAGCGGGATCCTCATGGCGAACCGATCCCGTCCGTGAATCTAACGATGCCGGAAGACACCCTGCTACCACTTGCCGCATTACGCAAAGGTCAAGCCGCCATTGTCAAGCGGGTAAACGCCGAAAATCCAGAGCTGCTACGCCATCTTGACAGCCTGGGTTTGGTGCCTGGTACCAAAATTGAAATCACGGATTACTCACCGTATGATAACAATCTGACCGTCCTGATCGATGACCAGGATTTTGTTATTGGTCTTGCGATATCTACAAAAATCTTCGTCGAAAAATTTTAACTAACATAACTTAGGGATATCAGAAGGAGTACGCGAATGACTGAAAATTTTTACCGGTGGTTCGCGGTTGTCATTTTCCTAGCCGGTGCAGGTATTTCAACTTACTTCCGCCGCAAAGCAGACCGTATTGGCGGTGATAGGATCAGCGCCAAAGCAGAGGGATTGCCTATAATGATCAGCCTGCGATTATTCGGGCTCACGCTTTGGCTGGGGGTAATCCTGTATCTTATCAATCCCACCTGGATGGGATGGTCGCAATTCGAAGCCCCGGCCTGGTTCAGATTGACTGGTGCTGGACTTGGTTTTCTGGCGGATATATTCGCTTATTGGGTTTTCAGCCACCTAGGCAAGAATGTCACCCAGACAGTCATCACCCGTTCCAACCATCAATTGGTGGCCGATGGACCTTATCGATGGATCCGCCATCCTTTATATACAATGGGATTCTTAGCCTACCTGTCATTCAGCATGCTGGCAGCGAATTGGTATACGGCGGGGATGGCTGTGGTTTTATTCCTGATATTGAACTTTCGAGTTCCAATGGAAGAATCGAAATTGATTGAACGGTTTGGCGAGGAATACCGGTTATATATGAACCGGACGGGCAGGTATCTTCCAAAACTAAGGTGGGGTCTTGAAGCAGAAAGCAAATCTTAAATCGATAAAACGCGGGGTTCCACCTGTAAATACCACCGATGACATCCTGCGGGGAAAAAGCAGAAAGAGCCGGCTGGCTCGACTGCTTCCATTCCTTGGCCCAGCGTTTATTGCCAGTGTCGCATATATGGACCCTGGAAATTTTGCTACCAATATCCAGGGAGGCGCAAAATTCGGTTACCAGCTCTTATGGGTGATCCTGGCCAGTAATTTGATGGCGATGTTAATCCAGTCACTGTCAGCCAAATTGGGAATTGCCAGCGGTCACAATCTTGCCGAACACTGCCGGAATGAGTTTGCCAAACCGGTTGTGATCGGGATGTGGATCATCAGCGAACTTGTCGCCATCGCTACCGATCTGGCTGAGTTCCTGGGTGCCGCGCTCGGATTTTATCTCCTGTTCGGGATGCCATTATGGGTCGCAGGATTGATTACCGCGTTGGTAACCTTTTTGATCCTCGGATTGGAACGATTCGGTTTTCGCCCGCTGGAGGCAGTCATTACCAGTTTCGTAGGGATCGTGGCAATCTGTTACCTGTTCGAGACCATTCTCGACCGCCCCGACTGGACGAACGTTATTTATCACACGTTCGTGCCTCAATTTTCGGGAACGGAGAGTGTCCTGCTAGCCACGGGTATCCTGGGCGCAACCGTGATGCCGCATGTGATCTATCTGCACTCGGCATTGATGCAAGACCGGATCGTGACCCGAAATCCGAAACAACAGCAACTCCTGTTCCGGTTTGAGATGATCGATGTGTTCATTGCCATGGGCCTGGCTGGTTTGATCAATATGGCAATGCTGATCATGGCCGCATCAACCTTTTTTGCCGGTGGCTACCAACAAGTGGGAACGATCGAAGAGGCACACCGGACATTAATTCCCCTGTTGGGTTCAGCAGCCTCATGGGTATTCGCTATCTCCCTGCTTGCGTCAGGATTATCATCGTCTTCTGTTGGGACCATGGCCGGGCAAGTGATCATGCAGGGTTTCCTACACTTCCACATTCCTGCCTGGATCCGGAGGGCGGTAACCATTTTCCCGGCACTGCTCGTGATCTTCCTCGGATTCGAGCCAACCCGGACGCTTGTGATCTCCCAGGTCGTGCTGTCCTTCGGGTTACCCTTCGCGATCATCCCATTGGTCATGTTCACCAGCAGGAAGGATATTATGGGAAAATTGGTTAATCGGAAACTGACCACGTATCTGGCATCGGTTGTGGCCGGTGTCATCATCGCCCTCAACTTGTTCCTTTTGTATCAACTCATCTTCGGTCGGTAATTATGTTCAAAGATATACTCCTGCCCCTGGATGGTTCAAAGCTTTCCGAAGCTTCGTTGGATTCAGCGCGTTACATTGCCAAGAAACTGAAATCCAGGATCACCCTGCTCCACATCATTGAAGAGGATGCGCCAAAAGAAGTCCATCATGAACGTCACCTGACCGAACCAGGTGAGGCTGAGGAATACCTGAAAAGTGTTGCAAGAAGGATAATTCCACCTGGTTCAACACCAACCCGGGCGATAACGTCCATGATCAAGGTGCATGTACACCAGGCTCCGGTTAATGATGTCGCCGCTAGTATTGCCCGACATGCCGAGCTTGAATATAAATCCAGCCTGATCATCATCAGTTCGCATGGGAAGAGCGGGATCAGGGATTTCCTTTTCGGAAACATTGCACAGCAAATCGTAGGCAGGGGAAAAACTCCACTCCTGATCATCAAACCGAACTCAGGACCCTTCAAGATCAAAAGAGTCTTGGTACCCCTGGATCCGGAGTCCGGACATGATATAACCCTGTCCACAGCTCAATCGTTGGGAAAAATTTTCGAAGCACGCATCCATCTATTAAGCGTGGTACCCACCTTCAGTACACTCTCTGGGGAACAAGCTGCAGTGGGTAACCTGATGCCAGCCACAGCGCAAATACTCCTCGATCTGCGGGAACAGAACACATCCGGGGACCTGGCTGGACACGTGGATGAATTTCAAAAGCGGAACATACAAGTACAAGCTCACGTGTTACGCGGAGACCCCGTCAGGGAAATTTTACATGCCGTGGAATTATTGAATATCGATTTGATCGTTCTGTCCACTCACGGCAAAACGGGTACAAGTGCCTTCTGGGCGCGCAGTGTTGCGCCTAAATTGGCACAACAAACCAAAACTCCCATTCTACTCATGCCCCTATCTGAAACTTAAATAATCCCCAGCCTGCCTTACGAACGCTCCAGGGAATCAAAACCCAATCCCATGTACCGGTTATTAATTGATCACATCACATTTATGACTATTTTTCTTATTACTGCGTGTACACCTGTTAATAATGGATACCAAAACATTTCCTCCATAACTCAACGAGAACCCGGACC
>MGNL01000129.1:12381-13101 GCA_001796785.1 Chloroflexi bacterium RBG_16_51_16 | reverse complement strand
ACTCACACTACTTTCTTTTGTCACTATAAGAACCCAGGTATGTCCTGGTTTTAGCGCGATCGGCATGCCACCCTGATCAATGAATGCTATTGGTTGGAGCTCACCTGCCTCAGGCTGGCTGGTGCTCCATTGGATGTTAAATACCTGCCCATCTCGAAAAAGGAGGGCTTTGCCAGACCGGCCTGGATTTAACCGAATGTCCAAATTGGTTGGTGAGACGACATCGTGCTGGGCGAAAAGAATGATCACATTCTCAGAATGCAGGGGTCGTCCGGAGAGTCGATCCCTGTCGGGCGACAAAATTCCAGCGGTCTCGACCTCCGAGGTGTCCACGTATCTCAAGTAGGCCTGGTAAAGCGGGTCGTAGATCCAGGCGGATTGGTTAAGGTAGGCTATGAAGACATCCAATCGAGTCGCCGGGGCACCAGCAGAGGGAATTGAATTTGAATAAACATTGCTGGAATAGGAGAAGTCCGATCCCTTGGATCGCTTATTAGCCCTAGCGACTTCCTGCAACTCATCGATATCCAACATGTAACCCCCGCCTTCCAATTGGTGAAAGACAAGGAGACACTGGGGGAGCCGAGCCATGACTTCCGGAGAGGCGCCTGCAAAGACTAAACAGCTATGCGGGTATGAATCAGCCAGATAGCCATAGACGAGCCTGCCAGAGCGAATCGGTCCGATGTTCGCGGCGGGCATAGCAGCCGGATCCTGGTT
>MGNL01000129.1:11631-12315 GCA_001796785.1 Chloroflexi bacterium RBG_16_51_16 | reverse complement strand
TTCAACTTGGCCGGTAGCAGGGTCGACATCGCTATCATTGAATTCTTCGTTTTGGGTGACATGTACTGTTGGGTTGCCAAGATTCGAATGAGTTATCGAAGCCCACTCCGGCTTGACGAACTCGATCAAATACTTGCCCGGCTGCTGGTTGAATCCATAATAACCGTTGCCATCCGTCGTTGTCTCCAAAAATTTTGCGCCTGTAGAATCATAAACATTGACGCATACACCGCCCACACCTTCGTCTCCCGGCTCTTGCAATCCATTTCCATTTTTATCCAACCAGGCTTGCCCTCCTAAAACGGAGCCATCGGGCGTAAACGCGCCGGTGCGGATCCTGCATTGGCCAGTCAAAGGGATTTCCGGCTGAGGAAATTGTCCGTAATAAACAGTAAGGAACCTGGTTGCACCTTCAGTAATATAGACTTCATAAACAAACGGAGCGAATGAGAGACCTGCCTGAGGACGACCCGTAGCCGGGAAATGCGAGATAGAAACAAGGACAGCAGGGATTTCAAGCAAATTCAGATTTAGAACCGGCAAGCCTGTCAACGGATTAATGCTTGGTGGAAATGAGATGGGGGTTGGGGGAATGGTCGTTGGTGGTGGAGACGCGGTGGGATTGATCAAAATTGGTGTGGCGTCCGGCTGTTGGTTTGTGGTCTGACAACCAAGCAATACAAA
>MGNL01000129.1:11288-11624 GCA_001796785.1 Chloroflexi bacterium RBG_16_51_16 | reverse complement strand
AATAAAATTATTGCAATGCGAGGGGGATAGTCTTGATTTGGATTTACCACAGTTAGATGTTGGTCAGCCGCGGTTGGCTCGAGATCCGATGTATGGTTGCGGTCAAGCATCTTTGAATAATATTTAATAATCACCTGCGCCTGGAGGAGGGATGATCCGCAATTTGTATGTGTCAGCACCCGTGCTGCTGAAATTGCTGAAAGGTGTAGCGATCATGATCCAGGTGCGACCGGGGTGGAGTGGAAACGGTTTGCCTTCCAAGTCCAGGAATTGAATCGGACGCCGCAAACCCGTGTTTTGTTCATACTCGCCAGCTCGTGTACTCCACTTGATCTC
>MGNL01000129.1:6796-11276 GCA_001796785.1 Chloroflexi bacterium RBG_16_51_16 | reverse complement strand
ATCCCGGAATACGAGCGCCTTATCACTTTCGCCTTGCTGAAGCGCCATGTCGATGATAGCCGGAGCCAGAACTTCATGCTCGGCGAAGAGGACGATCATATTTTCGAAGTAAAGTTGTCGGCCATTCAACCGGTCAGTGTCAGGATGAAGGATCCCAGGCATTTGCTTGTCGGCGGAATCGACATAACGCAGCCAGGCTTGAAGACTGGCATCATATAACCAAGCTGCCTGATTCAACTCCGCGAGATAAACATCGAGCCGGCTAACCTGTACGCCCCCGGCTGGCACTTTTGTCTCAAAAACATTATTGGCATACCTGAAATCCCCAGTGCTTTTGCGGGCGTGGTCCTCAGCAATCCGGACCATGCGCTCGACGTCCAATAAACCACCAGCCCCCCCATCCCCGGTTTGAAAAACTTCGGAACAACCCGGTATCAGATCTCGTATCTCGCGGGTTGAACCGGCATAGATCAAACAGCTATCCTGGAAAAAGTTCTGGATGTGAATATTGACCAGCCTCGCCGAACGCACTGGTCCAACCACGCTAGAGAGCGGTGGAAGGGTCGGCGTCACACCTGATTGAGTTGGGAGATAAACTCCTGCATCGAGATGGAGGTAATCCGCCTGGATATGTACATTCCCGGTTCGATTTGTTTTCGGATCGACATCACTATCCAGGTCTTCGACACCAAAATTCGCTCGAGTGAACTTGTAGTCCCCGGGTTCAAACTCGAGGAGGATCTCTTCCCCAGCGGTTAGGTTATAACCGAAATAACCATTCGAGTCCGTAGTTGTCGTTTGGATTACCTTATTTGTAGCACTATCCACCAGGTTGATGCATATTCCACCAACGCCGGGCTCTCCCGGTTCCTGGATCCCGTCCTGATCGCGATCTAACCATACCCGGTTGCCAAGGATTACACTTTCAGCAATGAAGGGCGATCTACGCACTTCGCAGGGTCCTGATACCGATTCCTCAGCAAGAGGATACTCCCCATAAAACACTGCCAGGAATCGATTACTGCCGTTTGCAATAAGGTAATCGAACACCCAGGGAGCAAAGGACAAGCCTGCCTGTGGACGTACCTGCGGTGGGAAATGTGTGATCGAAACGAGCAATGCGGGCAAATCCAGCAGCTCTGAGTTGGCAACCGGCAAGCCTGTCAGTGGGTTGATGTAAGGAGGATAATCTTCAAAATTTGGACCCCATTTAACTTCCGGAGAATAAAACTGAGGTACCGGTGTTGATGAAACGGTTGGATCACTCGTGACTTCCGAAGTAGGCATGAGCGTCGCCGCCGGGTTTGAATCGTCCTCGAGAGGTTGCGAAGACGTCTTCGGAGCGCAATTGGAAATGAATATCATTCCGGAAACGATGAAAAAGCGTACGAACCGAGACATTTGTTTTATGTTATGAATTTGGTTCGAATAGAATCAACATGGATTAAACAGCACCAGAGTATCCGAAATAATCCCCCTGGATAAAACTTATTGATCAAAGCCTGTTCGGATACGTTGATAGGTATCCTGCAACAGCTCAGGCAGGACACGCGTATCTCCCAGGCTGGACATAAAATTCGTGTCACCAATCCAGCGAGGCACGATATGGAGGTGGACATGTTCCTTCACCCCCGCGCCGGCCGCTTCGCCGATGTTGGCGCCCAGATTAAAAGCCTGAGGATGGTAGACCGTACGCAGCACAGACATGGATAACGAGGTTAACTCCATAAGCTCAGCCCTGACCGCTGGATCCAATTCTTCAATCGTCGCTTTATGCGGAAACGGCACAACCATGAGATGCCCGCTTGTGTAAGGATAACGGTTCAGGATGACAAATGCCTGGTGGCCTCGGTGGACGATCAAGTTTTCCGGTCCGTCGGATCCATTCAACGCGTTGCAAAAGATGCAACCGCCTTCCTTACCGTGATTCTCAATATATTCCATACGCCAGGGTGACCAAAGATGATTCATGAACGGTCAAACCCATTGTAGCAGAGAAGGCGGCTTCAGACGAGGAACAGCCAATTGACACCGCCCGTCAAGGCGTGTATCCTAATCATGATGAACCAAGCCTCGATATTTTCGACCATCCGTTGGTCGGTGACCGATCTGACCCGCCGGATCCGCGAGCAGCTTGAATCCGATGAGATGCTGCAGGATTTATGGGTGGAGGGCGAGATCTCCAACCTTTCACGACCAGCGTCCGGTCACGTCTACTTCACGCTAAAAGATTCATCCGCTTCGCTCAGGTGTGTAATGTGGAAACTCGAAGCACGAAGGCTGAAACTTCAGATCAAGGATGGGGTGGCGGTGGAGGTCCATGGTCGAATCAGCGTTTATGAAGCCGGAGGGCAATACCAACTTTACACAGATCATATCCGACCTCTTGGTGAAGGAGCACTCTTCCAGGAATTTTTGCGGTTAAAGGATCAACTCGAAAAAGAAGGTGTATTCGCACCCGAAACGAAGCGACCGATCCCGGTATTTCCCCAGCTGATCGGAGTTATAACATCTGCAAGCGGTGCAGCCTGGCGAGATATTCTCAACACCATACAGAGGCGCCAACCTCTCGCCAAAGTTATCCTGGCGTATTCCCCCGTCCAGGGCGAAGGAGCGGCGTCTGCCTTGATCCAAGCCCTGAATTCCGTCAATAAATATAAACCAGATGTCATCCTATTAGCCCGCGGAGGTGGGTCCATAGAGGATCTATGGTCATTTAATGAAGAGGCGCTTGTCCGCGCCGTTGCCGATTCGGAGGCGCCTGTGATCTGCGGTGTGGGTCATGAAACGGATTTCACGCTGTGTGACTTTGCAGCTGACATGCGAGCGGCAACACCGACAACCAGTGCGGAATTGGCTACACCCATAACCCGGGATGGGCTGATCCGGGAAATAAACGATAGAAGGAATTTATTGATGTCCCGGATGGGTGAATTGATCCTTACAGCCAGAGAAACTTTATTGGGGGTGAATAATAGACTGCAGCTATTGTCTCCAACAAACCGTGTTTATAATGAAATCCAAAAACTGGATGAGCTCTCCCGCCGTACCGAATCGGCAGTTGCTCATTTTTTCCAATACCATGCATTACAAGTCGATGGTCTTCGCAAACGCTTGGTCGCACTCAATCCGATCGGCGTACTTTCCAGAGGGTATGCCATCCTGACCTGCAAGGAGGATGGCCGTGTCGTTACTTCTGTGAAGAATGCAGCCAGGGATATGATGGTGCGAGTGAGTGACGGTGAATTTGGTGTAACAAAGGTGTGACGTTTGCATTTTAGTACGGCACGCACGGGAAATTCATTTATAGAAGCATTTATTCTTTGATCAGGTGAGCTATGCCTAAAAATGTTTCCATAAAACCTGTGGAAGAACTATCGTACGAAGAAGCCATGGCTGAATTGGAAAAGATCGTATCCACTCTGGAAAGCGATCAAAAGTCGCTGGACCAGGCTATGCAATCATTCGAACGCGGCCAAGCCCTGGCTGTCCGGTGTAACGAGCTGCTGGAGGCTGCCCAGTTGAAAATCCAAAAACTAACCGACGGCATGCTCAGTCCTTATTCAGAGGAAGAAGAATGAACCTGGCCGGCTTGATCGAAAACAAGGTGCTGTTGATCGCCTTGACAAGCTGGCTGATCGCCCAGATTTTAAAAATGCCCCTGGACTACCTCAGCACCCACCGCTGGGACTGGTCGAAGTTATTGGATGCAGGCGGTATGCCGAGTTCACACTCAGCCTTGATCGTCAGTGCGACTCTCGGTATCGGATTGTTCTACGGTTTTGACGATCCCTTATTCGCCCTGGGTATAGTCATCACGATGATCGTAACCTATGATGCGGCAGGGGTGCGCCGCCAGGCGGGCATGCACGCCGAACGGATCAACGTCCTGTTTGAAGAATTGCTACACGGTCACATCTGGGATGAGGAAGAACTCCGTGAAGTGATCGGGCATACACCCCTGGAAGTTGCAGGAGGGATCGTGCTCGGATTGATTGTCGCAACCGGATTCTGGCTTTTGTGGCCCTAGCGCTTTCCTAAAATTATCCTTCTTTTCATCGCATTCATAAATACCCTAATTTCGCTTACACCAGCCAGCCAACTCGCCAGAACATACAGAAATCCTCCCAGGGTCACACCGCCTAGAGCTTTCAGCCAGGTCGACCGATCTGGCAGCCAGTGCAGCCAGGCGAGAAGGCCGGCTGCCATGATCAGGCTGCACAGGATTGATGCGATCCCTCCGCGAAAAATTCGTCCGCCGTCCATCCCTTTCAATCTGAATCGCATAACGATGAAGAGAGTAGCGGCTTCCAATGCTGTCGCGAGGGAATTAGCAAGTGCCAATCCACCGTGAGGCATCCATCCAAGCCGTTCAAAGTACCGTGAGAGTGTGAAACTCAGGATCAAATTCAGGAGCATTGCCAATGTGCCGATGATCACCGGTGTACGAGTGTCGTGCTGAGCATAGAATGCACGCGTT
>MGNL01000129.1:2564-6731 GCA_001796785.1 Chloroflexi bacterium RBG_16_51_16 | reverse complement strand
CTGGACAGACCTTTCATCGAACTCTCCCCGCTGGTAGAGCAGAGCCACCAACGGCTGCCGAAGGAGCATGAGACCCACGCTGGCGGGTACAGCCAGAAAAATAACGCCACGAAGCGAGGCTGCCAGGGAAGCCCGCATCTCATCCTTTTGCCCGAGGGCATGTTGGGCAGAGAAGGTTGGCATGACTGCCATTGCAGCGGATTGGGCGATGATCGCCTGCGCCATCAGCATCAAAGAGAATCCATAATAAATACCGGTCACACTGCCTTCCGTCATCCTCGAGGCAAGCCAGGTGTTCACCCAGAAATTAAGTTGAACGACGGCAACGCCCAGCAGCCTCGGCGCCATGAGAAAGATCACTTCACGGACATCCTTATTAGCCAAGCCCATCGAAAAATGGTAGAAGCTGGTAAAACCGGGTTTCTGTCTCTCTTTTGCAAACAATCGAATAAGGACGGGTACTTGAAGAGCAAGATAAAGGAAGGCACCGATAACCACACCCCACGCCAATCCGTGTATGCCCATGTAGGGCGTGAGAAAAACGGCACCAAAGATGATCCCAACTTGGTAGGCAGCCGGAGTCAGGGCTGGAATAAAAAATATCTGGTGGGAATTCAGGATACCGATGATCAAACCACCGATACCAAAAAAAAGTACGGAGATCAACTGAACGCGTAATAAACTAACAGTCAGTTTGAACAGGTAGGGGTCGGAAGAAAAACCCGGCGCCAATGCATACCGCACGATCTGCGGAGCAAACCAGGCTGCAAGCAAACCGAGCAAGCTGATCCCCAGCAGGATCAGATTTGCGATCGAGGAGGCCAACCGCCAGGCGTTGCGATTCTCCTTTTTAACCAGCAGGCTGGTAAAAGCAGGAATAAAAGCTGAACTTAATGCACCCCCAGCGACAAGCAAGAACAAGGTCTCCGAAACCCGATTGGAAGTCAGAAACGCGTCCAGCTCCGCCGAAGCACCGAAGATTCGAGCAACTATGATTCCACGTGCAAGCCCAGCAAGTTGACCGAACAGGATCGCAAACATGATCGTTCCGGTCGCGCGTGCAATTTGACGGTTGGCACTGGGAATTTCATTCACGGTCGGCGATTATATCATCCGGCATATCGTAACGCGCTATAATCCCAATTCAGAATGCCGGGCAGGCGAAAATCAACAATAAGCTGGATTGGTTGTTCGGTCTTGCTATTAAATGGTTGTATGGGGATCATCCGAACCAGCAATCCTACCGTAGTGGAACCTCCAGGTTCCGTCAATTCAACCAAAACACAGATCTCGTTTGACGGTCCTACAGCGACCTTCCCGCCTTCTATTACACAAATATCCCCACCTGCTGCCTACAGTACTCATTTATCCAATTTGGATCTGTACTTTACCAATCCACAACATCCATTATCGATACAGGAGACTGGTGGAGTGGATAGACCCCTGGTCCAGGCGATTGACAACACAACCTTGAGCATAGACCTGGCGATGTACAGTCTTAGTCTCGAGAATGTTGCTTCAGCCCTGATCCGCGCGCATCATCGGGGAGTGCGGGTCCGGATCGTGATGGAGAGTGATAACCTGGGTCGAACCGTGCCGGAGAGACTATTCGCAGCCGGCATACCCATCAAGGGCGATCGGCGGGAAAGCTTGATGCATAATAAATTCATGGTCCTGGACAACACCATTGTCTGGACCGGATCCATGAACTATACCTATTCCGGGGTCTATCAAGATAACAACGCCCTGGTCCGAATTGACTCTGAGGAAATGGCGGCGAATTATACAAGTGAATTTGAAGAAATGTTTAGTACGGACGGGATTGAGGCGAAAGAGGGCAGGGAAACACCTAGCCCACATGTTCGAGACGACGAAGTGATCATGGATGTGTATTTTTCTCCGGATGACCACCCGCAAGAAGCATTGCTGGACCTTATCAGGAATGCAAAACAAACCATTAATCTTCTAGCGTTCACCTTCACTTCGGATCCGCTTGGCGAGGCGATCAGGCAGCGCGCCACCGAGGGAGTGCTGGTTTACGGGGTCGTGGATAAAATCCAGGCGGGCATCGGCCTGGGGGACGAATCCCTACCTTTCCGCCAGGCAGGCCTGGATATCCGTTATAGTGGTCAAACTGGACAGATGCATCATAAGACAATCATCATTGATCATGAAATTGTTGTCCTTGGCTCTTATAATTTTACGAACAGCGCAGAAGAATCCAACGATGAAAACCTGGTCATTATCAAGAATCCATCCGTAGCCGACAGCTTTATGACGGAATTCAACAGAATTTTTCTCGCGAGTGAGCCTTGATCACCCTTTCGTGTAAAATTAACCCGTTGGTTGATCCCGGCAGGAGGCATGATGGCTGACCTAACTTTTTATTTAGGACGAATTTACGATCCGGTCAAACAAAAAATCACAGGGGAAACCGTCCAATATGATCCCGCAGATTTGACCACGCACGGTTTCGTGGTAGGGATGACCGGTTCTGGTAAAACAGGGCTTTGCATCGATATTTTGGAGGAAGCCGCTTTGCAGGGAATTCCAGCGATTGCAATAGACCCCAAGGGTGACCTGACCAACCTGGTGCTGCACTTCCCCAATCTTGCACCTACTGATTTCCGCCCCTGGATCGATCCGGAGATCGCCCGGCGTGAAGGGCAGACGATCGACCAGGCAGCGCAGGAAGCTTCGCAGACATGGCGCAAGGGTTTGGAGGAATGGGGAATAAAAGATGAACGAATGAAGAAATTGGCAAGCGCGGTTGAATATACGATCTATACACCCGGCTCGGACTCTGGTAATCCTGTAAATATTCTCTCTTCTCTGGCAGCACCAGCCCTGGATTGGAATGCGAACCGGGAAATACTCCGGGAAAAAATCACGAGTACGGTAACCGCCCTGCTTGGGCTTGTTGGTTATACGGATGTCGATCCAATCCGCTCCCGTGAGCATATCCTGCTGGCAAACCTGTTGGAGAACTCGTGGAGCAAAGGGAAAGAGATTGAACTGCAGGAATTGATCCTGCAAGCCGAAAATCCACCGATTGAAAAGTTAGGCGCCTTTGATGTGGAAACCTTTTTCCCAACAAAAGACCGCAGGGAGCTGGCGGTGACGCTGAACAATTTTTTGGCTGCACCCAGTTTCGAAGCCTGGCGGACGGGGGAGTCGTTGGATGTTCAAAACCTGTTATTCAGCAAGGATGGACATCCGCGACACAGCATCTTCTACCTTGCCCATCTATCAGACCAGGAAAAGATGTTTTTTGTAACCCTGCTACTCTCGAGCATCGAAGCCTGGATGCGTACCCAGTCCGGTGTCACCTCACTGCGCGCCATCTTGTATATGGATGAAATTTTTGGTTACCTGCCTCCTGTCGCTGCACCCCCTTCCAAAGCACCGCTGCTGCGCATGCTAAAGCAAGCTCGAGCATTCGGTCTCGGGATATTACTCGCCACCCAGAATCCAGTAGACGTGGATTACAAGGGGCTTTCGAATATGGGGAGCTGGTTTATTGGAAAGCTGCAAACCGACCAGGATAAACAGCGACTGCTGGATGGTTTGGTGGGTGCAGCCGGTGGGATCTCCCGGTCCGCTCTTGATAAATTGATCTCCTCACTTGGAAAGCGTGTCTTTATCCTGCACAATGTGCATGAGAAAAAACCCGTAATGTTCTATACACGGTGGACTATGAATTTTCTCGCTGGTCCGCTCACCAGGGAGCAAATTCCTGAATTGATAAGGTTGTCCCATGCAAATCAAAAGGTTGAAAGAGCATCTGTACTGAAGGTGGACGGAATCGCTACACCGGCTGGCTCTGCTGGAACCGCTGGATTGAATTTGGGAAAAAGCTTGAACGCAACCTCAACGAAACCATCCGTGCCGAGCGGTATCCGTGAGTATTTCCTGGTACAAAACCTCAGCTTGCCTGAGGCGTTTTCAGCCTCACAGAAACCGATGATCCCCGGAGCTGCCATACAAGGTATCGTTTATAAACCTGGATTGACCGGTCTGGCTCAGGTCCGGCTGTTAGATCGCAAACTAGGTGTGGATACGGAAATCAAGCGAGCCATCCTGGATCCAAATCCAGATAAACGAGGAGTCATCCACTGGGAACAATTTGGATTTGGCAGCGAATCCATTGAAAATGCTGAGGTTAAT
>MGNL01000129.1:0-2364 GCA_001796785.1 Chloroflexi bacterium RBG_16_51_16 | reverse complement strand
GAGGCAGAAATCGCGAAAGTGAATGCCCAGCTGGACCGACAGATCAGCACCCTGGAAAGTAAATTAAATCGCGAAGAACGAGAGCTCAAAGAGGATGAATCCGACCTCCAGCATAGGAAATTGGAGGAATTGGGGACGCATGCCGAGAACGTATTCAGTTTGTTTGGCGGCAGGCGATCTTCGCGAAGGATATCGTCATCCTTGAGTAAACGCAGGTTGACGGAGAACGCTAAAGCTGATGTTGAAGAATCCGTTGGAACCATATCCGAATACAAGCGACAATTGGATGAACTAAAGCTAAAACGGGATGACGCAGCCCGAGAGATCAATGAGCGTTGGGGCAACCTGGTCAATGAAATCACGGAAACAAAGATCAATCCCAAAAAGACCGATATTTATATCAGTATATTTGGCGTAGCATGGATGCCTTTTTATATCGTGAAAGCCGGAAACGAGCTCATCGAACTTGCAGCGTTCAAACCAAATTCTTAAGTAGATCAATTTTGCACCTAGACCCTTTATGCTCTGGTTAATATTAACCATCCTTGCCTGGGGATTGATCCATTCGCTCCTGGCCTCCATGGCGTTTAAATCCTGGTTTCAGAAAAAAATTGGAGCGGAATTATTCCGCGGGTATCGCCTCCTCTACAATCTATTTTCGGTGATCAGCGCTCTCCCGATAGTCTGGCTGCTCATTAACCTTCCTGATAAAAATTTATACACCGTGCCCGAACCCTGGAGTATTGTAATGATCACCATACAGGTCGTCGCTGTCATCTTTCTTATCCTGGGTGTTTTACAGACCGATGCGCTGGCGTTTGTTGGCATAAGGCAGCTTTTTGAGGTTCGTCCGGTAGTCATGATCAAAGATGGATTGTATCGATATGTTCGCCATCCGCTCTATTTCTTTGGCTTGATTATCTTATGGCTGGCACCGGCCTCAACCTTGAATTTATTTATTGTCAGGATAAGCTTTTCGATTTACCTTATCGCTGGAGCTTATTATGAAGAGAAGAAATTGATGCGGGAATTCGGTCACGAGTATATCGAGTACAAGCAAGTGACACCCATGTTCATCCCGCGGTTATTTTAAGGCATCTATTAACCCAAGCAATTAGATTCCAGATTATGGCAACTACCAGGTTCTCCACCTCCCAAACCAACCCAATCCTTATGCGGGTTGCAGCTGCATTCAGCCTGGGTTCGTTCATCTATTTGGGTTTGATCCTTTTTTGGACGATGAGCTATCAACTGCTATATGCCGGAAGGATCTTTCCAGGTGTCTCGGTCGCCGGCGTTGAACTATCAGGCCTGTCACCGGCAGAGGCTGCGATCAAGCTGAGCCAGACGCTCTCTTATCCAAACACAGGCAAGGTATTATTCCGGGATGGTGAAAAAATTTGGGTGGCTGCACCGACCGAGCTCGGGATGGTCTTCGACCCATCCACGAGTGCTCTAACGGCGTATCAACTCGGACGAAAAGATGGTTTATTCGGTTCAATAGCCCGGCAGGTTCAGGCGCGAGGAGCAGGGCTGGACGTAGCACCGTTGTACTTGTTGACCAGAGAGTAGCTTTTTCTTATCTGCAAACCATCGCCTCACAAATCGACATACCCGTGGTAGAAGCCAGCCTTCGACTGGACGGCACAAATGTCACTGCCCAGGCAGGGCAGATCGGCCGCCAGTTAAACATGGAAGCCACGATGGTTTACCTGGATACACAACTCGGTTCGTTCCGGGATGGCGAGGTACCCCTTGTAATTCAAGAAACAACTCCAAGGATCATGGATGTAACCGATCAAGCCGAGACGGCGCGTCAAATCCTAAGCCAGCCGATGACATTGGTCATCCCAAATGCAACCGGGGAAGATCCGGGTCCGTGGTCTTATGATATCCAGGTGCTGGCGAATATGTTGGGTGTCAGCCTGGCGGAAGTGAATGGCCAGACCCAAGTACAGGTCGGGCTGGATCAAAATGCGCTGCGGGAGTTATTGACCAACCTGGAGCCGTCTGTGAATAGGTATCCTCGAAATGCGCGTTTTGAATTTGACGATATCACGGGAAAACTTGTACCAATCGAACCATCCCAGATAGGGCGGACGATGGACAAGGAATCAAGCGTGTCAGCAATCAATGATGCGCTTGGTCGAGGGGAGCACTCCATCGCTTTGGTCGTGAATGAAGAACAGCCGGCAGTCAGCGATACAGCTACGGGCGCTGAGCTGGGCATCATCGAAAACATCCAGACATACTCCACTTATTTTTATGGGTCGAGCGAAGCTCGGATCCAAAACATCCAAACCGCTTCCGAACGATATCACGGTGTGCTCGTCCCGCCCGGAGCCACTTTTTCAATGGGGGATG
>MGNL01000128.1:5141-5293 GCA_001796785.1 Chloroflexi bacterium RBG_16_51_16 | reverse complement strand
CGCCCGGCATGCGCACAGCAGGCTGGATGCCCGCTGGCGCGATCCCTGCCTGCACCCTGCAGGAAAGGTTAGTTACATACCCATGAAAAACAAATTGGTGTAATACCCCATTTTAAAACCAAAGAAGTTAGATTAATTCAGCATCCTTTTTC
>MGNL01000128.1:4973-5080 GCA_001796785.1 Chloroflexi bacterium RBG_16_51_16 | reverse complement strand
TGATCCAACCGTGTATAGTAATCTCGAATCTCTTTCAAGTGCGCCCAGGCGATTTTTCCCGTGAGCAGCGGATCGTCACCGGTCACATTAGTCAGCGGGTCACTAGC
>MGNL01000128.1:4797-4964 GCA_001796785.1 Chloroflexi bacterium RBG_16_51_16 | reverse complement strand
CAAGCCCGCGCCGGAACTGCTCCAGATCGATCTGTGACCAATCAATTTTGGGCTGGGCTCCAATGGATCGGGCTTCTTCAATTGAGAATTGTCGTTTGTTGCTCATATGATCCTGCCATTTATTTACTTTATTTCTAATTACGAATTTTAATTAAGCCTCAGAAAAC
>MGNL01000128.1:4419-4697 GCA_001796785.1 Chloroflexi bacterium RBG_16_51_16 | reverse complement strand
CCTCCTGTTCAATCCGTTTCTCCAATTCGCCTTTTGCTTCGCCCGGGCCAAATATCTGGATGGTTTCAGCATCTCTAATGACATCAATAACCTCAGCATAGTATTTGTTGAGCTGGTTCCCAAATTTTCTGTCCCTCCCATCTTCCGAGGTCAATCTTTTAAACCGTCCCCAAGTTTTTAGGCGTGAACCGCTGGAGTACCGGATACGTTTTCCCATGTTCGAGGATATATGCTTGATTTCTTCTCCACCGTCGGAGAGGATTACGATGATCGCTTCC
>MGNL01000128.1:2260-4316 GCA_001796785.1 Chloroflexi bacterium RBG_16_51_16 | reverse complement strand
AACATCTGTGTCGATCAACTGCACCCGGACCTTCTCACCGACATCCAACCCCTCGAATCCCTGCACCAGCTTGCCTTCGACAGGGATTTTGAACAGCCGAACCCAGGTACCCTTCTCGGAAGCGCCTGTGACAATCGAATCAAACTGCTCACCGATCCTATCTTCAAGGAGCAGCGCAGCGGCGGATTTTTCAACCCGGCGCTCGACTTTAGTCGCTGCATCTTCTGCTTCCGTGCAATGCGCCGCCAAAACATCCAGGTCATCCTGGCTATATGGGACAGGCTTCCCATCCAAGGCCGCTTTCAACAAGCGCTGGGTAAGCAGGTCGGGGTAACGGCGATTAGGCGCGGTCGAGTGAGAATAGTCTCTAACGGCCAGGCCAAAATGCCCGGGAGCATTTTCTCCCGGGAGTTCAGCTATGTATTCGCCAGAACCTAAAAGCTTGATCACAGCCAGGGAGAGGTCTGGGAATCGAATCGGATCAGCGGCTTTTTCTTTTACGAGAAACTCTTCCAGCGCTTTTGAATTCGGAACTTCCGGAAGGCTAAACTTGTGTTCCGCTGCGATTTGAACGATCCGATCCCACCGTTTTGGAGTGCGCACGACCCGGCGAATGGAGGGGAATTTGCTGGCGGAAAGATATCTTGCAGTCACGCCGTTCGCGGCGATCATGAAATCCTCGATGATCTCTTTCGCCTGGTTTTTTTCTTCACTTTCGAGCGCCTGGATTTGATCGCCGTCGAATACCGGCCGGGCTTCGATGGTTTCCAGGCTAAGAGCCCCGAGAACGTGGCGAAGCTGCTTCAAGCTCTGGGCAGCTTTATCCTGCAGGCGCAGGTTTTCATCCAGCCCGGGGACAGAAGAGACAACCTCAGGCACAGCTCCATTGCCCTCCAACCACGCAGCCACGCTGTTATAGGCAAGCTTGGCATGATTACGGACTTGCGCCCGATAAATTTCCGAATCCAGCAGATTTCCACCCGCGTCGATCACTATTTCAACAACCAGGGCAAGGCGTTCCTGGTTGAGATTCAGGGAGGTAAGGTCCGTGGAAAGTATTTCAGGGATCATCGGAAAGATCCGGGCGGCGGTATACACCGAGGTGGAGTTGTGGCGTGCATGTTCGTTGATGGCTGTCCCTTCTTTAACCAGCGCATCCACGTCCGCTATGGCGACCATGATCTTGACTTTTCCACCGGGCATTGCTTCCGCAAAGGTAAGCTGATCCAGGTCACGCGAGTCATCATTATCGATGGAAGACCACAGAAGACTCCGCATATCGCGAATACCGGGAGGGCTATCGGTTAAATAATTCCCAGATACTGCAGATTCCTGGAGACGTCCCAGTTCAGCCATAGTTTCGGGTGAAAAATCAGGGAGCAGTCCTGCCTCGAGCATGACCCTATTGGCAATGTTCTGCAAGAGAGGGCGGTGATGTTTTTCAGTTGCCATCCGGGTTGATCCTCCTAAGGGGTGCTGTGTAATCACAGCGTCAGCCCTGCCCATCAGCTAATATGCAACTCGGCTACACGGCGGAAATGGAAGCCATAGATCGCAAATGTGATCGCGAGCGGGAATAGTCGCGGACGCCGGAGCAGGGTCCAGAAAAAGAGCCTCCAGTAATGAATGCGTTCGACACCCCGGATCCCCAATTGAAACATGGACCGTCCCAAGGCCAGCAGGTATTGCGCCTCCAAACGGGTTTTGATTCCGGGCGGCCGGTATTCGCGAAGGAAGGTCAGGACGCGCGCGTAATAGAATTTGGGTGCGTAGATCTGGTTTAGCAAGTTTCGGTAGCCTGTCCGCAGTGATTCCAAACCCATCCTCGGGATGATGTTGGTTGATCCGTCCGCGTTATCACCCGAAAATTGATTGACCAGGCGGCCTTCCTTGTGCAGGCGCTCGTAGAGGCGGGTTCCCAGAGGGGCTTGCAGCAGCCCAACCATGGCCGTCACAATGCCGCTCTTCTGAATGAAATCGATCTGTTGTTGAAAGATGGCGGGGGAATCATTGTCGAACCCGACGATGAAGCCACCCTGTACCTGGAGACCCGCTC
>MGNL01000128.1:1888-2250 GCA_001796785.1 Chloroflexi bacterium RBG_16_51_16 | reverse complement strand
CTTGACGCTTTCCACGAGGTCGCGGCCCTTATTCTGGTTCTTGCTGCACTCGGCCAGGCTGTCTTCATTGGGCGTCTCGATCCCGACAAAAACCGTGTTGAATCCGGCTTGCACCATAAGCTCCAACAGAGTCGGATCATCGGCCAGGTTTATGGAAGCTTCCGTGCTGAACGGCATGCCTGTTTTCCCTTTACGCCACTCGATCAGCGCCGGCAGTACTTCGGACTTGATCTGCTTCCTATTGCCGATGAAGTTATCATCCACGAAGAAGATGCTTTTACGCCAACCCAGCGCGTAGAGCCTGTCCAGTTCGGCAATGATCTGTGCGGCGGTCTTTGTGCGCGGACGATGCCCCAGCAAAG
>MGNL01000128.1:1059-1879 GCA_001796785.1 Chloroflexi bacterium RBG_16_51_16 | reverse complement strand
TGCAAAAATCGCAATTGAAAGGACAGCCGCGTGAGAACTGGATGCTGATCGTGTCGTAACACCTGAGATCCGACAACTCCCAGAGTGGGATGGGGGTCTGGTGAATATTGGGGAACTCCGTCGTGGTGTAGACGCGACGAGCCTGATCCATTTCAAGGTCGCGCAGGAAGGGCGCGAGAGTCTCCTCGGCCTCATTCAGGACAAAATGGTCCACATCCGGGAAGTGCTCGTGCTCCATCGTGAAAAGCGGCCCGCCTGCTACCACTTTCACCCCGGCTGATTTACAACGTTTTAGGATGGCGTTCACCGATTCGCGCTGCACGACCATGGCGCTGAGGAATACATAATCTGCCCAGGCCAGGTCATTCTCCGTGAGGTCCGTCACGTTGAGATCCACCAGCCGTTTTTCCCACCCAGGGTTCAGCATGGCAGCAACCGTCAACAGGCCCAGCGGGGGCGCACCAGCCTTCTTCCGGATAAATTTCAGCGCGTGTTTAAAACTCCAGAAGGTATCCGGAAATTCCGGATAGACGAGTAGAATTTTCATACCAGCCTCCAAACCCCTCCCGTTCTAAATCCTACTTTCCCTTTTTGTGCTTCTTGTTCGAATCAGCCGAAGGATTTTTGCCGCCCGTGTATGGCAAGGCACCCTTGTCTTTCACCAAGGGCTGCGCCAGCGTGCGTTCACCAGCGGGTAAATTTAAAGAACCACTGATATCGGAATTGGAAAACGGTCGTGTTTTTTTAGGCTTGCGTAAACTTACACCTTTGCGTCCCATTCTATTCTCCTATTGATGAAATCATCCGAATACATGATGGA
>MGNL01000128.1:0-1024 GCA_001796785.1 Chloroflexi bacterium RBG_16_51_16 | reverse complement strand
AGCCGTTGGGTTATCCAGGTAGAGGATCATTTAAAACGATGACTCCACCATTGATCGGCGTTGCGGGTACGCAACGACAGGAACCATGGCAATTTAACCTGTCAGCCGCGGCGACGTATTGCCCCTGAGCAAAAAGGTCAGCACAAGGCCTGCGATAAATCCACCGATGTGTGCAATGTAAGCCACACCGCCTTCTGTCTGGGCTGTGCTGGCTATGGCACCGATGCCGCTAAATAGCTGCAGAACGATCCAGAGCCCAATGACGATCAGCGCGGGCACTTGAACCACTTGTTGACCCTGCAATACTCTAATCCTTCCCTGCGGGAACATCAATATGTAAGCGCCGAGCACCCCGGCGATCGCTCCCGAAGCTCCCAGATTTGGCAAGCTTGATCCAGGGTCGAACGCCAACTGGGCAAAAGTTGCCCCAAGCCCGCAAAGCAGGTAGAAGATAGCGAACTTGATGTGTCCGAAACGGTTTTCCACATTGTCGCCAAAGATCCATAAGTAAAGCATGTTGCTGCCAATATGAAGCAACCCCGCATGCATGAACATGGATGTGAAGAGGGTTGGAAAATCACCCGATGGATCGGCGAGGAAGCGGCTGGGAACAAAAGCCCACTTCTCAATGAATGCAGTATCACCGCTTAGTTCTAAGAAGAAGAACAGGACGTTCAAGGCGATCAAACCATACGTAACCAGCGGAGCCATCCTGCGAGCACTATTATCATCACCGATAGGCAACATAATGTTTTCTCCTTTAATCCTAGCTTAGGCGTCTAATCGAAATACTTTCGGGTACGATTATCACTCTATCGTTCGGCGTCATGTTCCGCTGCCAATTGATTGAATCGCTCCTCAGCCTAAGACTGCGAGATTGGCGAGGAGCGGCGAGGTTAAATAACACCAAGACCAGAATTCTGGCAAGGGGCGGATCGAGACGCATCGCATTAATCAAATCGAGCACTGAATTAGTTTGCTTCCGACCGAGGCTGCCCAGTTCAGATGTGGATCCATCTGCACC
>MGNL01000127.1:5808-15105 GCA_001796785.1 Chloroflexi bacterium RBG_16_51_16 | reverse complement strand
TTGATGAGCATTCTCGAGAAGGAGAACGGACTGTTACGGCGTATCACGGCGGTCGGCATTCCCGATGAAACCTTGAAAGAATTAATTGCCCGTAAACAACCACTGACAGCCCTGCAGCACCTCATGCAGCCCCAGTTCAAGATCAGCCATTCTTATTTCATCCCTGCCGACCAGACGCCTATCCTGCCGGCTGATGTTCATTACGTATATTCCACCTATGAAGTTCAGAGCGAAGTACCCAAGGGGAATGCATGGAACCCGGACGATTTCCTGATTTTCCCGATCGAGGATTCAAAGGGAGAGATCCTTGGATTGATAAGCGTCGATGACCCATCCGATGGATTAAGACCGGATCTGGCTACGATCGATTCAATCGAAGCTTTCAGCGTTCAGGCTGCATTGGTCCTCGCCCAGAATAAATTGATTAGCGGATTGAGAGACCGAGTCGCCACCCTCGACTCAGGTTTGCAGCGACAACAAAAGCTGCTTGACGTAACGCAGAACGACCTGCCTGTGCTGCTTCGCAAAGATCTCGAGGCAACCATCTCGCTGCATAATCTGGATCAACGCGCACAGCGGGTGCGGGCCGGACTGGCGATCACCGAACAGGTCAGCCGACAATTAGACAGCTCTTCCGCTCTCCTGGCTCTGGGTCGTGAGACCCTGACGCAATTGGGAATGACTGCCGCAATGGTGGCAGAGAATTCCGCAGATGGTCCGCGATTGCTGCACACACTCGGGAGTGTTCCACGGACGACCAACGTGGATGCCCTGTTTGGACAGCGCAACCCCTTAAGAACCTGCATGCAAACCGGTGAGGCAATCCTGGTTTCCAGCATGGATGATAGCGAGGAATGGCGTGATTCTCCACTCCTGACATCTCTGCGAGTGAAGTCCTTCATTTGCCTGCCGGTCTACATCCAGGAAAAGCCGGTTGCCGCGATGCTGGCATTGAGTCCGGAAACCATGCCCTCGTTCACAGCCGAAGACCGCCAGGTGTACTTCCAGATCGCAAGACAGAGCTCGGTAATCCTTCAAAATATTTCCCTCCTGAACGAAACCCGACGGCGGCTGCAGGAAGTGAATTTACTGCTGGACTTCAGCAGGCGGCTGACTGGGCTGGACTCAGACGAGATCCTGAAGACCCTGCTAAATAGCGCGATGCACGTCATACCCAGCGCGCATGCGGGTACAGTCCTGGTCTGGAACCAACAAGCTGGATTGCTGCTCCCCCTGGCAGTATCCGGATACGCTGACAATGAGACTATGGGACGCATCCAATACCGTTCGGGTGAGGCGTTACCCGGAGCTGCATATGCTGAGAAACGAATTCGCCGGGTTGACGAGGTAAATTTTGCCCGGGATTACGTTCTTATACCTGAAAACATCACGTTATACCGGCAGGCGGTTGGCGGAAGAATGCCGGTATCCTGTATCCACGTGCCCATCCTTACCGGCGAACAATGCCTGGGTGTGCTCACCCTGGATAATTTCAACACCCAGGGCGCTTTCAAGAGCGACGATGAAACCCTCCTGATCTCGTTAACCCAGCAGGTTGCCCTGTCTTTTGAGAATGTAAGATTGATGCAGGCCATGCGTGAACGAGCCGGACAACTGCAGGCTTTGAACGACGTTGCAACTTCGCTGACCTCAAGCCTGAGGAGTGACCAATTGGTTGGCTCACTCCTTGACAATCTCACCCCGATCCTGCCGTTCGATTCAGCCGCGTTCTGGTTTAGGGAAGGGGATCAATTAACCGTTGTCGCCACGCGCGGCTACCCGGACACCGAGGACCCGCTCGGAGCGAGCGTTGGAGTGACCGAGAACGCGCTGTTCGATAAGATGTCGCAGACAGGCCAGGCAATATCCATCGGGGATGTCCGCGAAGACGCGCGTTTTCCACGCGTGGAAGCGCCCCGCCTTTCCTGGTTAGGCATTCCGCTGGTTTCCAAGGGTGTTCTGGCTGGCGTACTGGCACTTGAAAAATGGCAGGCATATTATTACGCGCCGGAGCAAATCCAGGTGGGATTGACTTTTGCAAGCCAGGCTGCAGTGGCGTTGGAAAACGCGCGATTATACGAGGACAGCCTGAACCGTGCAGAGGAACTTGATGAACGATCTCAACGGCTCGCCCTGCTCAACCGATTTTCATCATCCTTGAGCGGCCTGCTGGATATCGACCAGATCCTTCAATTGGCTGCAGAAGAACTCCTTAAGGCGGTGGGTGCAGAAAGAGTATCCGTGGTGACCTTCGAGAACAACCAGGCCATCTGGAAAACAACCGTACCAAGGATGAAGATCAATCTCCCCAGGTTACTGCCCGAGGCTCCTATTTTTGTCCACCTGCGTGAATCCCTGGGAGTTTTTAATACAGACGATGCACATAATGAAGGTGATGTCGTTCCGTTGAAGGACATGCTTGGAGAAGAAACCACCGCTTTGATGGTGATATCCATACCGAGCGGACAAAACCTGGCTGGTTTGTTGTTCGCGCAATCCACCGGTGCAGCTCATTTCAGCCCGGTTGAGATCGAACTTGCGCGGACGATCGTTAACCAGGTGTCGATTTCACTGGACAACGCGCGTTTGTACCAATCTAACCTGCAAACCGCGAACCGCCTGAACCTACTTCACGAGACAAGCTCCGAGGTCAGCTCTCACTCTGAGGCAGATGAAATCTATCTTTCCGTTCACAAGGCTGCTGAAAAACTTATGAGGGTCGACTCCATCGCGATCGGCTTGCTGGTTGAGCAGAGCGGAGAGATCGAGGGTGTGTATCTTGTTGAAGGCAAGATGCGCTCACTACCGATCCGTGTTTCCAAAGAACGGGGATTGAACGGTGAAGTCATCCGGACCGGTCAGTCGATCCTGCTGAATGACCGAGCGAAGATCCAAGCCGCGGGAGGGAGAGGTTTTGGAAAATCCGAAGATGGGCAATCCATGATCCTCGTTCCAATGATGGCTGGTGGAAAGGTTCGCGGTGTTCTCTCCGTACAGAGCTCCGAACCGGGTGCTTATTCCAATGAAGATCAACAAATTCTGGGAACGCTTGCCAACCAGGCGATCGTGGGAATCCAAAACGAACAACTATTAACGGAAACCCGGAGATTAACCCAGGAGTTGGATGGCCGGGTAACCGAGCGAACCTCCCAGCTTGAACACGATCAGCATCACACGGAAACTCTGCTGAAGATCCTGACCGAGGTTTCATCCAGTCTGGACCTGGACCGTGCCCTTAACCGGACATTATCCCTGCTCAATAACACGATCGGAGCAGAACAGGGCACCATCATGCTCCTACACCCAGAAGATAACCTGCTGCATTTCCAGGCAGGTTATGGTTATGTCTCGGAGCGCTCAGATATTGCTTCCCGTAATTTAACCCTCAAGATCGGAGAGGGATTAGCCGGGTGGGTGGTTCGCAACCGGCAACCCGCTTTGGTTGGAGATTTACATGCCGATCCCCGTTGGCTGAAGAGCTCCGAGGGCATAGACCATCGAAGCTGCATTGCCATCCCGATGATCGTAGGGGATGACGTCATCGGTGTCCTGCTCGTTTTCCATCGCGCGGTTAATTACTTCAACCCGGACATGCAGAATCTTGTAAAAGCGGTAGCCGCCCAGGTAGCCGTAGCGATCAATAATGCCCACCTTTACGAACTGATCCGGGACCAGGCTGACCGCCTGGGTGTGATGCTGCGCAAGGAACAGGAAGACGCCAGCCGCTCACAGGCCATCCTGGCAGCTGTTGCGGACGGCGTGCTCGTCACAGGCGCAAATAATCAAATCAGTTTCATTAATCCTTCCATTGAACGCATCCTGCATGTTGAGAAGTCAAAGTTATTGGGCAGTCCGCTGGATAGTTTCGCGGGTTTGTTCGGCAAATCCTCCGGAGCATGGATGACCACCATTCGTCGATGGTCGGAGGAGCCATCTATCTACCAAGCTGGAGACACTTATGCCGAACAGCTCGAGCTGGAAGACGGGCGGATCGCTCTCGTCCACCTCGCACCCGTGATCATGGAGAACGAATTCCTCGGTACGGTGTCCATCTTCAGTGATATCACCCAGCAGGTGGAAGTGGATAAGATGAAATCCGAGTTCGTGTCCACGGTCAGCCACGAACTGCGCACACCCATGACCTCGATCAAAGGATATGTCGACCTGCTGCAAATGGGTGCCGCAGGTGCCTTGAATGATAACCAGGAACACTTCGTCGATATCGTCAGCAATAACATCAACCGGTTAAACATGCTTCTCGATGAACTGTTGGATATCTCCCGGTTCGAGGCGGGGCATGTGATCATCACGCCCGCGGCAGTCGACCTGGTCCACCTGGCCGAAGAGGCTGTGATCAAAATAAAACAACGCTCTGAAAAAGAGAACAAACCCATGACCATCAAATTGGCCATCGAGGAGGATCTTCCTCAAATCATTGGAGACGCCCAACACGTGCGGACAATCCTAAACCACCTTCTGGATAATGCCTATAACTACACGCCTGAGAACGGCGTCATCAGTGTGCAGATCATTTCAGGGGAACAGGACGACGTCCAGGTGGATATCAAGGACAACGGCATCGGCATCCCCACTGCCAATCAAGAACAGGTATTTGAACGTTTCTGGCGAGGTGATGATGAGCGTGTACTGGCAACACCGGGCACCGGCCTGGGCCTCCCGATTGTCCGGCAACTGGTTGAGATGCATAAAGGGAAGATCTGGTTGAAGAGTTTGGGTGTGCCAGGTGAGGGCTCGGTATTTTCGTTCACATTACCAAAGCATGTCGCCAGGGATAGAAAAGCAGACATGAGGACTGCCCGCTTGTATGGCGAGGGGGAGGATATGTTCATCCCACCGAAGGATCCCCCCAGAGATATGGGTACGCCGGGGGCGTCGTCTTCGTAATGATCATTCATAACCGAGGGCTTCAATCCGACTGCGGATATCCTGAGGAACGATGGCAAACATCCTGGTAGCCGAAGACGAACCTGACATCCGGGAACTGGTGGCGTTCATCCTTCGCTACGCAGGTCATGTCGTCACCACTGCCAACCACGGAGAAGAAGCGGTCAGGCTCGCCGAGCAAATGATCCCGGATCTGGTTCTGATGGATGTCCGCATGCCGCGCATGACCGGATATGACGCCTGCCGCGCGATCAAGGCGAACCCGGCGATCCAACATGTACCGGTCGTTTTTCTTTCGGCCAAAGGTCAGGAAAACGAGGTCCAGGCTGGTTTGATGGTTGGAGCAGAGGCTTATCTTCTCAAACCCTTCGCGCCGGATCAGTTAACCGAACGCATTGAGGCCATCCTGGCAAAGTACGGCAAGGTGAACCAGAAGGGGAGTTCGCTGGGTGGCTTGCGTAAAGCATGAAACGATCGTTCTCATCCTCGGCCATCAAAAAAAATCCATGAGCGCGATCATCCTGAATGACTCCCGGGTACATTACGAAGCCCTAGGACGCGGGAAACCCGTCGTATTCCTGCACGGTTGGGTCGGCTCCTGGCGTTACTGGATCCCCGCCATGCAGGCCGCCTCGAATTCCTTCCGGGCGTATGCTGTGGACCTGTACGGATTTGGTGAGACTTCCAGGGAATCCCTCGGTTACACGCTCGAACGGCAAGCGGAACTTGTGCAAGATTTTTTAGCACAACTGGGAATTGGCAGGGTGGCGATCATCGCCCATGGTTTAGGCGCGTTGGTGAGTTTCGTATTCACCCTGCGCAGGAAGGATTGCGTGGATCGGATCCTGGCGGTCAATTGCCCACTGGATTACTCCGCTGTGAATAGACGCGTCCATAAAGCGAATACTCTTGAACTGACCGGTTGGTTATCCAGTCGCTCGCCCGGGTCAGCCGATTTCCTCGTTGACGCACCCAAGGCTGACCAAAAAGCAGTACACACTTCCATGATAGGTCTCCAATCGAACAATTTATTTAATGAAGTGAAAGCTGCAGGCATTCCGATCCTGCTTCTGTATGGTGCGAAGGATCCAGCGATCCAAACCCCAAACCTCGCCGTTGATGCGAACCAAACGGTTCAGATGCATCAGATCATCATGGATGGCTCGGGGCACTTTCCCATGATCGATGAACCGGCTCAATTCAACCGGCTTATGGCCAGCTTCCTTGCTCTCCCATCGGGTTCGAGCCCACGCCAACTGTCGCTCAAGGAGGAGTGGAAACGGAGAGTGCGTTAATCGCTGTGCATTGATCCGGCGATCACCAACGACCGTTGACATCTACGCACAAGAGTATTAGGATACAAGAACAATTTAACGGGGAGGCTCTGTGGTGAGCCTGAGAGGAGCGCAAGGCGCTCGACCCGCATAACCTGATCCAGATCATACTGGCGGAGGGAAAATACCTGAATAAACGCGAACCTCCGGCCAAGGAGGTTTTTTGTTACCTCCGATCAACCCTGTGAAAAAAACAGGTCGAAAAAAATTGAAATATAAACTTTCCGAAGCACTGGACTCTAGGAAATAGGAATTTATGGCGCGCGCCGTCATATTTGCCAACGGCAACCTGCCTGAGCCGGTCAAGGCACGTAAGCTGCTTAATGCGGATGATCTAATCCTTTGTGCAGATGGAGGCTTGTTGCATGCGCGTGAAGTAGGTGTCACCCCGCGTGCCGTTATCGGAGACATGGATTCTCTCTCCAGGGATGTGCTTAATGAGTTGTCCCAATCGGATGTCCCGATTCAGCTTTTTCCGTCCGACAAGGATAAAACGGATCTTGAATTAGCACTGGAGCATGCCGTTGAGCTTCAAGTGAGGGAGATCCTGATCGTTGCAGCGCTTGGAAAACGAATGGACCACAGCCTCTCGAATATCCAATTGTTGATGATGGACATTTTGGATGGACTGGAAGTCAGGATTGACGATGGGGTCGAGGAGATTTTTGTCTGCAAAGATGAGCGGGTGATCCACGGCAACCAGGGCGATATCATTTCTCTCCTGCCTTGGAATGGTTTGGCTGGAGGAATACGGACAGAAGGATTGAAATGGCCTCTTGTAAATGAAACGCTTTTCCCGGAGGGTTCGCGAGGCATCAGCAATATCATGCTCACCGAACGCGCTATCGTAAGTGTCGCCTTCGGGGTTCTGTTGGTGGTGCATGAGCGCTTATGACCAGGTCCACCAACAGGTCGGTCGCGGCTTTTTCGGATCCAACTACTGCCCAATGGGTACCGGTCAGAAGAACACTTTGAAGAAAACCGGAATCATTAATTGACCGACTTGCAAGCACTTCCTGCCATAATTCGAAATGGAGAAAGGTGAGACGTGAAATATATCATCCTGATCACCCTGGTTATGCTCTCCGCGTGTGCACCTCGCGCACCTGAAGTACAAACCCTGACCGTTATGACCCATGATTCTTTTAGTGTAAGTGCGGCCGTTGCCAGGCAATTTGAACAGGCAAATAATGCCAAACTTGTATTCCTTAAGAGCGGGGATGCCGGTGCGATGCTTAACAAAGCGATCTTATCCATGAATGCTCCCCTTGCGGATATACTTTATGGAGTTGACAACACCTTCCTCTCCCGCGCGCTGGAAGCGGGCATATTCGAGCCAACATCTCTTGCTTTCTCGGAGAGTATCCCATCCGAATTCCTGATCGGGGTAGCTCCATATGCTCTTCCGGTTGACTATGGTGACGTATGTATCAACTACGATAAAGCTTATTTCATTGAGAATCACCTAACCGTGCCTGCCTCCCTCGAGGAGCTATCGGATCCGAACTACAAGGGTTTGCTCGTCGTGGAAGATCCGACTACATCCTCCCCGGGGTTGGCGTTCATGATGGCAACCCGGGTTCACTTCGGGGAATCATGGCTGGATTACTGGCAATCCCTGCTGGAAAATGGAGTTGTCATTGTCGATGACTGGGAGGCCGCATATTACACCAACTTCAGTGGTTCGTCTGGGCGCGGGTTGCAACCCATGGTGGTTTCCTATGCTACGAGCCCGGCGGCAGAGGTGATCTTCGCGGATCCGCCCGTCGAAACGGCTCCTACAGGATCAATTGTTGGTCCCGAGACTTGTTTCCGGCAGATCGAATATGCCGGAATTTTGAAAGGCACCAACTCACATGACCTGGCGGAAAAATTCATTCAATTCCTTCTGAGTAAGCCGTTTCAAACAGACCTTCCTCTGCAAATGTTCGTCTTCCCTGTGTTACCGGAAGCCGAGTTACCCAAGGCGTTCGTGAAGTATGCAGAGCAGGTGGACGATCCTGCAACATTGACCCCGACGGAAATCGCAATTAATCGGGAGACCTGGCTCGAGGAATGGAGTCAGGTGATGGGGCGATAATCGAACTGGAACAGGAATGCTTGAATCCGGAAGAATACCTGGGTGATAGTAATCACTCCTCAATCATCATGGCTTGAAAACAAATGCGCCGCGTAGTGTTGTGGTTTGCACCACTTACCTTCTTTGGTTTCTTTTTTTTCTTACCGCTTCTCCGGATCCTATCGGTAACCTTTAATATCCAGGTCATAAGCAATGCCAGGCTTTTAACCACTGCCGAGGTTGTCTCATTCACCATTTATCAGGCTTTACTTTCAACCCTCCTGACGCTTTTAATAGGTTTGCCTACCGCTTATCTCTTTGGACGCCATGATTTTTCGGGCAAATCGGTGTTAAAGGCACTTACCGCAGTACCATTCCTACTTCCCACGGTAGTCGTCGCCGCGGCTTTTAATGCATTGCTCGGTCCGCGTGGTTGGATCAACCTTGGGTTGATGCAATTACTGGAGCTCAAGGCACCCCCAATCAATTTCATGGGTACGCTGAGCGCGATCCTCCTGGCGCATATCTTCTACAATACGACGATCATCATTCGCATTGTTGGAAACGCAATCGCCAATCTCGATCCCAGGCTGGAACAGGCAGCCCGATCGCTCGGAGCAGATGCACGGCAGGTATTGCTAAAGATCAATTTTCCCTTGTTAATTCCAGCATTGCTGACGTCAACTCTGCTTGTTTTTCTATTCGATTTCAGCAGTTTCGGAGTAATCCTGCTGCTCGGCGGTTCCGGCTACAGAACCATCGAGGTCGAAATATTTAACCAGGCTATCCGCCGGCTCGATCTGTCCATGGCCGCCTGGTTGTGCCTTATTCAAATGTTTTTCACTGTGGTCATTTCACTCTTTTATAGCAAATCTTCGTCAGGCCGTGTCACACAATCAAATCCACAGCCGGTGAGAGCAACGATTCGTAAATCGAGAACTCCCCGTGAATCATTATTTCTGGTTGGCATGATCCTGATCCTGGTCACGATCTATGTTC
>MGNL01000127.1:4761-5800 GCA_001796785.1 Chloroflexi bacterium RBG_16_51_16 | reverse complement strand
GCTGCATTGCCGCTCCGATCCATTAGTCGATTGGAAGCGGAACGTGGTCAACGCAGCGCGGTTCAATACGGGTTAACCACGGTTTATTATGAGGAGTTGTTTATCAACCGGACCGATTCGCTTTTTTATGTCCCACCCATGCAAGCAGCTCGCACATCGCTCGCCTACGCAGCCATCACGATCATCCTGGCGCTGGGGATGGGCTTTCCAGCAGCTGCGGCGCTCGCCCGACCTGGTCGGCTGGAAAGGGTGTTGGATCCGATTCTTGTTCTTCCCCTGGGAACCTCGTCCGTCATCCTTGGATTGGGATTCATTATTACTTATGGAAAATGGCTGGCATCCCCATTGCTGGTGCCGATAGCCCATACATTGATCGCCTTGCCTTTCGTTATCCGCACGCTGCAGCCGGCTATCCAATCGATCCCTGATCGCTTGCGGGAGGCGGCTGCGGTAATGGGTGCGTCTCCTTTCCAGGTTTGGAGGTTGGTTGACTGGCCGATTTTGTCACGCGCCACCCTGGCTGCGGGCACTTTCGCGTTTACGGTTTCCATGGGAGAATTTGGGGCTGCATTATTGATCTCGCGACCGGAATTTCCAACGATTCCTGTCGCGATCTATCGGTTTCTTTCCCAGCCCGGGGGTTTGAATTACGGTCAAGCCATGGCAATGGCAACTTTATTGCTGTTCATCACCCTCATTGGCATTCTCCTGATCGACAAGGTCAGGCTCCAGGGGAATTCAGTTATATGACACCTGAGCCAACTGCGATTGAGGTGAGGCTCGCAGTTTTTATCCCTCGGAAAAAATCATCTTCCCATGTTTGAGATCCGAAATATTAGAAAGAAATTCGAAGACCGCCTGCTTCTTGACGGCATCTCTGTGAAGATTGAGAAGGAGGAGTGTGTCTGTCTGCTTGGGCCATCCGGAAGTGGAAAGTCAACCCTACTTCGTATCATCGCCGGACTCGAAGGATTGGATGACGGGAAATATTTTGGGGTGAGGAAGATCTTAAATCCATCCCGGCTCACAAGCGTGATTT
>MGNL01000127.1:0-4466 GCA_001796785.1 Chloroflexi bacterium RBG_16_51_16 | reverse complement strand
AGCAAATCCAAAGTGCCCGCTCTGTACGTCACCCACGACCAGGACGAGGCTTTTACGATTGCGGACAGGATCTTGATCCTGCACGAAGGTCAAATTGTCAAAGAGGGAACGCCTGAAGAACTATTCAAACATCCTGGATCAGCCTGGACAGCCGGTTTTCTTGGAGTTGGTAGCGTAATCCTCGCGAAAACTCTTGATCCAGCATTATTCGAAACTAATATCGGTACTTTTCAGATTAAATGTGAGCATGGTCACAGGCGGGGCGAGAATGCAAGCTTGTTAATCCGACCCGAAGAAACAACCGATGCACTCAATCTGGTTCGGGGAAAAGTAACCGATGTTTTTTTCCAACGGGAAAAATACAAAGTATTCCTTGATAACGGCGTATTCATCTACCTTCAACAACAGCCAGTGTTGGGCAGCACGATCGAAACACGAGTGATTGTAGACTGCCTGGGAGGCTCAGATCCAGGAGCGGTTGCCATGAAAACCAATTGAAAAACAGAAAAAGAATAAAATAATGTAATTAAATTGAAAAACCCTCCATGAAAATATGGAGGGTTTGACTTATAAAGGATAGTTAGAAGGAGAAGTTGTTAAAAGCGTTAATTAATTGGTCGCCAAACTGCCATAACACCGCAGCAGTAACGCAGCAACAGCACAAAAGAACAATGACAACGATCCCAATAATTAAACCGGTGTTGCTTTTTTTTGGTGTTTTAGGCATGTCGGGTTCAGAGTTCATCATTCCGCTCCTGGATCGAAGATTGGATTAATTCATTAAACCTTGTTACAGGTTATTCTGACATTGTCAACACAAGGTTGTTCGTAACTGATCAGAACCGATCAGGATAAATCAGGGATCGCGAGCAGGTTCCGATTTTGTCAATTCTTCCTGATTTTCAGTACGACGCCATAACCACCAGAGCAGTAAAGCGAGGGTGAAGACAGCCAGTATACCCACGATCACCGGAATGATAATCGATAGGATGGATACTATAGTCGCCAAAATATCTTCCGCGATGCTGATGGGTATATTTCCAGCTCCACCACTGACTGCAGTAACAGCAGGGCGGACCGCGACTGATTTCACGACGTGTACACTGCCCGCGACCAACAAACCTGCGGCTAATGCCAGGACGGGATTCATGTCCGTAATCACTTTGGCGCTGGCCGCGAACGCGATCGCGCCGGCAGCCGGGCGTACAAAGGTTTGAATTGCATCGTTCACGTGGTTGACGGCCGGGAACTTATCTGCCAGCATTTCGATGATGACCAGTATCCCCAACAGGATGAGGATCCAGGGATTGGCAAGCAAATCCCAGGGCGAGTTGAGCGTGATCCAGTCGGTATAGTGGGCGAGAACACCTACAACCAGCAATGGGATGTAAGCATTTAAACCCGCGCTTGCCGAGAGACCGAACGCTGAAAAGATTCCTAACAAGACTTCCATTTTTACTTCATTCTCCTTCTCTTACTATATACGCTAATGTACCATAAATCGTCGCACAATAATCATAATTCTTTTGTTAATATTTCTAACCCAGGATTCCGGGAAATCCTCCCCACGTGCCGGTTAATGTAAATCGGAGCAGGTCAATGCCGGTGATCAGCATGAAGCACATGCTAAGACCCGCAAGGGTGGGCAGCCAAAAATCCACAACCCTATTAAAAGTATTATCCTGATGCATGATGATGATCCAAAGCATACCGAAGACCATTACGAACAATGCAAGGACTCCTAAAACACTCAAGACCGCAGCAGGGTAGAGGAAGACAGGCAGTCCGGTGAGTACCAGGAGGTCCGCTACCAGTACGAGAATACTCATGGCAAGAAACTGTTTCCATTCGAGCGCCGGTCGAGGATCCGGTTCCAACCACAAGGTCTGGTTGATGATCGGAAAGAGCACAGCCGCGAGGGCGATCCCCATCCCGCTCCCCGTCAGAAGCCGCAAAGTGTTATTGGGAATATAAAGATTTGGAATACCGGCGAATGCAGACTCTGAAGTCTGTTTGAGCAAATATAGATAGGAGTTGGATCCATCGATAATGAAAGCCGCGGCGAAGACGATCAGCATCGCGACGATTGGCCGACTTGGTAAACGGCTTCGTCTCCCTCGAAATCCGATTTGGAATAACAAGGTCAACGCAGCGGCCATGAATTCGCCCGTACAGCGCGCACATAAGGGCAGCTGGTGATCATGAATGTGAAAAGAACGGGAAGCGATGCGGTGACACACGGCGTAACCAACAGCATCAAGTTTGCCGAACACACCTGCAGGTGAAATATAAAGGAATGCCGACAAGGCTGCGAGAGCGGAAGGAGGTACCAACCAGCGTACTGCTTTTTCAACCGGGGACGGATTGATGGTCACTTGCATGGCAGTTATTATATGGTTCTTGGTGAGGTTTGACAAGCAAAACCTTATTTGCGACAAATTGGATCCAGGTCACCATTGCGAATGGACGGCATATCGTTTCACGACATACCTGCCCCTCTAAGGACACGCCGACCGGTGTATGATACGCAGAAAGTAAATAGGAGGACTGGAATGAAACGAATCGGTATATTAACCGGCGGAGGGGATGCACCCGGGCTCAACGCGGTCATTCGTGCAGCCGTTAAAACTGCGATCCTGGAATTTAATTGTGACGTCCTTGGGATCCGTGACGGTTACGATGGATTTATTGCCCAGGCTGGGATCGTTCCGCTGGATTTGAACGCTGTGCGAGGGATCCTGCCGCGCGGGGGCACAATACTGGGGACGGCCAACCGGGGTAATCCTTACGCACGCAAGGTGATCAAGGATGGCGTTGAGACGGTGGTCGATGTGTCCGACGAGATCGTACAGGGGATCAATAAACTGGGATTGGATGCGCTCCTGGTGGTGGGTGGGGATGGCACACTCCACATCGCCCATGAGCTGTTCCAGAAAGGCGTTCCTGTCATCGGTATTCCGAAGACGATCGATAATGACATAGGCGGCACGGAAGTCACTTTCGGGTTCGACACCGCCGTCAATATCGCCATGGAAGCCCTGGATCGACTGCACACCACAGCGGAAGCGCATCACCGTGTGATGGTGCTGGAGCTGATGGGTCGGGATGCGGGATTCATTGCGTTGCATGCAGGTGTGGCTGGCGGTGCGGATGTGATCCTGCTCCCGGAGATCCCGTTCAGGTATGAATCCGTTGCCGGGAAAATCAAAGACAGGGTTGAACTAGGAAGTATGTTCAGTATCCTGGCGGTCTCAGAGGGAGCAAAACCCATGGGTGGGGAGCAGGTTTTATCCCGCCAGGGCGATCAAATGTATTCACCAAGACTCGGGGGTATTGGTCATCGAGTCGCAGATTACCTGGAAGGCCAGGGTTTCGAGTCGCGTGTCACAGTACTCGGCCATTTACAGCGTGGAGGCACACCGACCGCCTTTGACCGCTGGCTGGCGACCCGTTATGGAGCAGCAGCGGTGAGGTTGGCGGATAGAGGCGGGTACGATCGGATGGTTGCCCTTTCGGGTGGAAAAGTGATAGATGTAAAGCTAGATGAGGCGCTGGCTTTGCCGAGACGCGTTCAGCTCGATGAAGACGGGGTTGTTACAGCAAGAAATATGGGTGTTTCGTTTGGGGATGGATGAAAGATAAAAGCCGGGCAATCATCACAGGAAATTTATCCGGGTACGAAAGCAACATTTTCAGCATTAGATTTAAACACAAACGAATCGCAATTTAAACCAGAATGCCGTCCAATTGGACGGCATTCGTGGGGCGCTGTGGCTTCCTTCTTAATTGAGGAGGGATGCCACAGCGCTGGATTGGTAACTACTATCCATCTTTGACATCACCTCCTCCTTTCTATAGGATGGCTGGTGAAGCTAAACCCCGCATGTGAGTCAAGTATGGCATAGTTCAATTCGGATGTCAATGGGAGGAATTTAAAGGTGTTGTTTTTATGGTTGCTCTCAAAATCTTTCTGAAGATGTGATAGCCTTTGAGAGTCATCGACAGAAGGATCACATTATCCTGCACGGAATCTTATCCAGGAGGAACGGCATGTCATTACGATCCAACCGGCTGTGGTTGACGGTCATCGCTCTCGGATGCTTATTCGATCTACTTTTCTGGAAACAGGCACCCGGGATCAATTTTGCAATCTTTGCTGCCCTGTGCCTGATCGGCGGTTTATTTATTCTCTTATCTGATGGGAAGCGCCCGGATAGGACAACGCTCGGATTGATTCCAGGCTTTCTTGTTTTCACCATTAGTACCTTCGTCAGGTCTGAGCCGATGACCACATTTTTATCGATATGTTTTACTCTTTTTGTCATGGCGGTCATGGCAATGTCTTATTTGGGAGGTCAATGGTTGAATTTCGGAGTGGCGGATTATGCCAAAGGATTCTTCCAGTTAAGCCTAAGCATCCTTTCCCGACCATTCATATACTCCAATCAAGCGCGCAAAGACCGGAA
>MGNL01000126.1:374-10555 GCA_001796785.1 Chloroflexi bacterium RBG_16_51_16 | reverse complement strand
TCAGGGATGAACACCACCAGGCACGTCATTCGCTCCGGCACCTATCTCGATTCGGTCGTGCTCATGCAATTGCAGAGAGGCTTGCTCGCCCTTCCGGAGGTCCTGGATGCCGGTGTGGTGATGGCCACGCCGGCCAATCGGGACTTACTTGCCGCAAATAACCTGCTTCCCGCAGGAGTTGTCTGCAGTGCAGACGATCTCCTTATCGTGGTGAAGGCGAACTCTGCCAAAGCAGCCGACTCCGCAATTGGTCAGGTGGATTCGCTCCTGGCACAGCGGCGCCATGTCGACGGCCAGGATTATCGTCCGCACAGCCTCGCTTCTGCTGTCAACCTTCTCCCCGATGCCGGGATTGCCTTGATCTCCATTCCCGGTCGTTACGCTGCCTCGGTCGCACATCAGGCGCTTGATACACAATTGAACGTCTTCCTTTACAGCGACAACGTGTCCATTGAGGATGAGCTCAGCCTGAAACAAAAAGCTCGTTCTAACGGACTGCTCATGATGGGCCCTGATTGCGGAACGGCGATCCTGAACGGCATTGGACTCGGATTTGCAAACCGTCTGCGCAAAGGCAACATTGGCATTGTAGGCGCATCGGGTACCGGCATCCAGGCGATCAGCTCACAGATTGACGGGAAGGGTGCAGGTATTTCACAGGCCATCGGCACAGGCAGCCGGGATCTCAGTGAAAAAATTGGCGCCATCACCACTCTTCAGGCTCTTGACCTGATGAGGCGTGATCCCGAAACCCACGTGATCGTGCTGGTATCCAAACCTCCCTCGTCGGAAGTCGCAGCCAGGGTGTTGGGAACCGCAACTGCGATCGATAAACCGGTGATCGTGGATTTTATCGGCTACCCACCGCCCGGTCGCAGAATGGGTAACCTGTTTTTTACAACGAGCCTCGATGAAGCCGCATGGCTCGCCGTGGATCAACTCTCCTCGATCAGGTCGAAGGAAGTGGACGTCAACCAACAGCAATCCAGCAGCACTCTGCCTGAAAGAAAATATATTCGCGGCCTGTTTTCAGGTGGAACGCTCGCATATGAAACGATGCTTGGTCTGCAACCATTCTTCACGCCGCTCTACTCGAATGCACCGATCAATAAAAATCAGCTCCTCGGCGACCCGCTGAACAGCCAGGCCAATACCATCCTGGATCTGGGTGACGAATATTTCATGGTCGGTCGGCTTCATCCAATGATCGATTATGACCTGCGTATCCGCCGGTTGCGCCAGGAGGCCGCCGATCCACAAACGGGATGGATCCTGCTCGATGTCGTCCTGGGCGAAGGCTCGCACCCGGATCCCGCCAGCGAGCTGGCACCTGTGATCCGCCAGATTACAGAAAAACAGGATATCAACGTCCTGGTCACACTCGTGGGAACGGAGAGGGATCCCCAGAACATGCAATCCCAGCGCGAAAAACTCGAGCAAGCCGGTGCCCTCGTTTTCCAAACCCTCTCGCAAATGTTAATTTACCTCCAGGGACAATTGCACAGCCTAAAGTCGATCGAAGGTGTGCCTGTTGACCTGGACCGGTTCAAAATCTCCATGGCAGCTATCAACATAGGCCTGGAGTCTTTTTACACGAGCCTGATCGGCCAGGGTGTTCAGGCGGTGCAGGTCGATTGGCGTCCACCGGCAGGCGGAGACGAACATCTGGCTGAACTGCTTGCCAGGATGAAAAATTAGGAAAGTGGGCCTGGGATGTCAGCTCGAATACCTATCTTTAAAAAACGGAGCTCGAGGGAAAACGCATGAGTATTGATGCAGCCAACGCCAAAGCGGTAAAGCGCATGATGGAGGCGCGACCCATGCTGACGGGTGTGGACGAAGCCCGGCGCGTTATCCCGGGGATGAAAGATAATCTTCTCCTGCATGCCGGGCCGCCCATCGATTGGCCGCGCATGTCCGGTCCGCTGCGCGGCGCCGTGATCGGCGCCTTGCTGTTCGAAGGATTGGCAAAATCAGAAAAAGATGCGATCGCCATGGCAGAAAAGGGTGAAGTTAGCTTTGAACCCTGTCACCATCACGGTGCGGTCGGACCCATGGCGGGTGTCATTTCTCCATCCATGAAGGTCTATATTATTGAAAACAAAGTGCACGGCAATCGTTCTTTCTCCAACCTCAACGAAGGCTACGGGAAGGTGCTGCGCTACGGCGCTTACAGTGACGAGGTGCTCAAGCGTCTGCGCTGGATGAATGATGTCCTCGGACCGCTTGTCGGAGGCGCCATATCTCAAGGCAATCCCATCGATCTGCGGGCTTTGATCGCCGAAGCGCTGCATATGGGCGATGAAGGTCACAACCGCAATAAAGCCGGATCGCTTCTCTTTCTGAAATTGCTTGCTCCAGCAATATCAAAGACAGCCAAGGACAGCGTGCAAGCCGCAGAAGTCCTGCAATTTATCGGCGACAATGCGCTCAGTGTTCTCAACCCGGTCATGGCAGCATGCAAAGCCATGGCGGATGCAGCCCACGGGGTGAAGGGCAGCACCATCGTAACCACCATGGCACGCAATGGCACGGATTTTGGGATCCGGGTCAGCGGACTGGCTGAGGATCAATGGTTTACCGCGCCCGCTGAGATACCGGTCGGGTTGTTCTTTTCGGGATTCACCCAGGCGGATGCGAATCCGGATATCGGTGACAGCGCCATCACGGAGACGGCTGGCATCGGTGGTTTTGCCATGGCCTCCGCTCCTGCCATCGTGACCTTTGTCGGGGGAACACCGAAAGACGCCCTCAACGCAACGCTTGAAATGTATGAGATCACCGCATCAGAGAACCGCTATTTCAGCCTGCCTGCCCTGGATTTCCGAGGCTCGCCCACGGGCATCGACCTCCGCAAGGTGGTCGAGCTTGGCATCACACCCAGGATCAACACGGGCATCGCCCATAAGAACGCGGGCGTGGGTCAGGTAGGCGCGGGATTAGTTCGGCCGCCGATGAAAATATTTGTCGACGCACTTCTAGCGATCGCGGAAAAACAAAAGATCTAGCCATGCTGCAGACAAACTGGAGAGAAGGATGAAAATTTACGACTTATCGCAGGATCTGAATCAGGATTGTTCCTTCTGGCCGTTCTACCCGCCTTTCGAAGTGAAATATATCAAGCGCAAAGCCGAGCATGGTGTGAACGCCCAGTATTTGATGAGTTCCAACCATATGGGCACCCACCTGGATGCGCCGCGCCACTTTGTCACGAAAGGCAAGACCATCGACCAGATCCCCATCGAGTGGTGTTACGGTCCGGGCGTCATCGTCGACCTGAGCGACATGCTGGATGAGTTGGGTTTGTTCTCACCTGCCGATATCGAAAAACGTGCCGATGTCCGCCCCGGCGACATTTTGTTCATCCATACCGGATGGCACAAATATTCGTTCTTCAGTGAGGATGCGGACGAGGAGAAATATATCCAACGCCATCCCGGTCCGCACTTCAGCATTTGCGATTGGCTGCTGGAAAAGAAAATTCATATCTGGGGCGTGGATATGATCTCGACGGATCACCCGATGAACCTCCCGATCGGGCGCTTTCTCGGGAAAGGCGGGCTTGAACATTGGCAGAAAGTACGCGCGAAAACAGAAGCCAAATTTGGAGCCGACAAAATGGATGAGCTCTTCCCTGACTCGGCTTATCAGTTGACACATAACGCCCTTTTCCCAAAGGACTGCATCCATGTGGAAAACCTTGGAGGCGATATCGGACTGAAGGAGCTGCACAACAAACGCATCACCCTGGGTGTGTTCCCCTGGAAATTCAAAGGCGGCGAAGCAGCCTTTTGCCGGGCAGTCGCCTGGGTGTAAACCTCAGATGACCACACGTTACCTGGGCGAACGCATCAAACGCAACGAAGATCCCCGGCTGCTAACCGGCCAGGGACTCTACGTGGATGATGTCGACCTGCCCCACATGCTCCAGGCTGCTTTCTTGCGCAGCCCTTATGCTCACGCTCACATCCGAGGGTTGGATGTTTCCGGCGCCAAGCAAATCAAAGGAGTGGTCGCGGTGATCACCGCAACTGACCTGGGTGAGTATTGGAAGCCGGGTCCGCTGCTGGTCTCACCTCCACCAGTGAAAGATATCGTGTTCAATGAGCGCACGCAGGTCCCTCTCGCGAAGGATAAGGTCCGCTTTGCGGGCGAACCGGTCGTTATGATCCTCGCGGAGGACCGATACGTGGCTGAGGATGCATTAGCGGCTATCCAGGTGGACTACGAACCCCTGGATGTTGTCGTGGATATGGAAGAGGCATTGAAGCCAGGCGCCCCGCTCGTTCATGATGAATTGGGATCGAACATCGCTGCCCATGTAGTCCAGACCAAGGGCGATTTTCCATCCGTGCGTAAACAGGCTGAAATCCTGATCAAGAGAAAATTTCTTTACGAACATGGGATCGCGGCAGCAATCGAGAACCGCGGCATCGTAGCCGAGTGGGATGCCCGCAGCGGGCGTTTAACCGTATGGGATACCACCCAGGCCCCGGTTGTGATCCGCAATGGACTGGCTTCCATGCTCGGCCTTTCCGAACGCCAGGTGCGCGTCATTGCACCCTTCATAGGCGGCGGCTTTGGTCCCAAGATCATGATGTTCTATCAGGAGGAAGTTCTGGTACCCTGGGCGGCCATGAAACTGGGTCGGCCTGTCAAATGGATCGAAGACCGCGCCGAAAACTTCGTCGCGACCACCCATGAACGCGGCCAGGTGCATGAGGCCGAGATCGCGCTGACCAAAGAGGGGCGCATACTTGGCGTACAGGATTTATTCCTGCACGACACCGGTGCATACGCACCCTATGGATTGACCGTGCCGCTGAACAGCCAATGCACCTTGCTCGGACCTTACGACATAAAAAATTATCACAGCGAATTCACGGCTGTCTTCACGAACAAAACGATCGTCACTCCCTACCGCGGCGCAGGCCGCCAGCACGGTGTGTTTGTCATAGAACGCCTGCTGGATATCGCCGCCAGGGAACTGCGGATCGATCGAGCGGAGATCCGCCGGCGGAATTTTATCCAACCGCATCAGTTCCCATACGATAATCAGATCATTTACCAGGACTTCGCACCCCTGGTTTACGATAGCGGCAATTACGAAGTCCTTTTGGATCAAGCCCTGGAAAAGATCGGCTACCGCGATTTCATCCGGTCTGAGCAGCCTCGTCTGCGCCTCGAAGGTCGCTGTGTGGGAATCGGACTGGTCGCTTACGTGGAAGGCACGGGCATCGGTCCATATGAGGGGGCGAAAGTACAGGTGACAAGCAGCGGGCGCGTATCCGTCGTCACCGGTGTCGGCACGCAGGGCCAGGGACATTTCACCAGCTTTGCACAGGTCGTGGCTGAACAACTGGGTGTAGCCGTAGCGGATATCGATGTCGTAACGGGCGATACCGACCAGTTCTACTGGGGCGCAGGTACCTTCGCGAGCCGGGGTGCGGTGGTTGCTGGAAATGCAGTCAACGAAGCCGCCCATGAAGTGCGCGGGAAAATCCTGCGGCTAGCTTCGCAGATTCTTGAAGCGCCAGAGGAGGAATTGGAAATTACGGATGGAGTGGTCCGAGTGCAGGATGTGCCTCGCCTTTCGATTTCCCTCGGCGACCTGGCTGGCAAGGCAAACCCCACCCGAGGAGCGGTCAAGCCCGGCACCGAGCCCGGACTTGAATCCACGCGTTATTTCGGACCCGAGCGCGGTGCCACAGCCAGCGGTATCCATGCCATGATCCTGGAGGTCGATCGGGTAACCCTGCAGATCAAGATCTTGAAATACCTGGTGGTCCATGACTGCGGCAAAGTCATCAACCCGTTGATCCTCGACGGTCAGATCCACGGCGGAGTTGCCCAGGGGATCGGCAACGCGTTTTATGAAAAGCTTGTATACGACCAGAACGGGCAGCTGCTCAACGGCACATTCATGGACTACCACCTGCCCACCAGCCTGGAGGTGCCGCGCATCGAGACCGGTCACGGTGAGACCCTCTCACCTCTGAATCCGATGGGTGTTAAAGGTGCAGGCGAAGCCGGTGCAATACCGGTGGGACCCTTGTTTGCCCAGGCCTTGGAAGACGCGTTATCCGATGAACGGTTCGAAATCCTGGAGATCCCATTGAATTCAAATCGACTTTGGGAGCTCATTAATAAAAACAGGATGACCCTGACTGAGCCGTGAGCGAATGAGATGGTCACACAAACCGATCACAAAACAATGAAACCAATCCATCATGCCACCAGCCTCGGGCCGGATGTCCATGCTTGGATGACCAACTCTCACGCGCCGAGGATTTTGAATGTATTTGATCTCGCCAGCAATCTGATCAACGAACGCGGGGAGGTCATGTCGCTCGTCTCTCAGGAAGTTGGGAACGGACCCTTCAATCTTATGATTTCTGCCCAATCCTCAGGATTCGTCTTTGATCAAGTCGTTTCCGGGTCGCCAATCGCCATCTGCTGGCCCCAGTTAGTAATTGGACATGTGGTGATCGATACACGTAGGGCGAATTTTTGGAATGCAAAACCGAATTGGGCGGATTTATTTGCAAAAAAAGAGTTGGTACTTTCCGACCTTATCTCACACATTCAGTCTTTAATTTCGCTGTCACATCCAGACAGCCTTCTTTCGTTATTATTGCACTCTGCTCTCATCCCGGATCATCCTTTGGTAAGTTACTCTACACGTCAGGACACCAGTTTGCTGGGAACGCCGCAGCCGATCACGATGATTACAGGATGGATGAATACACTTTTTGAGGCGGTTCATTCGATCGATTTGGACTCATGCCGGGAGGTTGCCCAAAATCTGGCGGGGTTGGGCCAGGGATTAACCCCCGCCGGGGATGACTTCCTGCTCGGCGCAATGTACGCCGCGTGGATGATCCATTCGCAGGAAAAAGCAGAGTTGATCACATCCACCATCGCATCGACAGCGATCCCTCGCACAAACTCGTTGTCAGCAGCCTGGATCCGGTCTGCTGCCCGCGGTCTGGTGAATGAACCCTGGTTGGATTTTTTGGAAGGCTGGAAAATTCCCGGGCAGCCCACAAATGAATCATCTCTTCGCAAGCTGCTTTCAATCGGTCATACCTCGGGTGCAGATGCTTTGGCAGGATTCATCGGATGCATAACTTATGGGAAGACTCGTCCCGATCTGAAAATAATAGCCGAACTCCAAAATGAATATAAGATAAGTGGTCGGACCATTGCAGTCCCTTTGTGGGATTGAGGCTGCCTTCCGGGTAATTTATGGTTAGGCGCTAATTCTTTACAGGTAGGCGTGAAATGACGGTAACTTATTCGGTACAAGACAAGTCAAAATTAACTGGTTCAGCCATCAAGGAGCTTCAAGGCGGGATAAAAGGAAGAGTAATCCTGCCATCGAATGCTGATTACGACAAAGCGCGCAGGATTTTCTACGGCGGCTTTGACCGTAAACCAGGAGCCATCGTCCGAGTGGCAGGACCCGAAGACATTATCCAGGTCATCAGCCTTGCACGTCAGGAGGGATTGGAGCTTGCAGTTCGCGGCGGCGGCCACAGCACCGCGGGTTACTGCACGAGCGATGGCGGACTGGTGATCGATCTCCACAATTTGCGCGGCATGCATATCGACCTTAAACACCGCACAGCGCTTGCCGAAGCAGGCATGACAGCCGGAGAGTATACAACCGCAGCGGGTGCCCACGGTCTGGTCACAGGTTTCGGTGATACCGGTTCAGTAGGTATTGGAGGACTGACCCTGGGAGGCGGGGTGGGCTACCTCGTCCGCAAGTTTGGATTGACCATTGACGACCTGCTGGCTGCGGAGATCGTGACGGCCGATGGTCAGCTGCTCCACGTGGACAGCGATTCCCACCCGGATCTCTTTTGGGCTCTTCGGGGCGGGGGCGGTAATTTTGGTGTGGTAACCCGCTTTGAGTACCGCTTGCATGAATTACCAAAAGCTGTCGGCGGCATGCTGATCCTGCCGGCTACCGCCGACGTAATCGCCGCGTTCATTTCCGAGGCCGCGTCGGCACCGGATGAACTCTCAACCATTGCCAACGTAATGGCCGCGCCGCCCATGCCTTTCCTTCCAGCAGAGGTGCACGGGAAGATGGTCCTCTTCACCCTCATGCTTTATGCCGGCGCCATGGATAAGGCCGAAAGTGTCCTATCGCCCTTCCGCCGTATGGCAAAACCCCTTGCAGACATGCTCAAGCCGATGACTTATCCCGAGCTCTTTCAGCCGGAACCGGAAGACTATCACCCGGTTGCGGCAGCTCGAACGATGTTTGTGGACCATATCGATCAGGCTGTTGCTGCGCGGATCCTTGAACGGCTTCAGGCTTGCACCGGGACGATGGCTGTGGCCCAATTGCGGGTCCTGGGAGGTGCAATGTCACGCGTGGCTTCGGATGCCACGGCTTTCGCTCACCGCGATTCGCGTATAATGGTGAACCTTGCTGCCCTTTATGAAAATCAAGTAGAGAAAACGACCCATGAGGACTGGGTGTCAAAATTTGCAGCAGATATAAAACAGGATGATTCGGGAGCCTATGTAAATTTCCTCGGTGTAGAAGGTCCGGATCGGATCAGAGTAGCCTACCCCTTGAAGACCTGGACACGGCTGGCAGAGATCAAGGCTCGCTATGATCCAACCAACCTGTTTCGAATGAACCAGAATATCCCCCCTTCGAATAAACCATCGTAAAAATTAAGATAGGTAAGATAAAAGATTTCATTTCATGCTAAGGAGAATGATAATGGTAAAAACAGCTGTTAAACTGCTCGATCCAACCGCCTCCCAGCGCATCACAGACCAAATTGCCGATCTCTCAGACTGGCGCGGCCCCGTGCTGACCCGGCTGCGGAAATTGATTTTGGATTCGGTGCCAGGCATAGCCGAGGAATGGAAATGGGGTACTGCGGTATGGACCTTCAAGGGAAATGTGGTCGCGGCCGGGATCTTTAAGGATCATATCAAGCTTAATTTCTTCAAAGGCGCTTCCCTTAAAGATCCAAAAAAGCTGTTCAATGCCGGATTGGATGCCAAGGCTTCGCGCGCGATTGATTTCCATGAGGTTGACTCCGTCGACGAACCTTCCCTGAAGGACCTGGTCCGCGCCGCGGCTGCCTTGAATGCTTCTGATTCATAATTAGAAAGACTTCCACGCCATACCCATGATTTCGATCAACCAGGAACGCATTTCAGATTCACCCTTTGTTGAGAAGATCACTCACGGTCAGACTCTTCGTGAAGGTTCAACCATCCGGCCGGCCGAGATGCACTGGCATATGGTCGTCTCCAGGTACATCGGAAAAAATCATTTGATCGTTGTTGGCCCGTTGACCTCCTCCGGTCATGCCTCCTGGGGACCGGATGCAGAGATCCTGTGGATCAAATTCAAACTGGGTGCGTTCATGCCTCACCTCCCACCAAGAATGGCCCTGGATGTTGAAACGGTTCTACCCGACGCCTCAAGCAATTCTTTCTGGTTGAAAGGGTCAGCCTGGGAGTACCCTGATGCGGAAAATGTGGATGTTTTCATCGAGCGATTGATCCGTGAAGAACTCTTGGTGTCCGATCCGCTTATCAAGGATGTCCTCCAGGGTTACCCACAATCCTTGTCACCTCGTACGGTAAGGCACCGGGTCTTGCAGGCCACCGGCCTCACCCGCAGCCGGATCTTCCAGATGGAACGCGCTCGGAAAGCTGCAGACCTTCTCCAGCAAGGGTCCTCGATATTGGACACTGTATCGGAGCTTGGCTACTTCGATCAGCCGCATCTCACCCGGTCCCTCAAACACTGGGTCGGTTATACGCCCGCCCAGGTCGTACAGGCACAGGTGGATGATCAAATTGCCGTTTAATACAAGACAATCTCCTTTGGCTGGGATATCCTGTGAAAGATATTCGCCATCTTATTTAAGAAGTCAAAGGAGTAGAAAATGAAGAAAATTACCCCGTTTTTATGGTTTGACGGCCAGGCTGAAGAGGCGATGGAGTTCTACGTATCCCTCTTTAAGAACTCGAAGATCCTGAGCATGAACCGCCTTCCAAGCCCGGAGCCTGGTGCCAAAGGTGCCGTCACTTCGGGATCCTTCGTACTCGAAGGACAGGAATTCATCGCACTTAATGGTGGACCGCAATATAAGTTTACCGAGGCGGTTTCATTCCTCGTCAACTGCAAATCCCAG
>MGNL01000126.1:0-357 GCA_001796785.1 Chloroflexi bacterium RBG_16_51_16 | reverse complement strand
GTGGAATAAACTATCCGCTGGTGGCGGCGAAGAGGGACCCTGTGGCTGGCTTAAAGACAAGTTTAGCCTGTCCTGGCAGATCATCCCGGAAGTGCTTAGCGAGCTTCTGGGTGATCCCGACCCGATCAAATCCCAAAGAACGCTGAACGCCATGCTGCAAATGAAAAAAATTGATATCGCTGGATTGCAAAAGGCGCACGACGGCGGTTGAACAGAAATTAAAATAGCACCGAAACCAATATGATCGCTGCGACAATTTGGTTTCGGTACTTTTTTTGTAATCGGAGTGGCTTTTTCGACAACGATCTGACACCCATAACCTGGATGACTGGATCTTATACCGCAAGGTATCTTTTT
>MGNL01000125.1:10808-12058 GCA_001796785.1 Chloroflexi bacterium RBG_16_51_16 | reverse complement strand
CCGCCTGCCAGGTTTGCCAGTGCAAATAGTTCGCCCACGATCCAATTCGCGAGGCTGCGGGCGGAAACCGAATCCGAGCCCGCGGCTTGTTCGAAGTAATCCGCCACCCTTCGTGATTCGACCAGCCGGCTCGCGGCGTATTCGGTCAGACCATATTCAGACACAAAGCGCTTATATTTCGCGTGAGGCAGTTCGGGCAACCCGAGGCGCACCCGGTCGATCCAGGCTGGATCCACTACGAGCGGAGGCAGGTCGGGCTCGGGGAAGTAGCGGTAATCATGCGCTTCTTCCTTGCTGCGCTGGCTGTAGGTTTGCTCTTTGATATCGTCCCAGCCCAGCGTCTCCTGGTCCACGTGACCGCCATCCGACAGGACTTTACTCTGGCGCTCGATCTCGAAGGCAGTGGCACGTTCGAGGGCGCGAAAGGAATTTAGATTCTTGATCTCGACCCGCTTGCCGAGCTCAAGCTCGCCTACCGGCCGGACCGAGACATTAGCCTCGAAGCGGATGACGCCTTTTTCCATGTCGCCGCTGTTCACTTCGACGTAGCGCAGGATCTCACGCAGACCTTCGGCATAAACCCTGGCCTCTTCAATGGAATGCATGTCCGGTTCGGAGACGATCTCGAGCAGCGGTACGCCGGCGCGATTAAGATCCACCAGGGTATATGGACGTTCTGTATTATCGGGAGAGCCTTCCGCCATTGCAACTGCTGTTGCGCCAGACATGTGGGTCAGCTTGCCGGTGTCCTCCTCGAGGTGCACGCGGCGGACCCGGATGGTGCGCTCACCGGTGGAGGTATGGATGATCAATCGGCCATGCTCGGCCAGCGGCTGTTCGTATTGGGTGATCTGATAGCCCTTAGGCAGGTCGGGGTAAAAATAATTCTTTCGGGCAAAGACGCTAGTTTCATTGATGGTACATTCGAGGGCGAGAGCCACCCGCAAGGCAAATTCAACAGCCATGCGGTTGACGACCGGGAGGGTGCCGGGCATTCCGGCACAGACCGGGCAGACGGCTGTGTTTGGTTCGGCATCCGTCGGGTCAATTACCCGGCAGGTGCAGAACATCTTTGACTGGGTCTGCAACTCCGCGTGGACTTCCAGACCGATGACGGGTTCGTAGGCTGGGGACATGAGGGTTCTTTGTGGTTCGGTTTAATTATATCGCCTTCACTTGTGTAAGACCTGGCAGTAATAGTAGGATGAATAACCCATCCCCCCTACCCTCCCGCAACCCCAGAGCATACG
>MGNL01000125.1:8005-10790 GCA_001796785.1 Chloroflexi bacterium RBG_16_51_16 | reverse complement strand
CCTTCGGGGAAGAAGGAGGAAAACAAAAAATAGAATAAGTTTTAAGAGTAGAAGTTTGCCCCACCGTCGCCTCCATGTCATTGCGAGCGCGTAGTCCTGGTGCTTGTCCAGGGAAGCGAAGTCGAAGATCCCGCGCAACAGGGCAATCTCTAATGAATTATGAGATTGCTTCGTCGCAGATCCTTCGCCTATGGCTCAGGACTGCTCCTCGCAATGACATAAAAAGATGCGAGTGGTGCTCGCATCTTTTCTTCCGGATAATTAATAGCCTTTGCTCAATTACTCGGGGTTGTCTTCGGCGTTGTCGTCGTCGTTGGAATCGACCTCATATTCCACGTGGTCGCGGTCGAGGTAGATCCAGAGGAGGAGCACATCCCCGTCGAGTGTCTGGACGTTGCGGGCGGCCAGGATTGGAGCAGTTTGTTCCGTACCGCTCTCATTGCGAAAATGCAGATGGATGGATGAGTGATCGTGCCAGGCTCGATAACAGCGTTCTACCAGTTCGGCACCGTTGAACGTGCGCAGGCGGGTCAGGGCGGGAACAAAAAGGTTTGGCCCTTCATTCAATCCCAGAGCCCAGTTCTCGTTTACATGCTCAAAAACCGGAGGCGGGCCTTCGATAATAGTAATACGATCGTCCATAGGTTTACCTGTATTGAGAAAATCATACCATATATCATTAACCGGGAATCAATCCTTGTGTATTATTGACATGGAGTTGGTTAAAGACCATTAACAATCTGCTTGACAAGCCCTGGTCCCTTGTAGACCAGACCGGTGTAGATCTGGACCAAGGAGGCACCCAGGTCAAGGCGGCGGCGGGCATCCTGTGAGCTCTGGATGCCCCCAACGCTTACGACTGGAAGTTTCTCACCAGCCTGTTTTTTCACCCGGGTCAGGATCACCTCACTGCGCGCTGCGAGTGGTGATCCGCTCAGCCCGCCGGTTTCGTTATGGAATGGCGAACGCAGGCTGCCGCGCTCAACCGTCGTGTTGGTGAGGATCAAGCCATTCATGCGCGTGCGCAGGACTACGTCCAGGATCTCATCCAGCTCGCTATCCGAGAGGTCTGGCGCGAGTTTCACCAGCAGGGGCAGGCGTTTTTCCAATCTCTTTTCTTCCAGTCGGCGCTGCGAGTCGAGTTGGGTCAGCAACGTTTCCAGGGCGAGACGGCTCTGCAGCTCGCGCAGACCGGGCGTGTTCGGAGAACTAATGTTGATCGCCAGGTAATCCGCATAAGGCGCGAAATTCTGGAGCAGCGACAGGTAATCGAAAACCGCCTGTTCGTTGGGTGTGTTTTTGTTTTTTCCAAGGTTAATTCCGAGCAAAACGCCGTCACGGTTTAGGGAGCGGATGTTCAATCTCTCCAACCTGCGCATTACGAAAGCGGAGCCCTTCGAAGGGAAGCCCATTCGATTGATAACCGCCTCGTCTTCGATCAGGCGAAACAGGCGCGGCTTCGGATTTCCAGCCTGAGGGAGAGGGGTGACAGTCCCCAGCTCAAGGTGGCCGAAACCCAACGCGGCAAGACCGCGCACCGCCATGGCGTCCTTATCGTAGCCAGCAGCCAGGCCGACGGGATTCGTAAATTGATAACCGAATGCAACTACCGGTTTGGGTTGACAGAAATACACCGCCTGCAAAATCCAACGGGCTGGGGCAAAAAATCCCGCCAGGCGCAGCAGTGATAGGGTGAGGCGATGTGCGGATTCCGGGTCGAGCCGGAAGAGCAGAGGACGAATAACGGAATACACTAGGCTTTCTTTTGACCGCTCAAATCCAGGAAGTATTGAATGACTTCTTCCTCAGGATGAGGGATTTCCATGATGGCGAACATGGCAGCTAATTCGCCGCGATGGTGGGTTTCGTGGTTGGGGATGTGCGCCAGCATCTGCCAGAGGGGTACGGTGAAGACCTGCCCGCTGAAATTTGCATACTTACGGGGTTCGAGGAGGCTGCTCTCTTTCTGCGAGGCAAGGAACTCACGCATTTCATTTTCAACTTTTTGCCAATTCAACTTGACGGCAGCCAGGGTGGGGTATTCATCCTTACCAAGGTGACCGAGCGGCGATTCGCCGTGCCAGCGTTTCAGCCACGCCGTTTCGCTGCTCATCATATGAAGGAAGATGCCATGCACGTCCCCCCAGCTGTGGCCATGGGGGCGGTAGAGCTGCTCTTCAGAGAGACCCTCTGCTACAGCCAGGTAGCGTTTATTAGCCCAATAGGTGTAATCGAACATCTGCCCAAGATACTCTGATAGGTTCATGATCGCTCCTTGCTCTTTTTTTTCAACATGGCGATGGTCCTCAGTACCCGATCCGATCGGGTGGCGTCCCGCTTGGCTTCCAGGATGTAATTCACATATTCGCGTTGGTGGGAATAGGAAAGGGATTTGAAGAAAGCCTCGGCTTCCCTCTCCTTCTTGAAGGCTTGCTGCAGTTGAGGTGGGATCTCTGCCACCCGTGGCTCGAGGTCTTCTTCGACTGTTATGGTTACCTGGCTGCCGACATCCTTGCCGATCTTTTCACGGATCTCCTTGCGAATGCCCAAGACGTGGAACGGCGTGCCCATGCGGACAAGCGAGCCGCGGTAGATCTCGGCTTCGATGGTTGCCTTGATCTTAGGACGCTTGGAGCTTAATTCTTTTTCAACATCGAATGGAATGCGAACATAAGCTCCGCCACCGTCGGCGGGTTCGATCGTGGCGGTGAAGGTGTGTTTTTTGGTCACGGAAGCCTCGATTACAAAAAACGACTGGTGGAAAACGTATTTAACACAAAAGGCA
>MGNL01000125.1:7356-7519 GCA_001796785.1 Chloroflexi bacterium RBG_16_51_16 | reverse complement strand
ATTTCAATGACTTCAGGATGGGCTGAAAAGCAGAGGCTACTTCCGAAAGCAATTTGGGACGGGAAACGAGCAGGCGCAAGTCGAGATAAATCGGTGAGATCAATCCGGATTTGAGGATGAATTCGCCAAACTTGACGCAGCCGGCGTCCAGGAGGTTATTGGC
>MGNL01000125.1:6089-7258 GCA_001796785.1 Chloroflexi bacterium RBG_16_51_16 | reverse complement strand
CTAATATCCAAGTTCTCTTTTGATGTTCACTATATTATCCCGCATCTCAGCGGCTGCCGCCGTTGGGTTGGAAGCGCGAGCCAAGGACCTGGACACGTTGATCAACATACCCTTGCCGTCCCTGCGCAGACCAGCCTTAAGTGTGGCTTCGATCTCTCCGCCTTGCGAGCCGATGCCCGGCGCGAGGATCCACATCTGCGGCACAGCCGAGCGGACCTCAGCCATCACCTGTGGATGATTCGCGCCCACGACCAACCCGACGTTGTTAAAGTCGTTCCATCCTTGCGCCATACGGGCGATATGCACATATAGCGGCGTCGAGGTTTTCACACCGGTTTCAAATACCGGTAAATCTTGAATATCCGCAGACCCGGGATTAGACGTCTTGCACAAAAGGAATACACCATTCTCCCTGTTTTTTATGAAAGGCTCGATCGAATCCCTGCCCAGGTAGGGATTCAGGGTGATCGCATCCACACCAAGGTTTTGAAAGGCAGATTGGGCATAAGCATCCGCGGTGGAGGCGATGTCGCCGCGCTTGGCGTCCAGGATGACGGGTATGCGCGAGCCGAGCCGGTCCGATTCGGCCTGGACGGCCTCCACCACGGACTTGAGAGCAGCCCATCCTTCCGGACCCAGGACCTCGAAAAAAGCGGCGTTAGGCTTGAACGCAGCGGCATAGGGTGCGCCCGCCTTGATCAGTTTCCGGCAAAAATCAAGAGCAGATGCGGCAGTCTTCGCCGGGAGGTCGGCGGCGTGTGGATCGAGTCCAATACACAGAAGGGAGGAGCAATCGTCGACACGTTTTTCGAGGAAGGAGAAGAAGGATTCCATGGGAATAGTATACAGGTATTCATGGGAGTACAGTTCATGAATCGCCGTAAAAAGGGGATTGCTCCGCTGCCCCGCCTCGCGGTGTCGCCTTCGGCGCCATCTTCGGACCCCAGATCTTAAGCAGGGATCTTCCCGGAAAAAACCCCGGGACTTCGCGCTTCCCTAGACAAGCACCAGGACTACGCGCTCGACGAACACTGAGACTACGCGCTGCGGTTGACAATGACAGGAGGGAGGGGATAGCTCCTGGTGACCACCGGAGAAGGCATAGCGCGGCGTGGCGTAATTACAATGGGATGCATTTTGAGATACTAAACCCCCACCCCCGACCCCTC
>MGNL01000125.1:0-6027 GCA_001796785.1 Chloroflexi bacterium RBG_16_51_16 | reverse complement strand
GATAAAGGGGAAAGGGGAGCAAAGCTCCCCTTTCCCCTTTTAGAATTCCCCTTGCCCTTCTCATACACATGCGTATGCTTGTAAGAATGGAATGAGGCTCGTCATTGCTAGCGAAGCAAATTAATCTCTTTATTAATTTGGGGATTGCTCCGCTGCCCCGATTCGGTCGATTATGCCCTTGGGTGAGGATAACGCCGCCGTATCCCTATGCTTTACCGAGGACCATCGCCAGGAGCGCCATTCTCACATATAAACCGTATTCCATTTGGCGGAAGTAGGCAGCCCGGGGGTCTTCGTCAAAGTCCATGCTGATCTCGGTCACCCGCGGCAGGGGGTGCATGACGATCATGCGCTGTTTGGCGGATTTCATGGTGGCTTTATCGATCACGTAAGCGCCTTTGACCTTTTCGTAATCCGCCTCGTTTTCAAATCGCTCTTTCTGTACACGGGTGACATAGAGCACATCGGTTTCAGCAAGTACCGGGTCCAGGGAGGAATGCTCGGTTTGCTCCATCTTGCTTGCCTTCAATTCCGAGATGATTTCAGCCGGCATTCGAAGCAAGTCCGGGGATACATAATTGAGCTTGACCTTGTACAAGGACGACAAGCGCGCCAGGGAATGCACCGTGCGGCCGTATTTTAAATCACCGAGCATCGTGATGGTCAGGCCGTCCAGGTGACCTAATTCTTCACGAATGGTGAGGGCATCCAGCAGAGCCTGAGTTGGATGTTCACCGGTGCCGTCGCCGGCATTGATGACCGGTTTGCGCGCAGCCTTGGCGGCGATGGCGGCCGAGCCGGTTTCCGGATGGCGCAGGACAACGACATCCGCGTAGCACTCGAGTGTGCGCACCGTATCGGCCAGGGTTTCACCCTTGGTCACCGAGGAATATTTCACCTCGTTGATGGGAATGACCGAACCACCCAACCGCTCCATGGCCGCGGTGAACGAAGACGATGTGCGGGTGGAGGGTTCATAGAACAGGTTGGCAAGAATCTTGCCCTTCAATAGATCGAATGTGCCGACGCGCTCAACCATGGTGCGCATCTCGTGGGAGACCGCAAAGATGTATTCCAGATCCTCTCGATTGAACTGTCTAACAGAGAGAATATCCTTTCCATACCAGGGTGCACCGCGCTGATCGCCAAAGGGCAGGTGGGGATTCGGGGCAGGGGTGGGCATTGGACCTCCAAGCTTTAGATGCAAATAGTCTTATGATTGTGTCGTCATGTCGTCAAAACAAAGTTACATGTCCCCGTAAAGATCACCTGACATTAATTCCCGAGCCTTTTTCGGCCAGGACTTTTCCATCTTCGAAAGCCGTTTTACCGCGCAGGACAACTTTGTGAAGCCTGCCCTTCACCTTCCAGCCTTCGAACGGCGTCCAGCCACAGCGCGTATATTGAGTTGAGGCACTGAGCGTATATTCTTCGTTTTGATCGACCTCGATCCAGGTATCGGGCTGGTCGGGTAGGTTGAAGATGCGCCTGGGATTGGCATGCATCTTCTGAATTAAATCGTCCAGGGTCAAACGTTGATGGTTAACTGCGGTCAGCATTAAGGGCAGGCATGTTTCGAGGCCTGGGAATCCAGGTGGAGGTTTGGCAGAAACCTTTTCTGCCAGGGTGTGCGGAGCATGGTCCGTGGCGATGCAATCGATGACCGTCAGGTTTTCCCAGAGGGCTTCGACGTCCGTTTTTGAAGCCAGAGGCGGACGAACCTCCAGGCGACCATTGATTTTCAGGGTGTTTTTTGCATCAGAGGCAGGAGAGGATAAAAATAGGTGGTGAGGCGTCACCTCACAAGTCACCTTAATTCCCTTTTCTTTGGCGGCCTTGATCAAAAGGATCTCTTCCTTCAATGAGATGTGGGCGATATGGACAGGGCGGTCGTATAAAGCCGCGAATAGAATTGCAGCGGCCATGCTCCGGCTTTCTGCGTGTACAACGATCGGAAACTCCCTTGGATATTTCGTGAAATGCGGAGCCCAAAGACCCATGTCATCCAGGCGCAATTCTCCGTAGGTTGCATCCAGATACATTTTCAAAGCTGCAGCACGGGGGGCAAGCTCGGCCACGATCTCTGCGTTTGCCGGACCCGCTCCCAGGAATTGAGCGTAATCACAGCGCGCCTTACTTCTTGCGGCCTGCAATGCCAAGTCGAGCGAGCTTGCATCGAATATCGGCGGCTGCGTGTTTGGCATGGCCAGGACCATGGTGAATCCACCCGCCAGCGCGGCAAAAGTACCGCTATCCCAATCCTCCTTGTGGACCGCGCCAGGTTCGCGGAAGTGGACGTGAGGGTCGATCAGACCCGGGAGGGTGATCATGACAAATTAATTATACCGATGTTGCCAAAAGGCACACATTTTAGTACAATTGGAACATGAAGTATTTTTCATGGAGCGAAGAAAAGAATGAACTCCTAAAAGCTGAGCGTCAGGTGTCATTTGAAGAAGTAGTCCTTTTAATCGAAACCGGTTTTTTACTCGATATTTTAGAGCATCCTGACCAGGAAAAGTACGAAGGGCAAAAAATTTTCGTCATACAGATCGACGATTACGCATATCTGGTCCCGTTTTTCGAAAATGAAGAAGAAGTCATCTTGAAAACCATCATTCCAAGCCGAAAAGCCACAAAAAAGTATATAAAAGGTAATAAGCCATGACGAATTTAAAACTCCGACAAGAAGAACTCGAGATCCTTGCATCTTATGAGCAAGACGAGTGGCAGTCTGTCAAAAAAATCAAGGACGAGCAAGAGAAATATCGTGCCTATGCGAGGGCCACCTTCCGCAAGGAAAAGCGAGTGAACATCCGCATTTCGCCGAAAGACCTGCGCGCCCTGCAAAAACGGGCGCTGCGAGAGGGCATACCCTATCAAACTTTGATCGCCAGCGTTTTGCATAAATATGCGAGCGGTTTGTTATCAGAAAAATAGTTAAAGATAAGCGACAGGTTGTGTAATAAAAAAATGAGCCGCTGAAAGCGACTCATTTAATCTGACCTGCCTGTGTTATTCGTGTGCGGTTTAACCGCATTAAGGATTGTAATTCGAATTCCATGGTCATATTCCGGCTGATTTTACGACAGCCGGGGATATTGTCAAGGATGAATTATGTTTCGAAATGCGTTTTTTCATTCGTCACGCTTCCAATCCTCGTTCAGCTTTGCCTTTTATGGTTTTCAGCAATCCCCGCAGCACCAGCGAATGAAACGGATACAAAATCACCCAGTAAATAAAACCCGGAACGCCGCGCGGGGCAAAATATCCGGTTTGGATTAGTTCGGTGTGCAGGGTTGGTGTGCCGGTGTCCGTGGAAAGGCGCCATTCCATCCAGCCCTCACCGGGAACTTTTAATTCGGAGTGAAGCAGCAAGCGATCCGGACTGACCGTTTCGACGCGATAAAAATCCAGGGAATCCCCAACTGATATTTTCGGGTCACCGTGAGAGGTCGAGATTGAGGCTGGAGCAGTGCCATCGCGTGTGTCGTGCTTGCGAGGTGAAACGAGCCGATCCAGCCAGCCACGCAAACGCCAGAGCCAGTTCGCATACGGCCAACCCTGTTCCCCACCCAAAGTCTCGAGGACAGCAAAGATATTTTCGGGAGTCGCCGCGACGGTCGTTTCATGGTGGATAATAAAAAATCCTTCATGTTTCACACTGGAGGTGGTCCGGCGCGAATCCCTCCAAACGGGTTCAATCCGGTCAGGATGAAGCTGATCCAATGCCGCAACAGCAGCCTGGTCAAAACCGATGAGGCTGATATCCGGGAATTCACGCCGGGCAGAGTCATCCGTCACGATGCTGTCATTCGCCAATCCACCGATCAAGGCATAGGCGATCGGGCGCGGCACGGGTGTCACCAGGTCGACTCCCCAAGCCATCAGTGCCAGGGGCAGATACGGGACCATGAGGATGCGGCGGTTGAGCTTGCGCAGGTGGGCATACCGGAGCATGAGCTCATGGTAGGAGCTTACCTGAGGACCTCCAATTTCGAAGATCCGGCTGCGAGCTGCGTCACGGGTCAGTGCGGCGGCGAGATAATCGATCACATTTTCCGTTGCGATCGGCTGAGAGAGATTTTTCAACCAGACAGGACCGATCAGGATCGGAAAAAGTTCGGTTACGAAGCGGATCATCTCGAAGGAAATACTGCCCGAACCGATGATGGCGCCGGTGCGGAATTCCGTAACCGGCACTCCGGCTTCAGCGAGAGCCCTTCCGGTTTTGATTCGCGAGCGCAGGTGCGGAGCAATCGGCGTATTCGGATCGGCCAGCCCGCCCAGATAGATGATGTGCTGCACTCCCGCCTCACGAGCAGCAACAGCGAAAGCACGGGCACCTTCCAATTCTTTCACCTGATAACCCCGCCCGAGATTCATATTATGGATCAGGTAATACGCAGCGTACACTCCGTTGAGCGCGGCCGGTAAGGTGGAGGCACGGGTCACATCCGCGGCATAAGCCTCCACTTGCTGAAACCATCCCCGCCGGTTAATGGACTGCACGTCCCGCGCCATTGCCCGAACCTTCCAACCACCAGCCAGCAGCCTTGGGATCAGGCGGCTGGCAATGTAGCCCGCGGCGCCGGTCACAAGCACGAGGCGGTCTTTCACGAAGCCGCAGCCAGGTGCGAACGGTTTAAAAGGCGCGCCCGGGAAGCAACCCTGCGCGTCAATCCATCGAAAATGAATTTATGGAATGGCCACATGAGATACCAATACAGAGTCCCCCACAACCCACGCGGCGCAAAATAAGCAACGACCGTCAGGAGGGTTTTCCCCTGTTGGTCCATTGAACGAAACTCCAACCAGGCTTTGCCCGGCACTCGCATTTCAGCCCGCAGTCGGAGCAAACGGTCTTTTTCAATATCTTCAACACGCCAGAAATCCAGTGCTTCACCTGTGTGCAGATCATCGGGATGACGGCGGCCTCGGCGCAAGCCAACCCCACCGACGGCTTTATCCAGCCAGCCGCGCAACGCCCAGGCCCAATCCATGAAGAGCCAGCCGCGCTCCCCACCCAGTCCGGTAAAGGCTCGGAAAACACTTGCGGCGGGGACTTCGAGCAGCACCTGCCTCCTTTCGATCATCATTCCTTCCTCGACCATCAGATGATACGGCTGCAGGATGCCCATGGTTGTGGAGAGCGAATCCGTCCAGGACGTTTCGATATTATCCCGTTGGATGCGGCCGACGGCCAGGTGGACCGCAGTTTGGTAATCGATTGGCTTGATCTGTGGAAAAATATCCCGGGCAGCAGCCTGGCGAACGACCAGCCTGAGGCGCAGCCCCTCGATCAACGGAAGGACGACCCGCCAATGAATGGGTGTGACCATGTGGACCCAATAGGCGGAAAGGCGGGGCGCATAAACCGGCGTACGCACAAGCCAGCGTTTGAGGCCCCGCTCTTTGGCATAACCCATGAGCATGTCCGCGTAAGTCAGGCGGGTCGGACCTCCGATCTCGATCACCCTTCCAATGCTCTCCGGTGTCTCCAAGGCTGTGATCAGGTAAGAGAGCACATCCCGGATGGCGATCGGCTGCGCCTCAGAAAAGAACCATGCAGGGCAGACCAGCACCGGCTCGCGTTCAGCCAGGTAACGGATCATTTCGAACAGCGCGCTGCCGGAACCGATGATCATGCCGGCGCGCAGCTCCGTGACGGGGACCCGGCTGTAGCGCAGTTGGTAACCGGTCTCATGGCGGGCGCGCAAGTAGGGCGACAAGGTTGAGGTTGGGTCAACCAGTTCACCGAGGTAGATGATCCGCTGGATGCGGGTTTCATCTGCGGCAGCGGCAAAAATGCGGGCCATTTCAAGGTCGCGCTCCGCATCCAACTTGCCGCCCTGGCGTCCATGCATCAAATAATAGGCGACAGAAATTCCCTTCATGGCGGCAGCCCATGCATTGGGATCCAATGCATCGCCGCCGACCACCTCGACGCGCTCACGCCAGGCCCTGCCCTCAAGCCTTTTCGGGTCGCGAACCAGGAGGCGTACCAGATAACCGCGCTTGAGCAGC
>MGNL01000124.1:5193-6616 GCA_001796785.1 Chloroflexi bacterium RBG_16_51_16 | reverse complement strand
TGTTACACGGTTATCAGGGTTCCTGGGGACTATGGCAGGAGACCATGACAAAAATTGGCTCCAATTACAGGACCTATGCTTTGGATTTTTGGGGATTTGGAGAATCGGGCGATAGGCGGGCATCGTATGATGTTCAGGAATTTGTGAGTCTGGTCGATCAGTTCATGGAAAAACTCGGCATTGCTAGCGCGCCACTGGTCGGTCACAGCATGGGAGGAACGGTCAGCTTGATGGCAGCGATGGAATATCCTCGGCGGGTTAAAGCCGTGGTTGTAATAGGGTCTCCCATCGCTGGGAGTTCGTTGTTCCTGTTTCCAAAATTATTCGGGTACCGGATATTCGCCTGGCTTACTTTTCATAACCTGTGGATTTACAAAGCTTTTTACCATCTCCTTGGACCCTACTATTCCAGGGATCCGAATTGGCCGGCCATTATGGATCGGGATGTATCCCGAACGAAGCTGGAAGCTTTTTTTACAAGCATTGGTTCCCTGCGTAAAACCGATTTGCGGAACACAATCGGACAGATCACGAGCCCTGTGATGGGCATGTACGGCGATCACGATATTGTTGTAAATCCGAAGCAATGGAAGCTATTACAAATCAGTTTACCGAAGGTACGGATCGAAAGATTTCCGCAGGCAGGCCATTTCATCATGCTCGACCAGCCCGTTGAATTCAGGCAGGTCTTGAGATCCTTCCTGGACCTGATTCAGTAATTAAATTCAAGCAACTGTAATCCGACCGAGAGAATATATTCAGTCGCATGTAGATTCTTACAGGTGGAACCCACAACTTTGAACTCAATAAAACTCAGGCTGGTTTTTCATCCGTCAATCCCCGGAGAGGAAAAGTACAATTAGATAATTCCATGAGGCCACAAATTATTTCGAATGACCTCTTGCTAAGCCTGCAGGATTCGATGCTCGAGATCCTCGGTCAAGATGAGCTTGAAGGGTTGTTGAGGTTATCGGACCTGGAACAATCAATTCGTGCGGAAAAGCCACATGAAGTACGCGATTCAACCTATTCCGCTCAGGTCAGCCGGCTGTTTGAGGCGCTTGAAAATAAATATGGACTTTCCAGCGGGTGGGGACTTGGTTTCCGTATCGGTCAGGTGCTTTTTACCCGGATCCTCCGGGCGTACGGTGCAGCGCTCGGCTTGGACGGGAACTCATTTCGACTGCTTCCCCCGCCTAATAAAATTCGATCCGGTTTGAGAATATTATCGGAATGGATGCAAAATCAATCCGATCAAATCATCCAGATCGATTTCCAAATCGATCGAATATTATGGCGCCAGCAGCACTGTCTCAATTGCAGGGAACGCAGATCGGATCAACCCCTATGTTTCATGACGGCGGGATTTCTGCATGAAGCCATGTTCTGGTTCAGCGGCGGTAAATTCTACAAAGTCAAGGAA
>MGNL01000124.1:0-5168 GCA_001796785.1 Chloroflexi bacterium RBG_16_51_16 | reverse complement strand
CCCAGTGCAGCTTTGAAATTCGATTGAGTCCGATCCAATGAACGATTCAATCCCAGCCTGGATTATCAAACGATGAGCCAGGCGGTGGAAGTATAATCCCGGCATGCTGAAGATCATCCTGCAGGATGGGAAGGAGATCCAACCCTTCTGCGAACCTGCGCGTGAGCTGCGGATCCAAAATACACCGCTGTGGCTGCATCAACGCAACCTCCTTGGACCTTATGTTTCACGCGAACTGGAGCTTAAAGAAGGTGAAAGGTTACCCCAGGTAAATGAACCCTGCATTGTCTACAGGGACAACCTTTTTTTTGACGAACATTACCTGCAGGCCTTCATGCAGGGAGCATTCCTAAGGGGGAAGGCTGTCCGTGCTGCGTTTCGCGCGGACGATCCAGCCTTTTATGAACACGCGCTTCCATTATCCACATCCTACATCCAATCAGATCAACTCTACTTAGCCGACCTGTGGTATTACCCGAATGGACCGGGCGATGAAGCTGAACCTCTCGTGGTTGACCTTCAAGCCCAGGAGATCGGGTATTATCGCGTCCCGAGTTACATGGCTAGTCAGAGCGGTGACCTGGTCTTTCAAGTACCCCTGCGTTCACTCATCGCGATAGATTCCTGGGTACACGTATTCATCGCGGATGCTGTGTTTGGTCAATTTAAACGCGGAGCCCGGTTCGAAAAAAGATTAAAAGAAAATCCCGGCTATAAACTAAAGCTCCTGGCGAAGGCCATGTTTGAAGGCAAGCAAATCCTTGAATGCTCTGAGCTGGTAAAAATCGGCCGAAATTGCATCATCGATCCGAGCGTCATAATCCATGGACCTGCGGTCATCGGAGATAACGTAACCATCAACGCCGGAGTAGTGATCGATAACTGTTTGATAGGGAATAATATCTCGATTGCTCAGGATGTCCAATTGATGTTGTCTGTGGTTGGCGATGGTTGTTTTCTTCCATTCCGCTCGGCGCTGTTCATGACCACCTTGATGGATAACACCACGGTCGCCCAGAACACTTGCCTGCAAATGAGCGTCATCGGTCGGAACACTTTTATCGGATCTGGATCGACATGGACGGATTTCAACCTGCTCCCGAAAGCCATTCGGGCCAGGAACGGAGCGGGGGATCTCGAACCAGCCAATCGTCCCGCGATCGGCGGATGCGTAGGTCATAATTGCCGGATCGGATCGGGATTGATCATCTATCCAGCGCGGATGATCGAATCAGATGTGCTGCTGACACCTGTGTGGAGCGGGCTCAAAGCCATCGATCATGATGTTCATTTCGAAGATAGCGATCACCATCGGCTGAAAGACGCCAGCTTGCATCAGACTCCGTACCATAGGAATCCAATCAGCGGACATGAATCTTGGTAAATAACAAATCGGAGTTGGTTCGGGTTCAACCATGGTTGAGAAAATGGACTGACCCCTGTTGAAACATTATGGATACATTCGAGCCGAACCGTTCGATTGATTGGGTTTACTCCCGTCAATTTTCAATGACTGGTTTAGGAGGAATTCTCTACAATTTTGTTAATTAGGGGGTCGATTAGAGAATAGACACCTGTCTGATCTACAACCCTGAACGACTCGTACATTAAGCGAATATGGCACCCTGCCCCGCGACGTTCCTGCAATGGTTCCCATTGCCAGTAATGTTATATTTATGTATGAAACCGGAATGGTTAAAAGACCAATTTCCGTTTCTTAGCGTATTGTCAAGAACCATCAGCATGCTTTGTCTGCTGCAGAACTGATATGGCAATTGAACAAGATTGAGGTTCAGGAACACCTGGTCTGTGGGTTCAGGAGGATTGGATGGGTAATACTCGACTGCTGATCGTAGAAGATGATGTAGATATTGCATCCATGCTCAGAATCTATTTCAGCGGTCTGGACTATGAAGTGGATATTGCCCAGTGCGGTTCCGACGCACTTGAAAAAACCAAGCAGGTGCCGCCGCACCTGATCATCCTGGATATCATGCTTCCAGATATCGACGGCTATGAAGTATGCAGGGCGCTGCGCACCAACCTGCGAACCAGTCACATCCCGGTGATCTTCCTTACCCAGAAGGACGAACGGAGTGACAAATTGCAGGGGTTGGAGTTGGGTGCGGATGATTACATTACAAAACCTTTCGATGTCGATGAATTGAAACTGCGGGTCCAGGGTGCATTGCGACGCGCACAACGGGAAAGCCTGACCGATCCGAAATCCGGATTGCCTGCCGGCCGTCTGATCGAGGAGCAGCTTCGCCGGATCATCCGCACGCAGGAATGGGCTCTCATGGATGTACGCATCAACCACTTCGATTCATTCGGAGATGTCTATGGTTTCGTCGCAGCGGATGATGTCCTGCGTTACACAGCCATGCTGCTTGGAGAAATCGTCGATGAACTTGGAACTTCTGCTGATTTCATCGGTCACACCGGCGGGGATCACTTTGTCATTATCACCGGTCAATCTACGGCCGAGAAAATGCGAAACCGGTTGAAAGATCGGTTTGCCGCGGAAATTCTCACCCATTACAGTTTTTTAGACAGGGATCAGGGTTTTATCAAGGTGGATCGGCCAGACGGGGTATCACACAAAATACCGTTCATGACTGTGTCCACTGGGATTGTCTCCCCTGCGGAACAGTATTTTGCCGATATTCGTGAAATTACAGAGATGGCCGCGGAATCCCGCCGCCAGGATGCTACAACTGCAGCCGTATAACAAAGGATAACGTCACCTATGTTTCCTGGATTAAACCTGGGTAGCGGAATTTTATTTACCGGACTACTGCTGGTCATGGCGGTATGGTTAGGATCACGCTTACTGACCCGAGCTAAAAAATCAGGAGAACGGGATTCAACCGGATTCACCTATCCTGAATCCTCTCAATCCGGAGACGCGGTTCTATTGCTTCAACCAGGGGGAAGGGTGGAATACATCAATCTTTCTGCGCGGAAGTTCTTTGGGTTGCGAGAAGATGAGCCCTATATAGACCTGGACGGCCTGACCCGAAAGGTGAGACCCTCGGGTGAGTTTCTCAGTCTGTGTGCTGCTCCCGGGCATACCCGATTAATGGTCGAAGGCAAATTAGCCCAGGCTACTTCGTATGCGGTACCAGGTTATCAACCGCTCATGTTGATCGCCCTGCGACCCCTGGAGATGTCACAAACTGCTGACCAGGGCGGAGAAGCAGCCACGGCAATGGTCAAGCTCGTTACGGACTTAAGCCAGGCATTTTCAGCAAAGCTTGATCTTGTATCGACAGTTCAAACTGTGCTTGAAAATATTCGGCGCATCACGCCATCCGATATTTTGGAATTAAAGTTGTGGGATGATGAAGACAAGCTATTTAAGACTTACCGATTAAAGGATGGCACCGGTTCCCTTCAATTAGAAAGATCACCAGAGAGTCCTCCCGGGGTAACGTCCTCCCCGGTTCAAAACTTCGCCGGGCAGAGGATGCACACCTCACTTCCCAATGTAGGTGAACCAGCAGGGCGGCTATTACGAGTAGAGGTCTCGCAATTTGGAACCCTGACAGAGCAACTGGTAACCGCTCGTGAAGCCCTGGCTCTGGCGGGTGACCAGCTGAAAGATTCCACAAGAGGAAATGGATATAACCCAATCATTCGATCCTACCTTGGTGTTCCATTGAGGGCTGATGGAGAGATGATCGGGTTGCTTGAAGCCGGTAAGTCTAGTAACGTGAGTTTCAGCCAGCCAACCGTTGAGCTCTTGCAGCTCGTTTCGACCCAGGCTGCACAGGCCATTCGAAATGCTCAAAAGTATGAACTTGAGGCCCAGAGAGCCATCGAACTTGCCGGTCTGGCAGAACTGTTCCGGTCCCTGGCTTCATACGAGAGTAAGCAGGAAATCTTCAAACATCTGGTCGAACCGCTTTATTCGTTATTCGGGACGGAGATTGTTGGATTCCTATTGTTCGATGAGAGTAAACGTGCTTTGGAGGGAATGATTCCGTTCATGGGTCTGCCTCAAGATTTTGTAGAAATTTACCGAACCTCCATCCCTGTTGGAAGCCCAGCCGAGAAAGTGCTCCTCGGTCAATCACCGATCATCACTATGAACGCCATGCAGGATGAGAACTTACGAATCCTCGGCTTGACCGACGTTGCTACCGCAGCCAGCCTGAAAGATTCAGTATTCATGCCTCTTATCTCCGGCGATAAAACACTGGGTTATCTACAGGTTGCGCATCACCGGAATGGTCCGATGGAGTTCAGCAAAGCCGAACTCAGATTGATACAACAGGCTGCCGACCAGAGCGCAGCCGCCATTGTCAATTTCATGCTGGTCCATCAAGCCAGGCGAGGCGGACAGCGTGCAGAAGCCTTGCAGCGACTCGGGTCAATCACCGGATCAACTGATTCGTTGGAAGCAATTCTAGCAAATGCCATTCAGGATATTGGACGGTTGTTCGGTGCGGATTCGGGTTCAATTTTTATCCTCGACGAAACACGCGGCGTATTGGAAGCCATGCCAGGAGCGTCATTTGGCCTGTCTGAAAACGCCATCGAGTTCTTTCCCAGTTTATCCCTCGACGATCCGGCGTATAGATCGACGGTGACCGGCGCCCATCAAGCCAGGCTGTCAGCCCGGTTGTCCTCCGAGCACGGTCGCCAGCCTCTGTATGCCACGATCATCAAAAGCCTCCATCTCGAATCCATGATCGTGTCACCCCTTATCGTACGCGGTCGATGTCTGGGTGAAATCATGCTTGCAAGTCCGAACGTGGATTGGTTCGATGCGTCGGACGTAGATTATCTGAACAGCGCAGCCTCCAACCTTGCCACGGTCATCGAGTCGCGAAGACTGATCATGCAAAGTGAACCGGAGCTTCGTAAGCAGCTTGAGCGGCTATCCGCGGTCGCCCGCGTCAACCGTGAACTGACCGCCACCCTGGACGTCCAGAACATGCTGGCTGTCATCCATTCGGAAGGCTTGCTGGTCAGCAAGGCGGACTGCGCTTCTGTTTTCATTTTCGAACCAGCCTCACAGACAAATGCATTCCAAGTTGAATCGCATAAAGGGTGCTCAGAAGGAAGGGAATTAACCGCCTTCGAACGTAAAGCGCTGGAGGAAAATCAATCGTTCCTGATCACCGATTTTGATCGAGAAGGGCTGGAGCGACCGCACGCTG
>MGNL01000123.1 GCA_001796785.1 Chloroflexi bacterium RBG_16_51_16 | reverse complement strand
CATTGGGTTGACCAATTCCTCCAAAATATCCTGTTATTGTTTCCGGTCCTCCGAGATGGGGATTCGAACCATCGGTACCTTTTGTATCAAGGGTTTCGACATAGGATGCCCCTATGACCTGCATTGCTGCGGCAATGGCGGGCAGGTCCCCATCCTCCTCCTGTTCCTTCATCTTGCGTACCTTGATGAACCGCCCCGGTATGAGAGACCGCTCTTTAATCGCCTTTTCAACCATTTCCCGAATCCAGGGAAAATACTGCAAGGCTGAAACTTCCAGGGTAACCGCAAAGCGATCGGAAAATTTTTTCTTCCTGACTGCATCGCCCAGAACCTTTCGCCTGTATTCTTTAATCGACACAAATTTACCGGCTTCGCGCTGTTCGGTGATCCATTGAAGATCTTTAAGGTAGGATGGCTTGATAGATTCAACCTTTTTATATAAACGTTTAAGGACTCGAGCTTCGTTTGCCTTCCGGTTAATCTCAGCTGGTGTACCATATTTTGCTACCACGGAGAGGAATTCACTGATGATCTTGGAGTCCTGGTTCAGTAGAACAGCATTGATGGCATCCATGCGAATTTTTGGAATCGCTAGCAATTTGGTTATTTTCGCATCCATCCTGCCTCCTTGTTTATAATTCGATAATGTCAGGTTATCTGGAATGGGAGATTCCTATTATTCAACTTTTCTCACCGATCAATCGCACCAACTCCCGATACTCTTCATCCGGGATGCCAAACCAATTTTCCGCCTGTGGAAATTTCCTTTGGATGACTTCATCGTGGTAGGATTGCAAACCATTGAGGATGACTTCACCTGCGTTGCCAAACACCTTAGCCATCTTCGGCTTAAACCTTGGATAAAGACCAAACATATCGTGATAGATCAACAGTTGCCCATGAGCATGCGGGCCGGATCCCAGGCTCATGATGATGCAATTTTCCGCCCTTTCGGTGATCAATTTGCATACGCGGTCGGGGACCATTTCAAGGAGGATCATGAACGCTCCTGCTTTTTCAAGGGTTTTGGCATCCTGGATTATTTTCTTTGCCAGAGCTGCATCCTTGCCTTGAACCTTGAAACCACCTAATGCGCTGACGGATTGAGGAGTCAATCCGAGATGGCCGATCGCTGGAATCCCGGCATCTACAATCCCCTTGATCCGATCCGCCATGGACTCGCCTCCCTCGAGTTTGATCGCATCGCAGCTCGCTTCCGCCATGAATCGCCCGGCATGCCGAATCGCCGTTTCAACCGAGGGCTGATAGGTCATGTAAGGCATATCCCCGATCACAAATGCCGTCGGTGCGCCCCGGCGGACAGCCTGACTGTGTCGGATCATGTCCTCCATGGTGACCGGTAAGGTGGATTCGTACCCAAGCATCGTCATACCCAGGCTGTCGCCTACCAGGATCATTTCGATACCGGCTTTTTCCTGGAGGTAGGCGGTCGGATAATCATAGCAAGTCAACCAGGTGATCGGTTCTCCATCGGCAACTTTCTTGAAAAGATAGGGGAGCGTTATTTTTTTGCGACCTTCACTCATTATTCCTCCACATCAAAAAGTTTCCGAAAAGAGTATAGGACGAAACTCCTCCACCTGCAAATGACAAAAATCACCAATTTGGAAATGGCGGATTATGGTATCCTGACAAGCCGTTCTCGAATCAACATTGCTATGTGGCTTATTTCCCTTCTATTGTGTTGTTCACTTCTGGCCTGTACTTCTCCAGGATCGGTTATGCAGCCGCGTGACCAGTCCAAGCCTGGTTCGACTTCAACTGTAAATCCAGAGCTTACTCCGACACTCTTTCCCACTGCAACGCAAACCGTAGAACAGGCGATTAATCCCTATACAATAGACGGGTTGCGGGTGCACAGCTACAGAAGCGGAAAGATAAAGATCGGTCCTATCCTCGAAAGGAATGATGATTTCGTTAGTTACCTGATTGAATATCCGAGTGATGGGCTTATGATCAGTGGAGTTCTACAATTTCCCATCCAGGGAAAGGCGCCTTTTCCAGTCATCATCCTGAACCATGGCTATTTTTATCGCGGTTATTATCAGTCAGGTGATGGCACGGATCGCATAGCCAGGTATTTAAACAGGCATGGTTATTTGACGATCTCATCTGATTATCGCAGTTGGGGAGACTCTGGAGTAGGTCCGAGCCTTTTTTACTCCGGCTTGGTGATTGATGTGATCAACTTGATCAACGCTCTACCTTCTCTTCCCCAGGCTGATCCCGGGCGCCTGGGCATGCTGGGTCACAGCATGGGTGGGGGAGTGACGATGAAGGTACTTACAATCGATTCCCGAGTAAAGGCAGCTGTGCTCTACTCGACCGTCAGCGCCGATGATTCGGATCTTATTTCCCGTTGGGGTGCAGGCTGCATTGGCGATGTGCGTGAGAATGAATTGCTTTATGGGTGTAACTCCTCGGATATTCTCCCGCTAAATCTGCCAACTGATTTATTGAATGCCTACCAGATGGCTGCTTATGACCCTGAGATGTTGAGGAAGATATCATCTATCAACAATTTGGAATACATTCGCATACCGATCCAGATTGGTTACGGCACCGAGGATGGGCGATATTCGAATGGTACGCCTCCGGAGTGGTCAAGGAAATTGTACGATGCATTGCTCGACGCTGGTGTACAAGCTGAATTGTTCGCCTACGAAGGTGAAACCCATTCATTTGTTGGAAATGAATGGGTTGCCTTCATGGAACGTTCAGCTCATTTTTATGACAGGTATGTCAAATAAAGTATTGGAATTGTTATCGTGAAAAATTAATAATTATTATGCAGAAAATTGATATTACAAGCCTTCAGAATCCTCAGGTTAAATATGCCGTAAAGCTTCGTGAGGATAAACGCCTGCGCTTAAATGACCGAAGGATCGTTGTTGAAGGTCGGGAAGAAATTCATACCGCATTCATTACGGGTGCGAAGCCAATTACGCTCTACACGGCTCCGGAATTAATTACCAATGGAACGACGATTATCTCCGAGGCTGACCAGGTGCTCACGGTTTCCCGGAACGTCTTCAATAAACTGTCCTATAGGGAAAACCCGGATGGCTGGCTGGCAGTCTTCGAAATGCCCGACAGACAATTGACAGGATTAGTCTTGGCGTATAAACCATTGTTACTGGTTGTGGAAGGAATTGAGAAACCCGGGAACCTGGGGGCAATTATTCGTACAGCGGATGCTGCCGGTGTGAACTGCATCCTGGTGACAGAACCACAAGTTGATATTTGGAACCCCAACGTCATCCGAGCAAGCCGTGGTGCTGTGTTTACTTTACCTGTGATTATGACTGACAATTCTCATTGCCTGGAGTGGTTACAGGCGAAGGACATCGAGATGGTTGCAGCCAGTCCTGGAGCCACGCATCTTTACACGGAAGCGGATTATCGTAACCCGACCGCTTTCATCGTAGGAACTGAAGATCTGGGATTAACGAAATTCTGGTTTGAACACGCCGACTTGCTCGTGCAAATCCCCATGGTGGGTAAGGTAAACTCCCTTAATGTTTCTGTTGCCAGCGCACTGTTGATTTATGAAGCGAATAGACAACGTAATTTGGTACTTGGTTAGAAAGTCCAGGTTAATCATTATCTAATCCATAAAAATCAAGCTTCGTAACAAATTCCGATTACAAATTTGAGGTATATGCTATTTTCAATACGAATGGGTTATGAGGTTTTGTGGAGTAGGGGAGGGCACTTTTTTTTCGACCCAAGCTTCATTCAATGTCGCATTATTTCCATAAGTTATTTGGCAGCAGGATTGTGCTTTTGTTCAAATATCTCGTGATAACCCTTATCCAACTCATCGTTACTCAGATGAACGTATCGTTGAGTGACCTGGATGTTGCTATGTCGGGCTAGTTCTTGCGCTAGCTTGAGATTTCCAGATCCACGCAGTACGGTAGTGACAAAATAATGTCGGAACGAATGTGGCGTAATCCTGCCCACAGCTTCCTCGCCGAGTATCTCCCTGACGCGTTCATTTACCAGGTTCCTACCACCGGTTGGCGTGATCGGTTTAACTTTCTTACCAGCGCCTTTGTCATGTCTCGCAAACAATGGCAGAGAACCCAGGGGGCGACCCGATGATCCATCCAAATTTGACCTTGCTTGAAGATAATTTTTTAATGCCAGTATCGCTCTTTGAGAGAAACGCACTACGGCTTGTTTATCTCCTTTGCCGACGATAACAGCCCGGCCTTCATTCCAGTCCATGTCACCCCGACGCAAATTGCAAGCCTCATGTACTCTTAGTCCAGTATCAGCGAGGGTTACCAGGAAGGCACGATCTCGCAGTTCGCGTAGCCTAATGTTCAGTTGCTTTTGACTGGATTTTTTTACAAACTCAGCGGTTTTTTCGCTTGAAGTCAATGGAGTGACGTGATCGATGATCCTCTCAATCTCGTTAGAGGGGAATTGAGGCAACCTGATTCCGGGTTTACGGGTACGCTGTTTTATTAATAGTTCCAACCGAGGTAGATTTATTTCTGATAATTGTTCAGCCGCGAGGTACTTATAAAATCCTGACACAGCTTGTATGTAAAGCCGTTCCGTCGCTGGCGAATAGGTCTTCAAGCTGGCGGCAAATTTTGAAATAAGATGTTCGTTTATTTGAGTAATTGGTGTGTCTTCTGGGCTAAGCTTATTTTGCTCGAGCATCAGCCGAAAGACATTTAATGCATTTTTATAAGCCCTGGCAGTATTATCGCTTCGGACCTGTTTGATTGTGTCTAAGTATTTTTCAATAGCATCATTGATAGTTTTAATAGTACGTCCGGTCGATCCGGAAGATTTCTGAGATTGTTTTTTCGTCATATCATTATTATACGAATTTTCACCTTCCTGTCAATGTTTTTGATAATAATACTTATCGAAAGCAATAAATATTAATTGAGTATTTATTTTATTTAAATAGCCTGGCAGTCTACCAATGGCTCCCCTTCTGATCCTATGTAAACCGTTTTATTAGTTATTTCCAACTCCGAGACTGCATGATATTTTCAAATTTAATTGAAAAATATATTTTGCATTAAATAGTGTCAATCAATGCAACACACCAACCCTCCCCTCTCTGGAGGCTCGATAATTATTAGTTATTGACAATTGCGATTTACTAAATGAAATATCATTCTTTGACTGAATTGGAATTAACTTTGCAATGGTGGCAAAATGAAGATGTATCCACGCAGATGCAACTCGTACTCAAACTATATTCCAAATGAGCTTTTGGATAAATGTTATTGGACAAAATACAAATAAATTCATGTTAAATAAACCTTGCAAATCATTGACTTTGGTTTTATATTTCGATATATTCTATTTTTGGTAATGAGTGGAAAGGAAATTTATAATGCCCATGGGCATGCCTGCAAATTTGGTAATTCGATCACAAAATAAATTCCGCCGGTTGACGACTCAACACACATACAGCAAAGGCAGCATCATCTGCGTGATCCCGTCCGAGGCGTTACAAAATAAACCGACGCAATATACCGTTCAAATCGGACGTGATCGCCATGTCGAGGTCAAGGAACTGGCTTCCATGAATCACTCCTGCGATCCCAGTGTAATCCTGGATACAAGTCGCATGCTGGTTATCGCCTGCCGCGATCTCAGCGTTGGAGATGAACTGACCTTCTTTTATCCGTCGACGGAATGGGAGATGAGCGCGCCGTTTATTTGCCTGTGTGGTGCTCCAAGTTGCATCCATGTCGTTGCCGGAGCCCGGTTCCTCCCGCTTTCGACGTTGGAGCATCATTTCGTCAATCGGCACATCCGCGAATTGATGATCGAATTGCTGAATAATACTGAAATGATTTTGACCGACATCGAAAGAGATAGAATTTTCTCAGAAATGGCCCATCAAAAACCCCCGGTAAATTAACCCTTAATCCTTGCGGGCGCGGATCAGATCAAAAGCTCCCACCCAGGGTCTTCCCAATCTGTGGCGGGTGCCGATTTTGATTTTGGGTAACTTTTGAGCGATGACCGTTGAATATTCTGCCAGCTTCCCCCAATCATCCCCCATTACAGCGGATTTCATTTTTTTGGACATCTCCCCTGCCCAGGACCACTCCATCCGAAACCGATCTGCTTTAATCCAATACCCGCGTTTTTCCCATGCGTTCACGGATTCATCGATGCCTTCCGAGATAAGGCGAAGGGCTTCAGAAATGAATGCAGCCAGATCGTGTGCCTCTGAGCCAGTCTCCGTCTGCTTAGCCAACTCCCTCACTGCAAGGATAACTGCTCTGCTCAGCTGTGATCTCTGTTTACCGACAGTCTCAGTTTTAATGATACGCGACACAGCGGCGGATTATACCAAGAATGACTGCCTTTATTGACGGGCTCTAACCCCTGCTTTATAATTCCGGCGCTTGCTAGAAGTATCAGTTCGGGATTTTTGAAGCACAGAATATAAATACCGGGGACGTGCTGGAACTGGCAGACAGGCATGACTTAGGATCATGTGCCGCAAGGCGTGTGGGTTCGACTCCCACCGTCCCCACCACCTCAATCGGGTTTAAGAAAGAAGAATTCTTTTGAAAATCGAAAAACAGATCCAGGCGGATCATCAAGCGAGGCTCACCGTCGAAATATCACCTGAGCAACTAGATGCATTCAAGCATCGCGCCGCTCGGAAAATCTCGCAATCAAGTAAGATCGCTGGATTTCGTCCAGGAAAAGCTCCCTACGAGGTTGTCGTGCGAAGCGTTGGAGAAAGCGCAATCAAGGAACAAGCGATCGATATATTTGTTGATGCAGAGTATTCCAATATATTAAATGAAGCTGGAATAAAACCGGGTGCCGCAGGCACGCTCGATCCGGTCGAGGATTTTGATCAGTCGAAATTTGTGTTCAATGTTCCGCTAGCTCCTGAAGTGGACCTTGGGAATTATCAGAACCTCCGTCAGGCTTATAAATGGGTCGCTCCTAGTCAAAAGGAAGTTGACACGGCTATTGAAGATTTACGCACAATGTACGCGACCACAGAAACTGTCGACCGTGCAGTACAGGTGGGAGATTACGTCTTATTGGACGCCAAATCCGATACCGAAACATTGAATCGGACTGGATTCGCAACCTTCATCCGCAAGGAACCCCGTGATTCGGAATGGCCGTTCCCCGGCTTTGGGAAAGAGTTAGTTGGTCTAAAACCAACTGAAAACAAGATAGTCAAACACAAGTATGCAAGCGATTGGGAGATTGAAGAGCTTCAGGGGAAGAAGGTTGAAATCGAAGCTAATGTGAAAACGGTCCGAAGTGTTATCCTTCCAGATCTCGATGACGAATTTGCTGGAAAAACTGGGCTGGGGGATAACATGGAAGCCTTGCGCTCGGCCGTCGCAAAGGATGTTGAATCGCGTTCCCAGGCTGATTTTGATGATAAATATTTTGAAGAGTTGATCGAAAAGATTAAAAAGTCTGCTTCAATCAAGTACGCACCGCAAACCCTCGATCATGAGGTCCAGCACGTACTTGAGGATCTCGGCCAGCGTTTGGCACAACAAAATATGGATCTGGAAGCATATTTCAAGGTTCGTAACACGACCCGGGAGAAATTCATCGAGTCGGATGTCTTGCCGGTTGCCAGGAAACGCCTCGAGCGATCGCTAATCATGGAAGAAATTGTGAGACGCGAAAAGATCGAGATCGATAATGGCAGCCTGGATGCTGAATTTAATGCCACGGTGAGCACCCTTTCAATGCAGGGCGTGGATTTCAACAACATTCGCGGTGGTAACCAGGGTAAAAAACGTGTCGCCGAAGCTCTGGCAGTAGAATCAGCCAACCGATTGCTGACGAAACGCGCCCTGGAAGTGCTTAAACTGATCGCAACCGGTGAATATCAAAAGGTAAGGGATAAAGGTTCCAACCAAAAAACTGACGAGGCTATCAGTGAAGCTGGATCCGAAGACAAAGGTGAAGCAAAAGAATGATAAGCGATTTGTCAGGTGAGATTACGAATTTGCACATTTTCCTAACAAATCATTAACAAAATTCCAACGTGAGTTTGGTATCCTCCTCCCTATTCGAACAAGGAGAACGTTATGATCCCAGATTTTAAGAATGTTGTTCCGATGGTTATTGAATCAACCGGCAGAGGGGAACGCGCCTACGATATATACTCCCTGCTCCTCAAGGAACGGATAATCTTTTTAGGTACCCCCATCGATGACCAGGTCGCTAATGTCATTGTCGCACAATTACTGTTTTTGAATCATGAGGATTCGGAGAAAGAGATCCAAATGTACATTAATTCGCCTGGCGGTCATATCTACGCTGGATTTGCGATATATGACACCATGAAAATGATCTCCAATCCGATTAGTACCGTTGCCGTTGGCGTTACTGCCTCCTTTGGAACAGTCTTGTTGACCGCAGGCACGAAAGGCAGGCGATACGCCCTGCCACATGCAACGATCCACATGCACCAACCTCTCGGCGGTGCGCAAGGTCAGGCAACGGATATCGAAATCGCCGCCAAGCAGATCATTCGCCAGAAATACTTATTAAATGAAATCTTGGCCAGTCATACCGGTCAGACCCTGGAGGTGATCGAACGCGACACCGATCGTGATTTTTACCTGGATGCCAAAGGCGCAGTATCCTATGGTGTTGTAGATCAAGTCCTGGAAGCTCCGGAAAAGATGAAGCAGTAATCCCTTCTTAATATTTACCCGTATGCAAGACCCTGAAGGATAAATCTTTCAGGGTCTTTTTTTTATCTTATAATCGTTCGGAAGGTTTGATCTGATCCACGATGACCTTTTCTATAGCAGCCTGTGATCTTACAGATCAGTCTTGGGGTGTTGCCGTAGCATCGAAATTTCCAGCTGTTGGTTCGGTCGTTCCATGGGCAAAAGCAGGTTCCGGTGTCGTCGCGACCCAATCCTTTGCCAATACCTCCTTTGGAGCAATTGGTATTGAACTAATGTCTTCGGGGCTTCCCGCCGAAGATGTAATTAAAAGGTTACTTGATGAAGATCCTGGAAAAGAAAGCAGGCAGGTTGGTTTGGTAGATCAGCTGGGTCGTGCAGCCACGTTTACTGGAAAGGCTTGTTACCAATGGGCGGGCGGATTAACCGGTGAAGGATATGCGATTCAAGGGAATATCCTCATTGGTGCCCAAGTGGTCAAGGCTATGGAAAATGGTTTCCTGGAATCCAAACATGAGCTTCCAGGAAGACTCTATGCAGCTCTAGTTGCTGGAGACCGAGCCGGTGGCGATAGACGCGGTCGCCAATCCGCTGCTATCATTGTTGTTAAAGCCAGTTCAGGATACGGCGGTTTTAATGACCGCTGGATCGATTACCGAGTCGACGATCATGAGGATCCAGTCCGTGAACTAGGCAAGCTCCTAGAACTGCATTCCTTGTATTTTGGTAAGAGCGTCGAATCTGATCGTATCCAACTGCACAATGAGACTGTAAATCGTATCCAACGAATACTCATCCGATTGAAATACCTCGATGGAGAACCGGATGGAGTATTTGATAAAAAGACTCAGATAGCCCTCAAACAATTCATTGGTAATGAGAATTTTGAAGAGCGAGCAGACCCTGAAGAAGGCTGGATCGATGCACCGGTGCTCGACTACCTTTTCTCAAAATTTGAAAATTGATTTTTCATTAGCCCTTAGTTCCAAAGGCACGTCCGGTCATGAATATTAATAGATTTAATCCTCTGATAAATTTAGGGTTAAGATACTTAGCATGAAATTACCGTCACAAATCAAAGCAATGATTTTAGATATGGATGGCGTTCTCTGGAGGTCAGAAGTACCCATCGGTGAGTTAACAGCAATATTTGACCGAATGGAATCGTTAAAATTGAAATATGTTTTTGCCACGAATAATGCCACCTTATCACCGGAAGCCTATGTTGAGAAATTGGCAAGCTTCAAGGTCAAGGTGACTTCTGATCGGGTGATCACATCGGCGATTTGCGTTGCTAACCTGATAGCTCACAAATTTCCATCCGGGGGACCGGTATTTGTTGTTGGTGAATCGGGGTTAATCCAGGCCTTGCAGGAAAAGAATTTTTCAATGGTTTCCATTGCGGATGCTGGGAACGCACAAGCAGTTGTTGTCGGCCTGGATCGCCAGGTCAATTTCGAAAAAATGCGCGAAGCGACTTTGCTTGTAAAGCAGGGTATTCCATTTTATGGAACTAATCCGGATAAAACCTTCCCCACCCCGCGGGGCGAGATCCCGGGAGCTGGCGCCTGGATATCGGTTATTTCCACCGCCACTGGCATAGAACCGATCTATGCGGGAAAGCCATATCCGCGGATCATTGAGATAGCGCTCGAACATTTGGGAACCTCGAACGATGAAACCCTGGTTGTAGGAGACAGGTTGGAAACTGATATGGCTGCGGGCCAGGCAGCTGGATGCCTTTGTGCCCTCGTCTTGAGCGGGGTTTCGTCCAGAGATCAGGCTGAACGCTGGATGCCTCCCCCGGATTTTATCGCAGACGACCTTACTCACCTGCTGGCCTGATTGTGTACATCTACGATTTGGATTTTCAGGAGATTAAGGTCAGGCTTTCCTCATGGGGTGAATCTGAATACCGCGCCGATCAGTTGTGGAGAGGTTTATACCAAAATTTGTTTTCACAACCGGATGAATTTACAAACCTGCCGGCAGCTACTCGAAATCGCCTGGATATGGAAATGGATTGGCTGAGTTTAGGCGTGATCAGGGAATTAACCTCCAGTGATCGCAAAACGACTAAAACACTCTTCTCATTGAATGATGGAAATCTGATCGAAACCGTACTCATGCGATATGATCGTCGCAATACGGTTTGCATATCTACTCAGGCAGGCTGTGCCATGGGTTGTGTTTTTTGTGCTACCGGTCAAATGGGTTATAAGAGAAATCTTACCCGGGGTGAGATCGTATACCAGGTGATCTACACGGCCCGCCAGCTGCTTCGAGAAAATAAAAAATTATCGAATGTAGTTTTAATGGGTATGGGCGAGCCCTTTCATAATTACGAAAATTCCTTGTCTGCGATCGATACCCTCAATGACCCGGATGGTTTCAACATGGGTGCAAGGCGATTCACGATCTCCACGGTGGGGATCGTACCCATGATAAAAAGATTTGCCGACGAAAAAAGGCAGGTGAATCTGGCGATCTCGCTCCACGCCGTTGATGATGGCGCACGGACACGGATGATGCCGGTAAACAAACGCTGGTCAATCACCGAGGTCCTGGACGCGTGCAGGTACTATACAGACAAAACCGGACGCCGGATTTCATTCGAGTGGGCATTGATCGAAGGCGTTAATGATACGACTGAGGTGGCTGCCCGCCTGGCGGAAATGTTGAAGGTTTTGCTCTGCCACGTGAACGCGATCCCCTTGAACCCGACCAGTGGTTTCTCAGGCTCGCCTGCATCCGCTGAACGCGCAACCCTCTTTAAGTCAATATTGGAAAATGCAGGGATAACCTGTACGATCCGAGCCCGCAGGGGTATCGATATCCATGCCGGTTGTGGTCAGCTGGCTGGTACAGTGATTTAGCGCGGTCATTTCGATTACAATTGGGCGGAATTTAAATCCCTGAAAACACCAAAGATATAAATGGAAAATAAATCAAACAACTGGATAAGCCGTCCGATCCATCCCTCCCTGCCATCTGTATTTAATCTTGAAGCCATTCTATTCATAATTGTCATACTGATGGCGATATCCACGCGTTTTTACGACCTTGGATCACGGGTAATGTCCCATGATGAAAGCCTGCACACATATTTTTCATGGCTTTTGTACCGTGGTCAGGGTTATCAACACTCACCCATGATGCATGGACCTTTTCAATTCCATGCTCTTTCGCTTGTATATTTGATTCTTGGTGTGTCCGATTTCACATCCCGGATCCCCGCTGCTCTGTTCAGCATCGCCTGCGTCTGGATGATGTGGTACTGGCGGCGTTACCTTGGAAAGGTCGGCGCCTTGGTCGCGGGTTTTCTGCTTGTGATTTCACCATACATGCTTTATTACGGAAGATATGTCCGCAACGAATCATTTGCAGCTTTCTCTGGCATAGTTATGTTGTATGTAATGCTCCGGCACTTGGAAACTGGGGAGAATAAATATCTGTATATGTTTGCAGGTTCATTGGTCCTTCATTTTGTATCAAAGGAAACAGCCTTCATATACACAGCCCAGGCTCTTCTTTTTCTTGCAATTTATTTCATTGCTCGCGTCACACGTCAACCTTGGCCGGGCAAGGAAAAAGAGTATCGAACTTTTATTTTTTCGCTCGGATTGGCAGTCCTGCTCGTGGCTGCGTCTGTGGGTTATGCCCTCGCCACACGGCAGCAACAGATCGTAACCGGTGTTGAAACAGCTGCTCCCGCAGATCCAGCCCACCCAATATTGCCGCTTTCGCCTCCTGAAATATCCACACTCTCCATTCCATCGATCCTCCTGCTTGTCGCGTTATTGACTGCAATAACTTCCATCTTCTTGTTGATCCAAGGGTATTCCTGGACGCGCATCCGCGAGCACAGGTCCTTCAACCTATTAATGATCGCCGGGATGCTTGTTACACCGCTGCTGGCGCCGTTCATGATCAAGGGTACTGAACGATGGCTCCACGTGTCCATACCGACTACGGCAGCTGAAGTCCAGGCTATGTCTGCGGATCAGAATGCTCTATTTACGATCGGTGCGGCATTGATCTTTATGTTCGGCATATCTCTCCTTATCGGTATCACCTGGAACAAGCAGCTGTGGTGGAAAGTAGCACTCGTCTTCTGGGTCCCATTCACAATTTTATACACAACCGTATTTACCAATAGCGATGGTTTTTTTACCGGAACTCTTGGCTCCCTTGGTTACTGGTTGGTGCAGCAAGGCGTGCAGCGAGGCAGCCAGCCCTGGTATTACTATATTCTTGTTCAACTACCAATTTATGAATTTCTCCCAGCTTTGGGATTCATTCTCGCTCTAGCGATGGGACTCATTAGAAACAAACCCCCTTCTCAGGAGATCGAAGCCGATCCTGACAATGGAGGAGCACAATTTCCCGTTGCCTTCGGATTATTAACCTGGTGGAGCGTTACCAGCATCCTCGCGTATTCATACGCCGGTGAAAGGATGCCCTGGCTTACCGTTCATATGACCTGGCCATTGATTCTCATGACCGGTTGGGCGGTAGGTAAATTGATCGAAGGAATTAATTGGTCGGGATTTTTTAACAAGCGGATGTGGCTCGCCTTAATCCTGGGTTTTTTGCTTATCACCGGGATGATTGGCGCTCTTTCCTCCTTGTTGGGACCCAATCCCCCTTTCCAGGGAAAGCAATTGGCTCAACTACAAGCAACCTCTTCATTTCTTCTTCCCTTTATCTTATCTGTTATTACCCTTGCGGCAATATTTTACGCTTGGCGCAACTGGTCCTTCCAGGATATTGGTCGGCTCACTCTATTATCATTTTTCTTCCTGCTTGTCATCCTGACTATGCGGGCTTCTTTTAGGGCGGCTTACATCGCCCATGATCAGGCGACAGAGTTTCTTGTTTATGCTCACGGTGCCCGGGGAGTTAAGGAAGTGATCAAGCAGGCTGAGGAAATTTCAAAACGGACTACCGGAGGGATGAGTGCTGTCGTTGCGTATGACGCCAGTGCACCCGATACCGGGGTCTCATGGCCCTTCGTCTGGTATCTTAGAGATTTTACCAACCAACGCTCCTTCGATGAGCCCACTCGCTCCCTGCGTGATTCAGTCGTGGTTATTGTTGACCAGAAGAATTTTGACCGGATCGATGCAGCTCTGGGTTCCGGATTTTATCGGATGGACTACATCCGTATGTGGTGGCCCATGCAGGATTATTTTAATTTGGTGGGTGATAGAGATCCAGCTGTGGAATTTTCCGAAGATTATCCTTGTAGAGGAATTTTGGGTATTTTTAGGTTGGTAAAGAATAAGGATTATTCGCGGATCTGCAATGCGCTGTTAAATCCCAAAATCCGGGAGGGAATCTTTCAAATCTGGCTGGACCGGGATTACACCGAGTACGCTCAAGCCATCGGACGGAGTGACCTCACACTGACTACCTGGGTGCCCTCCGATCAAATGCGGTTGTACGTTAGGAAAGATATTGCTTCCCAGATTTGGAACTATGGAATTTCTCCGGTTGCCACGGAGGAGGAGGTCGATCCTACCGAGGGCAAGTCGATCATCCTGCCGGCAGATCGAATCCTTTCAGACGACACACTCAGTGTATCGATCGGCCTCAATGCACCACGCTCTCTGGCATTTGCAAATGATGGGACTCTTTATGTAACCGATTCGCGAAACCACAGGGTGGTTCACCTGGATCCTGACGGTCACATACTCCATACTTGGGGTTCTTTTGCTGATGGAGTATCTATCCCTGTAAGCCAGGGCACATTTAATGAACCCTGGGGGATTGCCGTTGATCCGGATGGATCTGTCTTTGTGACGGATACCTGGAATCACAGGATCCAAAAATTCACAGCGGACGGGAAATTTATTCACGCGTGGGGTATCTTTGGACAGGGCGAAACTCCCGAATCCTTCTATGGACCGCGCGGCCTGGCGATAGATTCAAATGGACGGATATTCGTCGCTGACACAGGCAATAAGCGGATTGTCGTATTTGATTCGGATGGCAATTACATCACTCAGTTTGGGGCGGCTGGATTGGGTGCGGGTGAGTTTGACGAACCGGTAGGCGTGGCAGTATCCGAGGATGGCCGCGTTTTTGTGACGGATACGTGGAATCAGAGGATTCAATCCTTTCAACTCTCCGAAGATGGAATAAACTACATCCCGAGTTCGCAATGGGATGTTTATGGATGGTTTGGACAATCTTTGGATAACAAGCCATTTATTGCAGTTGGTAACAATGGGCATGTTTTCATCACAGATCCTGAAGGTTTTCGGGTGATGGAATTCAACGGGCAGGGTGAGCTTGAAAGAGTTTGGGGAGATTTCGATAATACTTCGACTGGATTTGGTCTCGCTTCAGGGATCGCGATCGATCCGGATGGGTACATCTGGGTCACAGATGGGTTGTATAACCGGATCATGCGATTTTCAATTCCACACACTGTCGAATGATTTCAGACAGAGAGGATGTAAATTACCTGAGTGGTATAATGCTCGTGCTTTGACATTTCCCCTATCAGGAAGAGTATGAAACTTCATGAATACCAATCAAAATTGATATTCGCCAAATATGGCATACCAATCCCGAAAGGGAGAGTGGCGGCTACCGCTCAAGAGGCAAGGCATATTGCTGAAGAACTCGGTGGCCGCGTTGTTATTAAATCACAGGTGCTTGTAGGTGGCCGGGGGAAAGCTGGCGGGATAAAGCTGGCCAAAAATCCCGAGGAAGCCGAACAGCTTGCCACACAAATTCTTGAAATGGAGATCAAATCGCTGCCGGTTCGTAAAGTGCTTGTTGATGAGGCGGCGGCGATCGAATCAGAAATCTATTTTTCCATTACTAATGATCGGGCCAAGAAGAAACCGGTCATGATCGCCTCGTCGGCCGGCGGAATAGAGATTGAAGAGGTGGCAGCTCAAACCCCGGAAAAGATCATTCAAATCCATATCGATCCTCTCCTGGGTTTGAGGGATTATCAGGCGCGTGACCTGGCTGCATCCATCGACCTGCCTCGCGACCATTGGAAGGAGTTTGGTAGGATCGCCCAGGCTTTGTGGCAGATCTATCATGAGACGGATGCTACACTCGCAGAGATTAACCCCCTGGTGATCACCAAGGAGAAAAAGCTGCTCGCCTTGGATGGCAAAATGATCATCGATGATAATGCCCTCTTCAGGCACCCTGACCTTGCAGAGATGCGCGACCTTGACGAGGAGGCGCCAGAAGAGACCACCGCACGCAAATACGGCCTTTCTTACATCAAATTAGATGGGAATATTGGCTGCATGGTCAATGGTGCCGGCTTGGCGATGACAAGTATGGATATCGTAAAACTGTTCGGGGGCGAACCAGCCAACTTTCTTGACATCGGTGGCGGTGCCAGTCATGAAAAAGTAGCCGCTGCGATGCGCATCATTCTCTCTGATCCGAATGTCCGCGCTATCCTGTTGAATATCTTCGGCGGGATTACCCGTTGCGACGAAGTCGCAAGAGGTATTCTGGCCGCAATGGACGAAGTAAAACCGAAGATACCGATGGTCGTCAGGTTGGTGGGCACGAATGCGGAAGAGGGACGCAAACTGCTTGCGGATGCGAAGATGATCACAGCTGAAACGCTTGCCGATGCTGCCAAAAAAGCTGTTGCCGCGGTTGGTAAGACTGCTTCCACCCGGATACCTGTGATGCAGGAATCCGTAGTGCCAGTTGGCGCTCCGCCTGCGAAGAACCATCAGAAAAACCGGTCTGTCCGATAAAACTTGTTGAGATATCATGAGCATTCTAGTTAATCGAAACACACGCGTGTTGGTGCAAGGAATTACAGGCAACGAGGGTCTATTTCACTCAGAGCAGATGATTCAATACGGGACGCAGGTGGCAGCCGGTGTGACGCCCGGAAAAGGTGGTGAGTGGGTCTTAGGGGGTAAGATACCGGTGTTTGATTCTGTGAAATTAGCCATGGAAGCGACTGGAGTTAATACGAGCGTGATCTTCGTGCCGGCACGATTTGCAGCAGACGCAATGTTCGAGGCAACTGATGCAGGGATCCCGCTCATCGTTTGCATCACCGAAGGCGTGCCCGTCCAGGACATGATGCAGGTTCGTAACTACCTGGATCAAAAAAAAGTAAGACTGGTCGGCCCGAACTGTCCGGGGTTATTAACTCCTGGAGAATCAAAAGTTGGCATCATTCCAGGGAATATTGCCTCGGCAGGCAATATCGGTGTCGTTTCGCGTTCGGGAACGCTGACCTATGAAGTCTTGTACGCGTTGGCGCTGGCTGGAATGGGCGCATCGACTTGTGTCGGTATCGGTGGCGACCCGATCAATGGGACGAATTTTATCGATGTCCTTGAACTGTTCGAGCATGATCCTCAGACAGAAAAAATAGTTCTGATTGGTGAGATCGGTGGAACGGATGAAGATAGAGCCGCTGAATATATCGCCGCGAACCTGACCAAGCCGGTGGTCGCTTTTATAGCGGGGCAGACCGCTCCACCTGGAAAGCGTATGGGTCACGCCGGGGCCATCATCGAGGGATCAGCGGGGACTGCAGCAGACAAGATCAAAGCACTGGAATCTGCTGGGGTAAAAATTGCCAAGCATCCTGAGGAAATCCCCCTTCTTCTCAAATAACAAGTGTCGTTAAATCAGTAGAGCCGCCTTACCCGGCGGCTCTACGGTTATAATTATATTACCTTTATTTCCTGTGAGCGTCGATATATTTAACAGCTTCACCCACCGTGGTAATCTTCTGAGCATCCTCATCTGATATTTCCGCTCCAAATTTATCCTCAAACGCCATGATGAGTTCAACCAGATCAAGTGAATCAGCTTCGAGTTCTTCCCTGAAGCGTGCCTCCATTGTGATTTTTGATTCCTCTGCGCCGAGTAGTTCCTTGATGATCCCTTTGACCTCGGCATATGTGTCCGCCATTTCAACCTCCTGTTCGATTTTGACTGGGCAATTGTACTCGGTCTAATAACCGTGTCAAGCTAGCCTTATAATTCAGCACTTAATTACTCACTCTCAGGAACACTACTTTATGTCAAAAGTTGCGCCGATTGACCAACGTAAATCCGACCACATTCGGATTAATTTGGAGGAAAATGTCCGCTCGGCGCTTTCGACGGGCTTGGAAAATTATCATTTTTCCCATGAAGCTTTACCGGAGCACGATCTCGATAAAATCGATACATCCCTGACTTTGTTCGGAAAGAAATTATCGGCTCCACTTCTAATCAGTTCGATGACTGGTGGAACGAGCGAGGCGGCGAGCATTAATCAACGGCTTGCGGAGGTTGCTGAGTCATGCGGGATTGCGATGGGGGTTGGATCTCAACGCGCTGCGCTTGAAGATGCCAACCAGGTCCATTCATATTCGATAACACGTCAAGTCGCACCAGGATTGCTGCTTTTTGCAAATTTAGGCGCAGTCCAGTTGAATTATGGATATACCATCGATCACTGTCGTCGCGCGGTGGAAATGATTAATGCAGATGCCCTCGTCCTTCACATGAACTGCCTCCAGGAGGCCGTCCAAGATGCAGGCGACACGAATTGGTCCGGCATTGCATCTCAAATGGAAAAAATTTGTAATAAATTGGAGAAGCCAGTTATTGCGAAGGAAGTCGGCTGGGGGATCTCGGAAAAAACGGCAAAATTATTGAAAGACTGTGGCGTTTCCGCGATCGATGTCGCAGGAGCTGGGGGTACCAGTTGGTCTCAAGTTGAAATGCATCGGGCGCCTGACGAGTTTACCCGGAAATTGGCAGCGACTTTTGTGGGATGGGGAATTCCAACATCTCAATCGATTATGAATGTCAAGAAGGTTGTTCCGGAAATCATTGTATTTGCCAGTGGCGGATTGAAGGATGGCTTGGATATTGCCAAATGCATAGCGCTCGGTGCAACTCTCGGAGGCCTGGCTAGTCAGTTCCTGAAGCAGGCTTCAATCTCAAGTGAAGCAGTCCTGGAGCAGGTGAATTTGATGAAACGTCAGTTACAGGTGACCATGTTTTCGGCTGGAGTTGGCTCGCTTTCCGAATTGGCAAGTATCGAGCTCGAGACTTCAGGTTAGAATTTAAAACATAAGATACTTACCATGATTAATCTTGTCGAAGAAATGAAACTCGAGCTCGACCGCGAGTTGCAGAAACAGATCGCGCGACTAAATCAGCCTTGTGCCGGGACATTTATAGAGATGTTGACATATCACATGGGCTGGTCAGGCGAAGGATCGGGTACAGCCGCAGGGGGAAAAAGGATTCGGCCGATATTGCTTTTGTTGGTCAACCATGCGTGCAAAATGGATTGGCGAAAAGCCCTTCCAGCTGCTGCTGCCGTTGAGTTGACCCATAACTTTTCGCTTGTCCACGATGATATTCAGGATCGCTCTGATAAGCGGCATGGTAGGGATACCGTGTGGATAAAATGGGGCGTTCCAATGGCGATCAATGCAGGAGACGCCTTATTCGTCATCTCGAATCAAGCCATGCAGGATCTACACATTAATTTCCCTGCTCAGACCGTCCTAAAAGCTTGGGGTGTATTACAAACCAACTGTCTTTCCTTGACGATCGGACAATACCTCGACATGTCTTTTCAAGGCAGAACAGATTTAACATTGGAAAAATACTGGTGTATGGTCGATGGAAAAACCGCAGCCCTATTGTCAACCTGTACTTACCTTGGTTCGATCTTAAGTGATGTGAGTGAAGCAGTTCAAGAAGAATACAGGTTATTCGGTTTTCACCTCGGGCGGGCATTTCAGGTGCAGGATGATGTACTTGGGATTTGGGGGAACCCGGATCGGACGGGCAAACCAACCGGGAGTGACCTCTTAGACAAAAAGAATTCCCTCCCCGTGATCTCAGGATTATCCAAACAGGGTAAATTTGCCGGTGTGTGGACAAGTGGTATTAAATCCAGTGAAGATGCGGAGCATGCTGCCGGTTTGCTCAAAGAGGAGGGAGTGCTCCAGTCAGCAGAGGAAATCGCCCGAGAAGAATCAGAAATTGCACTTACCCACCTCCGACACGCCTCACCCTCTAGTGAAGCAGGTGAGGCACTCAACGAAATTGTCTCGAAATTAACCGGGAGGCAAAGCTGACCTTCTCATAACCATTTCTTCCGTCTTTCGCTTGACACCTGGTTGGGCGGTGAATATAATCCGCTCCGTTCCCGATGCGGGTGTAGTTCAGTGGTAGAACGCTTGCTTCCCAAGCAAGATATCGTGGGTTCGAATCCCATCACCCGCTCATGTCGAGGCTGACCACCTCGACTTTTTTGTTAACTGTTTTGCAAGGTTGCTGTTATGGTTGCCCTTTATCCCCAAAAGTAAAATTCTCCTGGGAGATAATGAATTGTTCATTAATGAGCCTCTCAAGGGGACCATACTTTACGTGGAAGATAATTCCGATAACCGGGTTTTGGTTCGTAGGGTTTTGAATGCAGAAGGATACGATGTCGTCGAGGCTGGAGATGCAGTACAGGCATTGGATAAGTTGTATGGTGGAGGATTGGATTTGATCCTTATGGATATAAGTATGCCCGATATGGATGGATATTCACTTACCGCAAAAATACGGTCGAATCCTGATTTCAGATACATTCCGATCATTGCCGTTACTGCAAACGTCATGCACGGTGACCGGGAAAGATCGCTTAAGGCCGGTTGTGATGGGTATATCCAGAAACCTATTGACATCGACATCCTAGCCCAACAGATAGAACGATTCATCGGAAGGAGCGTTAATGGTTGAGACCAATTCCACCATCTCTGCTGATACCCAACCCATTCGCAGGCCTAATATTCCCAAGGACGCCACAGTCCTGGTGGTGGAGGATAACGTCTCGAATTTCGTCTTGATCGCGCGAATGTTGGGTTATCTGGGGATTCATTGTGAGTGGAAAACTTCAGGCTACGAGGTGCTTGAATATGCAGACACGCTGCCCAGGTTGGATCTGATTCTGATGGATATCCGACTACCCTATGAAGATGGTTACGGAGCCCAGAAAAAAATTCGCATGTCTGAGCGATTCAGGTCAGTGCCCATTGTTGCTGTGACTGCCGAGGCAAGTCTCGAGCAGATGAGAAAAGCGCGCGAATCTGGTTTTGATGGCTTCTTGGGTAAACCGTTGGATCCAGACCGGTTTCCGGATCAAATCCGTCGGATCTTAGGCGGTGACCAGGTGTGGGAAATGGGATGATGACCCAATGCTAACCATTTTCAAGCGTATTCGTTTTCAAAAATCAAATTTCGTATCACGTAGGAGTTTGACTGGGATATTGGTCCGTGCCCTGCTCCTCTTGACCTTCATCCCGCTGATTCTGATAGCTGGTGCTGCCTTTGCTCGAACTCGGGATCTTCCCTTCACCATTTTGCTAGTCATAGCAACTCTGTTGACGATGGCAATTGTGATCGTATATGGAACAAGCCGGATCGTCAGACCCCTCGATAATATTAAGGCGGTAATCGAGAAATTTACCGAAGGTGATCTGAGTAGTCGGGCAGAGGGGGGCGAACGAAAAGATGAAATCGGTGAATTGGCACGCGCGTTCAATCAAATGGCTGATGAAATGGCTGGATTGTACCGATCTTTGGAGATGAAGGTCGACGACCGCACGCGCCAGGTTCGAACCGCTGCTGAAGTAGCCCAGAGTCTTACATCTCTTACAAGTTTGGATGATTTGTTGTCGAAAACTGTGGAGCTTTTGGTTAAACAGTTCGAATTCTATGAAGCGCACATCTTTATGATCGACCGTGCCAGTAAAACAGCCTCCTTACGCGCTGCGCGAGGACCCGCAGCAGGAAGACTATTGGAAAGAGGTCATCGTTTCGATGTCGGATCAGGTTCGATCATTGGGTGGGTCAGCGCGAATAACAAACCTCGCGTCGCCTCGGATGTCAGCGAGGATCCAATTCACTTCAAGAATGAGTTTCTCCCTGAAACAAAGGCGGAAGCGTCCGTACCCATCTCGGTTGGAAATCTGGTTCTCGGTGTACTGGATGTACAGAGTGTCAATGCCGGAGCATTCAGTCCGGAGACTGTAGTTATGCTGGAAACCCTTGCCAGCCAAATTGCAGTAGCCATTCAGAATGCAGGTCTCGTCGAAACCACGCAGGTAAATTTCCAGGAACTCAGCAGGTTGTATCGTGCAACCAGGTCCATTGCTGAATCCAAGACCGAGCAGGAGATTTTAGAAGTAAGTGGAAAAGTATTGCGTGATGCGCCTTTCCCGGTTGTGCTGGTTGCTCTGAGAGAGAACGATCTTGAAATTCTGACCATCGCAGATGCTCCAAATATCGTGGATACAACTATAGAGTTTCAACGTTATCTATCGGCTGACATGGGTCAAATAAAGCAGGTGTTCCAGGTGGGACCCATCATTACCGATTCGGGAGATAGCCGGATACCTTCGACGATGTTAGAGATTGTCCAAAGACTTGGTTTTGATTCAGCTGCATACCTCCCTATTCACAGAGGAAGTGAACTGGCTGCGGTCATCATTCTTGGGGCAAAAAGACAGGTTCTCACGAATTCGTTAATTCAACCTTACATTAATCTGGCAGATGTAGTATCCGCAAATTTGGAAATGATCTCTTTGGTGTCTGGTAACACAAAACGTGCGAATGAGTTGGAGGCACTTTCCTCAATTAATCAGGCACTTACAACAACTCAAGACATATCGAATTTCTATACGACTCTCCATGAGAACGTTCGCACCGTTATCGGTGATTACAGTTTTACGATAGCCTTGTATGATGAACAGAAAAATACCGTCAGCATTCCTTATAACTTCTACGACAATAAACTCACCGAAGTCGATCCATTCCCGCTCGGAGAAGGATTGGCTTCAGTATTGATCCACACCCGGCAGCCGCTCCTTCTCGTTCATGATACGGAAAGGCAAGCCGCATTGCTGGGGGTCAAAGTGATCGGCAGGCCGGCTCGCTCATGGATGGGCGCTCCAATGATCATTCAGGATTCGGTGGTCGGCGCTCTCATCGTCCAAGATCTTGAACGCGAATTTATGTTCAATGAGAGTGACCTTAAATTCTTTAAATCCCTCGCCGATCAAGTGGCTGGTGTTATTAAGAACGCCCGGCTTCTGGATGAAAGTACGCAGCGATCATTGCAATTGGAGATTGCAGCGGATATTTCCCGGGATATCAGTGGATCGCTTAACCTCGATGAATTATTGGTTAAAGCAGTCACTTTGATTCGTGAGAGATTTGATTTCTATCACGCGGCAATCTTTCTAATCGATGCACCGGCTGAGTTTGCTGTGATCCGGGAGGCAACTGGTGATGCTGGACAGCAAATGAAACGCATGGGTCATAGAATCAGTATTGGATCGAAATCCATCGTGGGTTTTGTTAGTGGACGAGGAGAAAGACTGGTCGTGAACGACACCTCCAAGGATGCCACGTATTTCGCCAATCCCCTCCTGCCTAACACCAGGGCGGAAGCAGCCCTGCCCATGAAAGTTGGCGAAAGAATCCTGGGTGTGTTGGATATCCAGAGCGATCATCCCTATGCGTTTACTGAAGACAATCTTCGGAGTATTCAGCTCCTTTCGGATCAGTTGGCGATAGCCGTGGTTAATACCGAGCTATTTGCCGAAACCCAGGAACATCTTTCCCAGCAAAGGTTGTTACATCACATCACAGCTACGGCAGCCTCAGGTACAACCTTGGAGGAAGCGCTTGAAGGTGCGGTCAATGGACTTCAGGTCACACTCGGCGGCGACCGGGTTGCTATCCTATTGGCTGACCGGACAGAAAAATTACTGGAAGTCATGGCGGTCGTAGGTTACTCCGAGGATGTAGCAAATTTGAAAATTCCCATTGGAACGGGCATTTCTGGTTCGGCTGCGCTTCAAAGACGCGCGCTGCGCATCAATGATGTGACCAAAGATTCACGCTACATACAGATAAGCCCGAACACCCGCTCCGAATTGGCAGTTCCATTGATCTATCGGAATGAATTGCTTGGTGTGATCAACGTTGAAAGTGAAAAGGTTGAAGCATATTCCGATGATGATGAAGAAATGCTCGGAACATTGGGCGGTTCTCTTGCAGCCATCATCGCAAACGCTCGACTGCTGGAGCAGATCCGTGAAAAGGCAGAGCGAGATCGGACTATCTACGAGATAACCGGCAAGATTCGTAAATCAACGGACATACAAACCATTTTAGCCACGACCGCGACAGAGCTTAACAAGGTTGTTGGTGCCAGGCGAACAAAAATCGAAATCACCCCCCAAGTGCTGGATCCAGATGGAAGAGCAAGTTAGACCGAGGTGATCGGATGAATGAAAGAAAAACCATACCCCTCTCCGCATCCATACCCATGGCCAAACGGGCGTATCGGAATTGGAGGGAACGGTATATTGTGCCAGCCCTATTGGGTGTCATTGTTTTTTCGATAATCACTTTCATACCGGTATTAAGCACCACCAGAAATATTTTCCTTGGTATTCTTTTCGTGATCCTTATTTCAGCCCTCCTGGCCGTAACCTTAACCCGATCCCCGTATCCCGTTCGGGCCTCGGTTTTTTTGGCTGCTTTGTATTTCCTGGGTATCGCTGAGCTTATCCACTCGGGCATCCTGGGTGATGGTTTGATATTTTTCATCGGTCTGGTTGTCTTCGCAACCATGTTATTTTCCACCATGGCAGGCATGATTTCAATCCTGGCGAGCATGATTACATTCATCATGCTTGGCTGGCTGACTTTAAATGATGCTCTTCCATTGGTGAATTCCATGAGGTTGACAACTGTCCCGCAGGACTGGCTTCTCTCATCCGCGAAGTTGATCCTGCTTGCAGGCGCATTTGTCCTTGCATTTCGTTTATTTCTGATCGATTTTGAAGATACTCAAAAGAGAGTGTCGCTTACCGTCAGTGAACTGGATCGCGAGCGGGTTAATATTGAAGAGTATGTGACCGCCCGAACTGCGCAGCTGACGAAAATAACCGAGATCGCCGCCATCTCAGGATCCTCACTTATACCTGCTGACCTTTACAGAAAGCTTGTAGCTTCGGTGTCTGAACGATTCGATTCATATTTCACAGCCCTTTATTTGCTCGATGAAAATGGGCAAACGCTTGACTTAGTCGATGCTACAGGAGAGGCGGGTCAGGTTTTGAAGGAATCGGGACATCGTCTGGAGCTGGCACAGAAAAATCTGGTCAGCAGCGTTGTGCGTGAGAATAAAGCCAGGTTATTAAAACCAGTGGAAGGAGTACCTCCTTCTGTTGATAATCCTTTGCTACCTTACACGCGATCAGAGCTCTGCTTACCACTTTACGTCGGTGAACGGGTTTTTGGAGCTATCGATATTCATTCGGCAAAGGATTCCGTCTTTCTCGAGACTGATATGGCGACTTTTGAAGATTTGGCTGTTTTATTGTCAAATGCAGTGGCCAATACCCGATCGTTTGAAATTGCCCAACAGGAGATCAAAGAGTTAAGTACGGCACAACAGCGTTATATCCAGACCTCGTGGGCAGCCCTTAGCAGTAATAAACCAATCGAATTTCGACTGGGTGAAGAAAACGTTACGTCTGATGCGAACGAGTTTAAAGTGCCGTTGGCACTGCGAGATCAAATAATCG
>MGNL01000122.1:44252-47523 GCA_001796785.1 Chloroflexi bacterium RBG_16_51_16 | reverse complement strand
CTGCCCGATCACTTCATTCCAGGTTTGAGGGCGATACTTGCGGTAAAGGGCTTGTGACATATCGACGACTACAGGTCAGAACTCATACATCAATATTTCGGCGAAACGGGTTAATTGTCTTCATTAAGATTGGCAATATAATCCTGAATGGTTTTTTTTTATTTTGGTAATCGCGTCTGCTTTCGTTTCACTCTGGCTGAACTGGCCTGGAAGACTCGGGTATTCTGCGCCAACAAATCCATCTTCTCCAGTGAAAAGCAATACATGCCTCATATATCAAGGTACTCTATATAGCGCATGTAAATTTCCTTGCGAATCGAATAATTTTACTTCTTCTCCTGATCGCCACACCGCTTCACCCGCACCCCAGTACAGATCGATCACCGTATCGGTTCCAGACACCGTGTGGACTTGCACCGCTCCGTTTTTATACAGCGTGAGTTGGGGAAAGCTAAAAGTGTTGCCATCTTCATCTTTCAACTGCCAACCTTGCAGGTTTAGCTGACCTTCACCCTCGAATTTTACAATCACAACTTCCGCGTCCAGGGTGCCGGCACCAATCACACTCTGCACGCTGATGGGAACGTCCGTTTGAGGGCTGAGCGTAACCGTTTCCCCTGAGCCGGAGTTGGAAGCGGCTGGCCCCTGGATAATAGGCTGGGCTACAGCCCGGTAATTTCGGTCGTACCAAAACAGGATCGTGCCTGTCACACACGCGGAGACGAAAACATTCAGCAGCAGGTAATAAATTAATTTTCGGCGTTCCATGCTTTAGGAATGATAGCACAATTCAAAATATGCAGTGAGTAGGGGTGTTTCATGAAACACCCCTACTCACCCTTTTGAAATGCTAAAGCTACCCAATCAACCATAGATTTCAAGGTTAGATTCTTAAATCCATGAGCTCGCGCTGCGTCCTGAATGGATTCAGCCTGCCCTTCCAATATACCGCCCAGTATGAGCGTGCCGCCTACTTCAACCGTGTCTGCAAGCCCGTTTTCGATCAAGCGAAGGATCACAGGTGCGAGGATGTTGGCAGCAACCAATGGAGCGCTCCGATAGGGGAATTTCCCTTCGAGGATTTCTTTGACTGAACCCACTCCAAGGATCAATTGCTCACCGATCTGATTGAGAACTGCGTTTTCGCGTGCATTGGCTAACGATTCGGGATCGATATCTACTGCGAGGCTGGAGTTTGCCCCCAGTTTCAATGCCGCGATGGATAGGATGCCCGATCCGCAACCGATATCTATGAATCCAACCGTAATGTCATTTTGAAATAGCGCAGTTCGTGGGGAGTCTCCACGCGGCCGCTGAGACCCTTCGACTTTGTAAGAGGAGTGCTTTTCAAAATACTCTTCGATCAATTCCAGACAAAGCTGTGTTGACGGATGCGTCCCGGTTCCGAAGGCCATGCCCGGATCGATCTTGATCGGCACGCGGTCTTTTTGTGTCGGTTCCACCCAGGCAGGTACGATCAGCAACCGCCTGCCGATCGGTATGGGGTGATAATGCTCTTTCCAGGCCTCCATCCAATTCTGATCCTGGATGAACTTGTACTTTGCTTCCGGCAATGGTTGGATCATCCCCAGGTAATACAATGCTTCATCCAATTTTCGGCGCTGTTCTTCAAGCTGGTCATCGGCTGCCAGGTAAGCGCGCACTGTTACCGGTCCGGCTGGCGTGCCTGGGTCTTCATCATTGAGATAATTCACACCCTGCTCGGTCATGACGCCGTTAGGAGCGTAGCGTCCGAGAACATCCGCCACGGCTTCCGCCAACTCACCGTTGACGATCAGGCTGACTTCAAGCCAGTTGTTATCGGTCATATTCAGTAAATCCCCAAACTCAACAAATTCTGGTTTTATTCATATCCATCTAAATTTCATATGAAAGAACCAAACTAAACGCTTGCCTCCTCCGGCGGTTTAAGTGTAACGAATTTTCTATATAACAGGAGATCATAGGCAATTTTCAATCCTCCGGCCAGGAAAAAAGGCAGGTTAAAAAGCAAAGCACTGGTGAGGAACAAGCCGCTCAACGCAGGCGAGAACACCGCCCCGATCGAACGGGCAATGGTGGTCACACCGGAGGCGGCCGAGCGCTCATCCGGTGCGACCACCGCCATCGTGTACGACTGCCGGGTGGGCACATCCATTTGGGAGATGCTGTAACGCAGAAGTAGCACGATTATCGCAAGGGATAAGCCCGGCATTAGCGGTACGAGCATGAGCAGGAAGTTTGATGGGATGTGGGTGAACACCATCGTGCGGATCAAACCGATCTGCCTGGCCAGCCGGACCGCCAGAAGAGCGGATATCCCTGCGAGGATATTGGCACCAAAGAAGATCGAGCCGAGCACGCCGGCAGGGAGGCCATATTTAATATGAAACCAATAGGACAGCATGCTTTGGATGACCAGCCCGCCTGCGAACGCGTCCAGCGCGAACAACCCGGCCAGCTGGAACACGGTTGCGCGTGAGCGGTGCAGACCTAGCAGCCGCGGCGCGGATCGCGATTCTGCACTTGGCTTTAATTCTATTTCCTTCGATAACAGGAGAAACAACGCAAATAAGATGAATCCGCCCATGGCGTAACCCAGTAATACAATTCGATAAGCAGCCACCTGGTCTAAACCTTTCGCAATTAAAACCTGAGCTAGTCCCCCGCTTGTCAGGGCGCCCAGCGCGGTCGAGAATGATCCGGCCAGGTTATACCAGGCGAACGCCCGGGTGCGCTGCGTGTCCGGCAGCAACTGCGTGAACGCGGCCTGTTCAACAGAAAGAAATGGCCCGATCTCGTTACCGCTTGGACTCAAGACACCAATGATCGCAGCTGCGATCAAGATGAGGAGGTTATCTGTGATGATAAAAACGACCCCTGCGAACATCATCAGCAGCGCGCCGATGAGCAGGGTGCGCTTCCTGCCGAAGGTATCCGCAGAGGTGGTCAACCACAAGGTGATCGCAGCGTCGCCCGCCAGGGTAAATGTGAACAGCAAACCGATAAGTCCCGCGCTCAATCCGATCTCGGACAGGTACAATGCCAGGATAACCGAGAGGAAACCGTAGAAGAACAACCGCAGGCTGCGGGTGAAGAATAGGATCCAAATATCTTTATGGGCCATCAAGAAACATCATCCATACCGAGGGCAAGTTCTGAAATACTCGATGATGTTTTCAGCAACGCACGCGCAGTTGGCTCATCCACGATCAGTTCCTTCATTAGAGTTCCGCGCAGCGCAGCGAGCAATCCCCTAACTTTTGCCAAT
>MGNL01000122.1:36424-44241 GCA_001796785.1 Chloroflexi bacterium RBG_16_51_16 | reverse complement strand
GCAGACTCCATATTTTTTACGGAACAGATCCAGGTTGGGACCGCTGGCACGTTTGTTCAAGGCTATCATTTCCCAAGTGCCATCCTCCCGGAAGAACACCGTGGCGATATCTCCAACCACTTTGTCTTTTTGCAGCTCCGTATAATCCGCTTTCTCGAGATATCCACCGCTGTAAACGTGGCTGGGCAAGCCAGCTTTCACCGCCCCGATGCTGAAGAGAAGCAGATCGGCCGATTCATGCAGTTTGAGCAAACGCTGAATGCTGCGTTCCTTCCACAGCGCGGCTTTCGTTTCTGGATAGTCGAAAAAAGTGGGAACCGGGAAGAGATGGGCACTAGCCTGATAGTTTTCCGCAAATCGGCGGATGATCTCGCTTGCATATTCGATGCCCATGGTCTGTGTGTTCCCGGCGCCGTTCAACTGTACGATGTGTGAATTGTTGGTTTTCTTTCGAAGCAGATGCCGGGAAACGGCACTTAAGGTGGTACCCCATGCGATTCCCAAAATCATATTCGACGAAAAGATTGAATTTAGATAGTTCGCGGTGTATTGCGCCACGCGTTCGAGCCATTCGGCTTCACCGGCAATTTCGGGAACCGGCACGACATGAGCGCGCTTCACATGAAAAGTCTCGGTAATGCTCTTTTCGAGTTTCTGAGGAGCTGTCCCCGGGTCAACGATCTTGATATCAACCAAGCCTTCGGTTTTAGCAAAGGTCAACAGGCGGGATACGGTAGACCGGGATACCCGCATTTCCCTGGCGATGGCATCGGTCGTGAGGTTTTGGTAGTAGTACATGCGGGAGGCTGCCACAGCTGCGGAAATTTTTTCTTGATGGTCGCGAATGTTCATGCCTTAACAATAACCTAAAATGCACGTGTGTTCAACTTGTATGAACAAATATGCGCGATTATTATCCACGGATCCCACTTCTGCTGCACGTATGTTCAAATTTATTGACAATTTGTGCATTTAGATTTTAATTTGTATCTAAGTAGGTAGTCCTTTTTTCATTCTTTTGAAAGGAGATATGTTATGAAAGCAGATGTACGAAAGAATTGGAATTGGTTTTTTGCACTTATTGGTATCGTTGCAATATCAGCATGGATGAGTTTTGGGATCGAGCGGGATTGGGGAAAAGTAGATGTATCCATAGTCAAGATCCCAGACTTCGATGGACAGATCGTCACAGCAAAGTTGTTCCGACCAATAATCGCTACAGCTGATAATCCTCTGCCTGCGGTCATGAACATGCACGGGTACCAAAACGATAAGAACGTGCAAGATCCGTTTTCGGTTGAGCTTGCCCGTCGAGGTTTCGTGGTGTTGGCTCCGGACGCCATCGGTCATGGCGATTCCGAAGGGGCGGGAACCATGGGCATGCCTCACGTGATGGGCAACGAGGCGGCCCTTGCCTATTTGATCTCCCTGCCTTTTGTGGATTCAGAGAACATAGGCCTGATGGGTCACTCTATGGGCACTATGAATGCCGTGCTGCTACCCGCACTGTTCCCAGAGAATATCAAGGCGATGGATTCGCAAGCCTCCTTACCGGGTAGTCCCGAACTCCCCAACTTCCTAATTACACAAGCTCGCTATGATGAATTTGGGTTTTTCCGCGAGATGCAACCTCGTACCGAGGAGCTGACAAGCAACGAGACAAGGCTAGCAGCCCTTGGTATCGAAGAGCCGATCGAATGGGATACCACGTATGGCAACTTCGAAGATGGAACCGCCCGTCGAATGGCATTCATCAATATGGATCACCACTTACTTCCGTTGACGAACAAAGCGGTTGCAGAAGCTTTGGATTGGATGCGCTTGGGCCTCAAAGATGGCGATGGCGGATCCATGTGGATTGAACCCACTCAGCAGATCTTTATGTGGAAGGAAATCTTCGGCTTCCTCACCTTGCTGGGTACTCTTGCATCTCTCATACCTTTGACCAACATCCTGCTGGCAAACGATTACTTTAAGGCTGTTGCTCAACCCCTACCAAAATCAAACATCCCAAGCAGTCGTAATTGGTGGCTGTTGGCTACGATTAATATGCTCATTGGCGGCATACTCTACGTTTTACTGCCAACTTATTTCGGTTTCGTCGATTTGGGAAGTGGATGGGGTGGAAAACTTGAAGCCTGGCTGCCGTTCATGAAACTCCAAATGGGGAATGGTGTCGCTGCGTTCTTCCTAGGAAACGCAGTGGTGGCCACAGTGCTTTTCTGGATTTGGTATCGTGGGGCAAAGAAGCAGGGCGTTACCATGTATGACATGGGCGTATCCTTCGATAAGAAAGCGACGGTTATCGATTGGGGGATCATTGGGAAAACTGTTTTGCTGGGAGCGATTTTATTCCTATGGATGTATCTGTTCGAAGGCTTTTTCCAATGGGCACTGGGTCAGGAATTCCGATTTGCCTGGCCATACATGAGGCAGTTTGGAAATCTGAGCAGATTGGGATACTTCTTCATCTACTTGATTCCAGCCCTGCTCTTCTTCCTGATCAACGGCGGCATCTTCCTGTTTGGCCAAGCAAGGCAAAAGGAACTTGAAACTCCGGTAAAGACGCAGATCGTCTGGTGGCTCAAGGTTGTGTACGCTATGGTGACCGGCCTCTTCCTCGTCTGGGCTTTCCAGTACGTTCCCTGGTTCTTATTGGGAATGGGTCCAGGATTTGAGAATGTCGGTCTGTCCCAGTTCACCGGGATGTGGCCACTTATGCTGTTCGTCTATATTCCGGAGTTCATCATCCTCTTCTTTTTCCTCACCTGGTTCTATCGACGGACCGGAAGGATTTACCTGGGAGCGTTGATGATTTCGAGTATTGCCATCTGGTTCCTGGCTGCTGGGTCGGTCATCGGTTAATCGCCTGCTGAGTAGCGCGGAAAAAATGGATAGGAACCCAGCGGTAGAATTACTCCGCTGGGTTCTTTCCTGAAAACAATTTCAAGCGGGAATGAAGACATGAGCAATTTTGTAGTTTCAATCGACCAGGGCACAACCAGCACCCGCTGCATCCTTTTCGGTGAACAGGGTCGGCCCGTGGCGGTTCATCAACTCGAACATGAACAGATCTATCCCAAACCCGGCTGGGTGGAACACGACCCGTTGGAGATCTGGGAAAAAACACAACAGGTTATTCGCGAGGCAATGCGTAAAGGTGGGGTAAAAGCTGGTGACATCGTCGCCATCGGCATTACCAACCAGCGCGAGACTACGATCGTCTGGGACAAACAAACCGGCCGCCCTTATTGCAACGCGATCGTTTGGCAGGACGTGCGCACCAGCGGTGTGATCGCGGAGTTGGGTAAAAAAGACGGCCAGGACCGCTTCCGCAGCCTTACCGGCTTGCCGTTAACCACCTATTTCTCCGGTCCAAAGATCCGTTGGGTACTGGAAAACGTTGAAGGTGTCCGTGCGGCCGCCAAATCCGGACGGGCTCTTTTTGGTAATATCGACACCTGGTTGATCTGGAATTTGACGGGAGGCCCGGCCGGTGGGAAGCACCTCACTGATGTCACCAACGCCAGCCGCACACAATTAATGGACCTTAGGTCCCTCAGCTGGGATGCGTGGATCTGCGATGCCATGAATATCCCGATCGAGATGCTGCCACAGATTGTTTCCTCTGCGGAAGTATACGGGCACACCAAAGCGGATGGTCCCTTTGGCGGAGCAGTTCGGATTTCAGGCGATCTGGGCGACCAGCAGGCTGCCACGGTTGGGCAGGTCTGCTTCGAACCCGGCGAGGCTAAGAACACCTACGGCACAGGTTGTTTCATGCTGCTCAATACCGGAGAACAGATCGTGCCGTCAAAACACGGCTTGCTTACCACCCTCTGCTACCGTTTTGGACAGGAAGCCCCGGTCTATGCTTTGGAAGGCTCCATTGCGATCACGGGTGCCTTGGTGCAGTGGCTCCGAGATAATATAAAGTTAATCGATAGTTCGGAAGAGATTGAAAACCTTGCCCGTACGGTTGATGACAACGGGGGTGTTTATTTCGTCCCCGCTTTCTCCGGACTCTTTGCTCCTTACTGGCGGACCGATGCGCGCGGCGCTGTGCTCGGCCTCACCCGGTATGTGAACCGCGGCCATATCGCCCGTGCCGCCCTGGAGGCGACCGCTTTCCAGACCCGCGAAGTCCTTGATGCCATGAATGCTGATTCGGGCGTTCCGCTTATGGCGCTCAAAGTAGATGGCGGTATGGTTCGCAATGACCTCTTGATGCAATTCCAGGCGGATGTGCTAGGCGTGCCAGTGATTCGCCCTGCGGTGTCGGAGACAACCGCACTAGGCGCAGCTTATGCGGCAGGCTATGCCGTTGGCTTTTGGAAGGCGAGAGATGACATGTACCGCAACTGGCAGCCGGACAAAACCTGGTCTCCTAATCCAAAAAGCAATGCGGGCACTGAGCTGTTCGCCCAGTGGAAGAAAGCCGTAACGCGCACGTTTGATTGGGTGGAATGATGCTTGTTGAAAATAGGTCTCAACGGATACAAGCTTTACGCGACATGCCGGATATCGACGTCCTAATCGTTGGCGCGGGTATTAATGGTATCGGCACGTTTCGCGATCTTGCCCTGCAGGGAGTGAATGTCGTTTTAATCGACCGTGGTGATTACTGCAGCGGGGCTAGCGCGGCGTCCTCTCACATGGTCCATGGCGGTATTCGTTACCTGGAAAACGGCGAGTTCCGTTTGGTGCGTGAAGCCGTGCGCGAGCGCAACCTGCTGATCGAGAACGCCCCACACCTGGTCAAACCCCTTCCAACAACCTTCCCGATTTTCAAGCGGTTCAGTGGATTATTCAACGCGCCGCTTAAATTCATAGGGCTGCAGAACCGCCCGTCGGAGCGGGGCGCGCTGGTGCTCAAGATAGGATTATGGTTTTACGATTGGTTCACGCGCAAACAGAGAACAGTGCCGGTGCATGTCTTCCGCTCACGAGCCGAATCGCTTGAATTATTCCCGGCAGTGAATCCCGAAGTGCTGTATACCGCCACCTATTTCGACGCGGCTATGCCATCGCCGGAACGGCTCGCCATCGAAGTATTGCTTGACGGATGGAAGATTGGTTCCCAAACCAGGCCATTAAACTATGTGAGCATGCTCTCCGCGCATGGTGATTCGGTGAAACTACGGGATGAGGTCAGCGGGGGAGAATTTATCGTAAAGCCGCGCATTTTGGTAAACGCTGGAGGTCCGTGGATCGATCGGATCAACGCGTCTGTTGGAAGTTCAACGAGGTTTATCGGCGGGACAAAGGGATCGCATCTGGTGCTCGACCACCCCGAATTGCACCGCAGCATTGGCGGCCACGAATTTTTCTTCGAGAATAAGGACGGCCGCTTGGTGCTGATCTTTCCGCTTGAGGACAGGGTGCTGGTCGGCACCACGGATATCCGCGTGGAGGATCCAGACGATGTCGCGATCACCGAGGAGGAGATCGAATATTTCTTTGAAATGGTCAGGCGTGTCTTCCCGGGCATCCAGATCGACCGCTCTCACATCGTCTATACTTTTTCCGGCGTTCGACCTTTGGTTTTCGGATCCGTGTCTGAAGAACAGATCTCGCGCGACCATAAGATAGAAATCCTTGAAGCCGACCACGATCATAGATTTCCGATTTTTTCTCTCGTTGGAGGTAAGTGGACCACCTTCCGCGCTTTTTCAGAACAGGCGAGTGATGCAGTATTGACTAGATTAAAAGTTGTACGCAAAATCAACACGGAAAATCTCAAGATCGGCGCAGCGAGGCACGATCAAAACACGGACCTAGAATCCACGATACGCGATGAAGATGTGGTTCACCTCGATGACCTGGTCTTCCGACGCACGAATACCGCCATGCTGGGCCGCGCCACAGAATCAACAGTGCGCGACCTAGCCCATCGGACTGCCAGTGTTCTCGGTTGGACCGCTGAGCAGACGACACAAGAGATCGACAGGGTACTCGAGATCCTGCGTGTCCAACATCATATGGAATTTACACGGTACGTTAACTGTGAGGAAAATCCCATCACGAGTCGAAGTAATTCATGAGTTGCCGTTACGCGCGTGGTACTGTCATATCCAGCCTGCACCAGGCATACAGGGCATCGTAGACCTCGTATTGATGCACTAGGTTCTCTTCATCTTCAGGGTAGCGCAGCGAATAACCAGTGGCGATCGCCTCCAGCCCGCGGGCGATCGGATCGGAATCCAGCTGCTCTGCAATGTCGGCAGCATGGACAATCTTCGCCAGTCGCAGCAGTCCCGGTTCTTTGAGACCGTACTTTAAGATGATCGAGTCAAATGAACAGCGTCCGTCTACATGTCCGAGCTCCACACCTGAAGCATCGAAAGGAATGGCGCCGGTCTGTTCGACGATGCGCTTGATCTCGCCCGACGGAACAAATAAAAATTCCGCTTCATTATCGATGAAGCGGGTGATCAACCATGGACACGCGACGCGGTCCACGTGAACGTGGGAACGGGTAACCCATTTCATAAGCTCCCTCTCTAAAACTTAATGTCCGATGAGGTTTTTTGACAGCAAAACGTCCTGCTTGTCATCGATATCGCAATAAAGTGAATCGGGTTCGCAATCCACGCATTCGAGCTGCAGCGTGGCATGCGAGATATTGTACCGACGAGAGAGTATCTCATTGATATTGCTCTGGATCTCTGCTCCATTACTGATAGAGAGGTTTTCCGTGAGGACATGGGCAGACATTGTGCGCAGGTTTTTGGTCAGGCTCCACACGTGGAGATCGTGTACTCCGAGCACGCCATCAATGCTCTTAATCTCGTCTACCATGGATTGCATATCCAGATCTCGCGGCGTTGATTCGAGCAGGATCTCCACTGTCTCGCGCAGGATGCCCCAGGCGTTGTAAATGATGATGAATCCGATCAAGACGCTGACGAAAGGGTCGAGCCAGTTGGCATTGGTAAAGTAGATGATCACACCTGCTATTACAGCGCCTATCGTAGACATTACATCACCCATCAGGTGTGTGAAAGCAGAACGGAGGTTAAGATCACCTTCGCTCCCCCGGCGAATCAATAAGGCGGTCACTAAGTTAACCAGGATGGCAATCAAACCCACACCGATCAGCACCTCGGAGCGGACGTCGGGTGGAGCCATGAAACGACGGTACGCTTCATAGAAAATTCCGAAAGAGATCAAAACAAGCGTGGTTGAATTGAACAGGGCGACCAGGATTCCGGCACGATGGTTACCGTACGTCCTGCGGTTTGTGGCGGGTCGACTGGAAAGCCAGACGGCGTACCAGCTTAATCCCAGGGCAAGCACATCCGTCAGGTTATGGGCGGCATCGGTCAGCAGCGCAAGGCTGTTGGCGAAGAGTCCAGCTGCGGCTTCAACCAGGACAAATGCCAGGGTTATCCAGAGGGATAGTGATAGTCGGGTCTTAATTAATCTCATTTCCCCTTTGTAGTTCATAAATGTACTGGATTGGTTCATCAAATTTTATGAGCGTCAGAAAAAACAGGTGCAAGGAGGTGGGGGTTATCTTCTTTAACCGTGTTCAACGTGATCCAAGCCCATGCGGAACAAGCGAGCTACGTGATCATCCGCAAGGTAATAAAACACCTGCCGGCCTTGCCTGCGTCCGCGGATGAGACGCATCTGGCGCAAGCCGCGCAGCTGGTGCGATACCGCTGATTCGCTCATCTTGATCTTGGCTGCCAGTACTCCGACGCTCATCTCGGTATCCAAGAGCGCCGAAATGATGCGCACCCGGCTTGCATCGCTCAACGCGCTGAACAGGTCTGCCAATTGGATCGCTTTAAGTTCATTCAGGAGCATGG
>MGNL01000122.1:35218-36370 GCA_001796785.1 Chloroflexi bacterium RBG_16_51_16 | reverse complement strand
AAAGGAGAACTCGTAAAAAGATCTGGTTTATACATAAACATTTACGATTATGTATTACTGCTCACTGAACACGGATCACTGGTGTCCGGCCTCTAACCCCCCAGCGCCTCATTCAACCAATCTAAAAATCCCTTCTCCTGCGGTTTGACCGTCGTGCCGAGCGTCTCCGCTAATTTTTCGAACAACTCGCGCTGCTCCTTCGAAAGCCTGCTGGGAATATCCACTCCCACGATCACCAATTGGTCACCGCGTCCGTTGCGGCGAAGATAGGGAACGCCTTTGCCCTTGATGTGGAAGACCTTGCCTGGCTGCGTACCGGATGGGATCTTCAGCTTGGCATCCTCCTCCAGGGTGGGCACATCGATCTCCGCCCCCAGCACCGCCTGCGCCACGTTGATGTTCAAATTGAGCAGGATATCATTTTCACGCCGCTTAAAAAATTTATGGGGCTGCACATCCAGTGCGAGGTACAGGCTGCCGTTAGGCCCACCGTTAACACCGGGTCCGCCTTCGCCGTTCAAGCGGATCTGCGTACCGGAATCCACGCCGGCTGGTATTTCCACCCGCTTGGTGACCCGTTTCTGTTCCAATCCACCCCCCCGGCAAATCCGGCAGGGCGAAGAAATAACCTCCCCGCGGCCGCCGCAGGTAGGACAGGTTGCCGTCTGCACCATCTGGCCGAGGAAAGTCTGCCTCACCTGACGCACCTCACCCTGCCCATTGCAGGTCCCGCAGCGGACCGGCGAAGTGCCCGGTTCAGCGCCTTTTCCGCCGCAACGGCTGCAGGATTCCTCACGCTGGAATTCGAGCTCCTTTTCAACTCCGAAAACCGCCTCCTCAAAAGTGAGGTTGACCGTCATCTGCAGATCCCGGCCGCGCCGCGGCGACCGCCGTGAACTCCTGCCGCTGGAAAATCCAAAGCTGCCAAAAAGCTCTTCCACCAGGTCGGAAAAGTCCATGGTGTAATCGTGAAATCCGCCCAGGTTTCCAAGGCCAGCCCGTCCGTATCGGTCATAGCGAGCCCGCTTCTCCTGGTCCGACAGCACACCATAAGCCTCGTTGATCTCCTTGAACTTTTCCTCCGCATCCGGTGATTTATTCACATCCGGGTGGTACTGGCGCGCCAATTTTCGGAAGGCAGCCTTGATCTCA
>MGNL01000122.1:29532-35086 GCA_001796785.1 Chloroflexi bacterium RBG_16_51_16 | reverse complement strand
TAACCTCACCATCCACCACATCCGGACCGGGTTCGGATCCTCCGGATTGCTCCGCACCACCTTCCGGCGCTGTCTCGGGTTGTCCCTGGTAGGCGCTTGCACCTATCTTTTGGATCAACTGTCCAAGTGCCTCCGTGGCCTGCTTGATCTCATCGACCGCTTCGCCCTGAGCTTTGCTGCGAACATCGGTGACGCTGGTCTGGATTTCTGATTTAAGATCTGCCGGTACCTTGTCGCCAAAATCCTTCAGGGCCTTTTCCGCAGCATAAGCCATGTTATCCGCCTGGTTGCGGGCTTCGATGATGTCCTTACGCTTGCGATCTTCTTCAGCATGCGACTCGGCTTCCTTGCGCATTTTCTCCACTTCCGCTTCCGAAAGTCCCGATGAGGCTGTGATGGTTATATGCTGGGAGCGTCCGCTGGCTTTATCCTGGGCGGTTACCTTTAAGATGCCGTTGGCGTCGATGTCAAAGGTTACTTCGATCTGTGGAACACCGCGCGGCGCACTCGGGATGCCGTCCAGGATGAACTTGCCCAGCGATTTATTGTCTACCGCCATCGGCCGTTCGCCTTGCAGCACATGGATCTCCACCTGGGTTTGACTATCGGATGCCGTTGAGAAAACCTGGCTGCGCCGGGTCGGGATCGTTGTGTTGCGATCGATCTGGGGTGTGGCTACACTACCCAGCGTCTCAATTGAAAGCGTAAGCGGTGTGACGTCCAGCAGGAGGATGTCCTTCACTTCTCCGCCCAGGACACCAGCCTGGATGGCAGCACCGACGGCAACCACCTCGTCAGGATTTACACCTTTATGCGGTTCCTTTGAAAAGAAAGCCCGGACTCGATCCTGGACTGCCGGCATGCGGGTCATCCCTCCAACCATCACTATTTCATTGATATCTCCCGCGTTCAGGTTGGCGTCTGAGAGTGCCTGCTTGAGCGGTGCGATCGTGCGGTCGACCAGGTCGGCGGTCAGCTGTTCGAGTTTGGCGCGCGTCAGGGTCATCACCAGGTGCTTGGGTCCGCTCGCATCGGCGGTCAGGTAAGGCAGGTTGATCTCGGTCTGCATGACGCTGGAAAGCTCGATCTTGGCTTTCTCTGCGGCTTCCTTCAGCCTCTGCAAAGCCTGCCGGTCGTTGTGCAGGTCGATCCCGTTGTCTTTCTTAAATTGCTCGATCAGGTAGTCCATCACGCGCAGATCGAAGTCATCCCCGCCTAGGAAAGTATCCCCACTGGTGGAACGGACCTGAAACACTCCCTCACCAACATCGAGTATGGAAATATCGAACGTGCCACCGCCCAGGTCATACACGGCGATCACTTCATTTTTTTTCTTATCCAGGCCGTAAGCCAGCGATGAGGCGGTCGGCTCATTGATGATGCGGAGCACCTCCAGGCCGGCGATCTTGCCAGCATCCTTGGTTGCATTTCGCTGGGCATCATTAAAGTAAGCCGGCACGGTGATCACCGCCTGGGTGATCGTTTCGCCAAGATAGGCTTCCGCGTCCGCCTTGATCTTGCCCAGGATCATGGCCGAAACCTCTGGCGGTGAGTAATCCTTTTCATCCAGCCCGACGCGGACATCTCCATTGGGCGCTGCGGAAACCGTATAGGGAACCCGCTTGCGCGTTCGCTCCACTTCCGGATCATCCGCTTTGCGTCCCATGAATCTTTTAATGGAAAATATCGTATTCTGCGGATTGGTGATGGCCTGATTGCGTGCCACCCGCCCCACCAGCCGTTCGTGATTTTTATTCACCGCCACAACCGACGGCACCAGCCGCTCACCCTCCGCTGAAGGGATGACCACCGGCTCGCCCCCCTGCATCACCGCTGCGACCGAGTTGGTTGTCCCCAAATCTATGCCAATTATTTTTGCCATCAAAAAATCTCCTGGTATAAATTCACTTCTTTCAATTTTCTGTTACCCACTCCACAAATCCACAAGACCTTTCGCTCCCTGTGGTCGCACAGAAAGAGATAACCATAAAAGATTGGATTATTTCGCCACCCGGACAGTGGCCGGACGGATCACCCGTTCACCGAGCATGTAACCGTTCTGGGTTACAGCGATGACATGACCACTCTCCACGTTTTCACTGGGCTCGTGGGAAATTGCCTCATGGAAATTGGGGTCGAATGGTAGACCCACCGCTTCAATCCGCTGCAATCCCTCGGCTTCCAGTAGGTCGGCGAGCTTCTTTTGGATCAATTCGATCCCACTCACCCACGGCCCGCTGTCCGTCGGCCGGTTTTGGAGGGCGCGTTCCAGGTCGTCCAACACAGGGAGGATCTTGCGCAGGATGTCACCCTTCATGCCGGTATACAGGTTCTCGTTGTCACGCTCGGTCCGTTTGCGGTAGTTCTGGAACTCGGCGACAGCCCGTTGCCATCCATCAAGGTTTTCAGCAGTTTTAGCCTCGGCTTCCTCCAGCTGCTTTTTCAACATCTCGACTTCGGCTGGCGCCTGTTCATTGGACTTAACCGCCTCCACAGACTCACTACCATTCGATTCTGTTTCGTCGGATTCTTGCCCGACCTTTTTTTCTTTATCGTTCATCTTTAACTTGAGATTCCTTTTTTTTGTTATTTATATAATGAAGGTCAAAATCAATAACGATTAGATAACTCGTTCGCACTCGCGACCTGACCCTCCACCATTGGGTTGTCGATTATTCGCCCACCATTCTATTATTTACCATGTCACTCAATAAACCGGCGACGTATCGGACTGTCGGGATCGTGCGCGCGTAGGACATCCGCATGGGACCGAGAACACCCAACATGCCCGTCGCCAGGCCGGGGACGCCGTACCTCGCCAGCACCATGGAGCATTGGCGCAGATCTTCCCACATTCCCTCACCTCCGATCAACACCTGCAGGCCACCCACCGAGCTGTTAACCGTGGTGCGCGCCAGGAGGTCCTGGAGAGTTGACCGTTCTTCAAACAGACGCAGTGCCCTGCGCATATCATCCGATTCGGCATAATCCGGACCGGTCAACACGTTGGTCAGTCCATCGGTATAGATCTCACCCGCGACCGCATGCTCAGTGCGGTTCAATTCACCGGTGATCAGGATGACGATATCTTGTTCAAGCGCATCGGACCTCGATCCGATCGCTGCGATAGCATCAGCAGTCATACCGGATAAGACACCGTTTAGATGGGAGGCTGCCTGGCTCAGCCGCTCCTGAGTGACAGGTTCAGCCAGGGTAAGGATCTGCTGCGACACCTCCCCGCTTCCGATGACCAGCACCATGAGCACCTGGCGGCCTTGTGTGGAGATCAATTCCACATGCTTGAAGCGAGCCTCCATAGACCGCGGCGCTGTGACCACCGAAGCTCCCTGAGACTGGTGCGCGAGCACTGATGCAGCCAGCTGCATCCACTGGTCTACATCCGCACTCGCCTGGTGGAATTGATGGGCGATTGTGTTTCTCACAGCCTCAGGCAGTTGAGCTTGGTTAACCATCTGTCCCACAAAATAACGGTATCCCTCCTCAGTAGGCACCCGACCTGCGGAGGTGTGAGGCTGGCGCAGGTAGCCCATCTCGGTCAGGGCTGCCATTTCATTCCGGATCGTCGCCGAGCTAAGGTCAATATGATAATGATCGACCAGCCGTTGCGACCCAACGGGTTGGGCCGAATCGATATGATCACGGATGATCAACATGAGCAGGGTTTTCTGTCTTTCGGTTAATTCATTCATAGTTCGTCCGGAGTTTATTCAAAAACCGGTAAATTCTCAATTTCGAGGCAGCTTATCATAAATTGGCACTCTCGTGTCGAGAGTGCCAAAAAGAGATTAAGAATCATAACATGCGCAAATTAGCAGGTCAATAAGAGGAATGTAAGAATGCGTGGGGCAGCCTTAGGGGCCGATGAATGGACGCCAGGCTGGATCGAAATCCTGGGCCGGATCGACCGTGATCCTCGTCCTCCCGGTGCCGTTCACCGTTGAAGAAACAATGTCGATATTTTCCCCGGTGTACTCGCCTTCGTAGATCAACCAGAACCCATCGGAGGAGAAGGTAACGTCCTCGATCGGCCTAAAGCCCAGGTCCACCGGCAAGCTTGTGAATTCAGAGTGATCGGATCCCGATGTGCTTCTGACCGAGGCCGGGCAATAGATAGGTGCGCACCTTTGATTAAAAAAGATCAACTGACCGTCCGGCGACCAGGTGGGCTGGCTGTCAGAATACTGAGCCCCGCTGCGTACGATCTGGCGCTGGTTGTTTCCGTTGGCTGACATCAACCAGATCTGATAGAGACCGTAGCGTTTCACTGAGAACGCAATCTGATCTCCATCCGGCGACCAGGCAGGGTGGCGTGACTGGACATCGGTTGATGGATGGCTGGTCAACGCGATGACCGATTGATCCTCCAGGTTGATCACATAGATTTCCATCTTGCGTGTGCGCACGGAGGTAAATGCGATTCTTTTTCCGTCCGGTGACCAGGCTGGATCGAAGTCGCCACCGGGCACGGTCGGCAAAGGAGAGGGAGCCTGGTTTGAACCATCAACATTGAGGATATACATCAACGCATCTGGATACGTATCCTGCCTGTTCTTGCAGGGAGAGATGAAGACCATTTTTAGCCCGTCTGGAGACCAGGCAGGCTGGCAGGCACCTTCCGGCATATTGGTGACCTGGATGACGTTTTCCCCGCTCAGGTCGCTCAGGTAGATTTGTGGTACGCCAGTGCGGTTGGATGCAAACGCCAACTGGCTGAAGCCACCCCCGACTGGAGTGGCGTTCGCTGGCGGCGATATTACCGGTGTGCTGATTGCTGTGGCAGTCATCGATTGAACCTGAGTCCCGGCAACAGAGGCTAAGGTTGATGAACCGGTCGGCACCATACCATCTAGGGTTGCGGTTGGAGTAAATCCATCAGGGGGAATTATGCCGTTCGGTTCTGTTAACGCGGCCGTGGGTGGTAACGGTTGGCTGGTAGGTGGAAAAAGCAAAGGCGGCAGAACGGCCCGCACATTATCCGGCAGCAGGTTCATCGCTTCCGGCGCGACGAACGGTGTCGAACAGATCAAAACAACCAGCAGGATCAATAATGTGCGGATGACGGTGATCCTGGTGCGCCGGGCGCGTTCCTGCTGCCGCTTGCGCGGCGAAACGAAAGGTTGATCATCTTCCAGAGGCAGGAGCGATGCCGGACCGGAACTACGATTCGGTTCGAGAGTGTAAGCTTCGCTTGTATCCGCGGGTGAATAAGCTTCCGGCGGTGGCGGCGCTACGCTGTAACTTCCCGTCGTTTGCTCGGATTTCGATTTTGAATTTAAGAGCGACTTCTTGTAATCTCCTGCGGTTTGAAACCGATCGGATGGATCCACGGCCATGGCTTTTTCAATGACCGCCGCAAGACGACGGGATATCTTCGGGTTCCGTTTTCGGAGGGGGGTAAGCTGGGCATTATCCATGGCGCGCGCCAGCCCGTCTTCAGGAATGACTCCGGTCAAGGCGGCATACAGGGTGGCACCCAGGGAATACACATCTGTGCGGGGGTCGGTTCGCGCCGTTCCGTACTGTTCCGGTGGCG
>MGNL01000122.1:348-29511 GCA_001796785.1 Chloroflexi bacterium RBG_16_51_16 | reverse complement strand
CTCGCGCTCCGGTTGTGGTCGCCTGAGTACCCTGAACAACCTTCGCCAGCCCAAAGTCCACCAGGAAAATGTGCCCGTCCGGGGTGATCTTGACATTGCCTGGTTTGATGTCCCGGTGCAGGATGGAAGGCTTGCGGGTATGTAGATACTCCAGGGCGTCGCACATGGCCGCGCCGATTTGGATCGCTTCGTCATCGTTGATGGTTCCGGTGCGGTCCATTCGCTGGCGAAGATCCTCCCCTTCTATGAAATCCATCACCAAATACTGGCCTTGCTCACCCACCACGAAGTGGTCAGACACCCGCGGCAGGTTCGGATGCCGCAGGTTGGCCAGGATCACCGCCTCCAGGCGGAATTGTTTGGCGTATTCATTTGTAGTGAACAGGTTTTCTTTGACGGCTACATCCACCCCAAGGTTTTCATCTACGGCGCGATACACGGAACCCATACCCCCCTGTCCCAGGATCTCGACGATCCGGTAGCGCTTATGCAGATGTGTATCGCGTTCGAGGGTCATCCGTATCCGGGTTGAATATTGTCCACTTAAAAATGGATTTACCCACCGTCGTCTGGGGGGAACCAAAACTATGCGATTATATCAGAGCCTATTTCTCAGGGCGCGGTCGGGATGCCAAACTGAAATGAAAATATAACAAGGGAGCCCCGAAAACGATCCATAAACCCACTAATGAATAGCGCAAGTACCTAAACAAATAAGCGGTGAAGTCTTCGCCTCGTGGAAACACAAAACCGAGGCCTCGCCAGAGGATCAGAATGCCAATTATGCCGATTATGTAGCGTAAAAAGCGTTTCCATACAGGCCCTTCCGTGTGATAGCCTCCCATACGATGGACCAAGGCTGCACCGAACGCAAATCCAAACAATGTACCGGCTGAAGTGATGACGCCCTCCATGGAATACGGATCGGGAGATTCGCCTCCTGCCTTCAAGGCATTAGCGATCCATGCCTGGGGTAGTCCCTGTCCAACCACACTACCTTGTATGCCATAGCCAATACCGGCCAGAATCAAAGATGAAACAAACGCGATCGACAACTGAATTAAGATCGATTTTGTCAACAACCAGCGTGTAACGGATTTCCATAAGCGTATGAATCCCCATAAAAGCGCACCTCCGATCAACCAACCCACCAGCACATCATGCGGGAAGTGCATCCCAAGTACGAGCCGGGATAAACCAATGAGAAAGGCAGCCCCGAATCCCAACAAGTAAAATGGTCGTCGTCCCAACTTGACCGTTATCAAACCCCAGATACTAACTGCGTTCTGCGCGTGGCCTGAGGGGATGCCAAACGTTGTGTCACCTGCCAATGGTTGAACGAGCGGGCTGATCCAAAACGGTCGCGGATCGTGGAAGAGCAGCTTGAAAATGAAATTCAATCCATTGCTGATGATGAGGATGTAACCGACTTGCAACCCAAGTCCTGCATCCAGGCACCAATAAATTAAAGGGAGGATGAAGAAAAAAAATTCCTCCTGGCCAAGGAAAGTGATGAATTTCATCGGCACGATCAGCCAATCGCCCAGGTTCTGCAGCCATAAAATGAATTGAATTCCCGCTTCCCATAAACCTTCCATCTTTACCTCCATCCTTGCTAAAAAATAATCCCCGGAAAGGGATTTGACGAAGGAGCAATCCTCATTGTACACTCTACTCGTGAGTGCATCGGCTTTACGTGCCCGTGGGATAAAACAAGCCAGGGTGCAGGATCGTTATTGGGATTGGACATGTATCCTGCTTCTTTTCCTGTTGCTCCAGGTTGCGGCTGCCCGTCTGTCGATCACCAGCTGGACAGCTGATCTCTCCATTCCCGGCACGTTGGGGATGCTTGGCCTGGCAGTAGGTCTGGGCCTGGGTTACAGCGCCTTTAGGCGCCTGGTAATCCTGGTGGTGAGTTCTTTATATACCCTCGTGGTCCTCCCATTGATTCTTATCCAGCCTGTTCAACTGGAAGCCTCGTTATCCGAACGCCTGATCAACCTGGGCAGCCGGTTGTGGTTTTCCCTCGGGAATCTGCTGACCCGGCAACCGATTGACGATCCATTATTCTTCATCTCATTTGTATCCTTGATTTTTTGGACAGCCGCTCTGATGTCGGGTTATGCGCTCACCCGCAATACAAATCCGCTTGTGGTGATCCTTCCATTTGGGATCATCACCCTGGTTATCCATAACTTTGATGACTATGAACCTGGCCACGGTTGGGCGCTGCCGATCGTAATCTTCCTGTCCCTCGTCCTCCTGGGCAGGTTGGTATTCGCTCAATACCTGGTTGATTGGAAAGCCCGGCGGATCTTTGCCGCACCCGACACCGCCTCGGATATTCAAAATTTATTATGGCTGGCAGCGGGAGGGATCGTCCTGTCTGCCTGGTTGATCCCAGCCTCCCTCAATAATCTGGAAACCGCATCCCAGGCATGGGAGAAGTTTTACACGCCGATTCGTGACCGGGTATCTCCAGCGGTGAACGCATTGGAATCCCCGTATGGATCCGGTGATCGGGATGTTTTCTACGGGGAGAGCCTTGCACTGGGTCGCACCGCCGCGCTTGGTGAAATGCCGATATTCACATTAAAGATCAATTCGAGCGTGGTTGATCCGCCGCCGCGATATTACTGGCGCGGGCGCATCTACGACACCTATTCGAATGGTGAATGGCACAACCTCCAGGCTCTTACGCACCTCTTTAAACCTGGCCAGGATATACTGCAACTCCCGGAGACGAGCAATCGATTAAAAATTCGCGCGAATGTCACCGTTGAATTTTCCAGGCAGGCACTCATCTATTCTCCCGGTGACTTGTATTGGGTAAATCGGCCTGGCAGTGTTTTCTCTTCACCAGGTTCCGGGCCTACAGAGGATCTCGCAGCCTGGTTGGCCGAACCCGTTCTCCTGGCTGGTGACCGTTACGAGCTGCAAGCCGAGATCATCAATCCATCCGTAGAGGAACTTCGTTCGGCAGGAACCGGGTATCCCCAATGGATCAAGGACCGCTATTTACAAGTCCCGGTAGAAATTGCGGATCCTATCCATAAACTGGCGGTTACGATTTCGCCGCAGGGTCCGGCCACTCCATATGACCAGGCGGCAGCCATCACTGGCTATTTGCGGGAAGAGATCAAGTACCGCACCGAACTGCCTCCGCTGCCGGACAATAAGGACCCTCTGATGTGGATCCTGTTCGAACAAAAAGAGGGGTTTTGCATGTACACAGCCAGTGCCGAAGTCCTGCTTCTCCGGTCCCTGGAGATCCCGGCTCGGCTGGCGGTCGGATTCACCCAGGGCGAACTTGAAAGAGGTAACTACCATGTAAAACGGGTGAACTCCCATGCCTGGCCGGAGGTCTACTTCCCCACCATCGGCTGGGTCGAATTCGAACCGACTTCCGTTCAAGCACCGCTCGTCCGGCCTCTAAATACCAACGAATCAGATCGTGGCCTCAGCGGGGCGGACACCGGCGTGCCTCCAAACTCGAATCCAAATTTCGAGGGAAAAGGCGAAACGAGAGCCGAGGAAAGTTTCACACCTTCCTCCAATCTGGCTGGAAGTTTTCTTGCCACCCGACTGGGGCGCGTAGTTTTCATCACCCTCCTGATGCTGCTCGTCCTTGGAACCATCAGCTTGGGCTTGCGTTTCAAGGTCTTCGATCGTCTCCCGGTTTATCTGGAAAATATCTTTGTCCGCTTCGGGAGTCGTCCTCCGCACTGGCTCGTCCAGTGGATCAGGTGGAATGAACAAACATCGATCGAAAAATCTTTCCAGGCTATCAACCTCAGCCTTGGCTGGCTCGGATCGTCAATCCCCATCCATGCGACACCGGCTCAACGTGCCCACCTACTGGTTGAAAGGCTACCAGTCGCACAAAAAAATATTGAAGTCCTGGCAAACGAGCACGAGGCCGAATTATTCACACCCCGGGCTGCTGATCCGGTGCGCGCCCGCAAGGCGGCGCGCTCCATTCTATTCGAATCTGTCAAAGCCCAGCTGCGCAGGTTAAAATTCTTTTAATTTCATGGATCCGCTCCCCTACCTTCCCGGGTTGAGCCCAGCTGAGCCCGGTCCGCTGTCACGTTTCATTCCCCCGCTCGAACAGGGAGTGGCGGCAGCCTGGCTTGCCAGGCATCACATACCACCGGGAACCTGGCTGCTGGATCCATTTGGTTTTGCTCCCCAGCTGGCGATCGAAGCGGCGCGCAGCGGATATCGGGTGCTGGTCACCGCGAACAACCCCATTACTCGCTTCCTGCTGGAGATGGCCGCCATGCCTCCTGCCGAGAATGATTTCACGGCTGCGCTCGCTGCACTGGATGTATCGAAAAAAGGTGCCGAACGCATCGAAATGCACATCCAATCCTTCTACCTTACGAGATGTGATAAGTGTGAACGCGAGATCCAGGCGGAATCTTTTCTCTGGCGCAGGGAAGAAGGCCAACCCTTCGCCCGCATTTACAAATGCCCGCACTGTGATGATGCCGGTGAACGGCCGGTGAAAGCAGCGGATATCGACCGTGCCCGTGAGATCGCGGCGAGCGATGGGCTTCACCGCTCACGCGCCCTGGAGCGGGTCGCCTCGATCCAGGATGACTACCGCGAGTATGCAGAGGAGGCTATTAAACACTACCTCCCCAGACCTTTGGTTGTGCTTACCACCTTGATCAACCGGATGGAGGCGCTCAACCTTTCTGAGCGCCGTCGCCAGGCACTAACTGCCCTGCTTCTGATTGCCTGTGACGCGGGGAATACTTTGTGGGGCCATCCTATGGAGAGACCTCGCCCAAAACAGCTCCATATTCCCGCGGTCTTTCGGGAGCAGAACCTTTGGATGATGCTTGCAAACAGGCTGGTCACTTGGATCGAAACCGGTGCAAATGTGACCCTGGTCGACTGGCCATCCAAAGTCGACGAGAGCGGCGGTATCTGTCTGTTCGAAGGTCGCCTGAGCCAGCTCGCCCACCAAGTCAGGAGGCAGATCCCCATCTCGGCTGTGCTCACCTCCCTGCCGCGGCCCAATCAGGCATTCTGGACTCTCTGCGCATTGTGGTCTGGCTGGCTGTGGGGCCGCGAAGCCGTGGAGCCTTACAAAGCGGCTCTGAGGCGCCGCCGCTATGATTGGACCTGGAGCGCCACCGCCCTGCACTCCGCTTTCTCCCACCTCTTCGGATTGCTACCACCCGGTACAGCGGTCTTCGGATTGCTGCCGGAGCCTGAACCCCCTTTCCTTACCTCCGCGCTAACCGCCGCTGAAGCGGCTGGTTTTGATCTGAAGGGACTTGCCATGCGCACCGGGGGTGACCCGATCCAGATTCTTTGGGAAAGCGGTGAACACCTTCAGCGAGTAACTCATAAACCTGTTGTAGAAGAAGCGCGCCAGTCTGTCGTGGATCACCTATTGTCGCGCGGCGAACCGGCTCCTTACTTGCATCTGCACGCCGCCGCTCTGATCGATCTTGCTTCAAAGCGCGCTCTCAGAGATAAAGGTCAGGAGATCGAACAGGCGCTGCGCTCGACCAACAGCCTGATCCAAAACGCATTAAGGGATGATACGTTATTCGAGCATTATTCGACGGGTGCCAGTGTTGAAACTGGAGTATGGGGCCTGAAACCATCCCGCGGAATGATGGACCACCCCTCCGACGAGCCGTTGGCCGACCGGGTGGAACTCGCCATCGCCAACTACCTGCAGAATAATTCGGAGTGTATTTTTCTAGAACTCGAAGACAAGCTCTATCCCCTCTTTCCCGGGCTGCTGACGCCCTCGCAGGGGCTCCTGCAGGCTGTTCTGGGTTCTTATGCGCTCCGGGAAGGCAGCCTGTGGGTCATGCGTGAGGAAGATGCGGCTAAGAGACGGGCAGAAGCCATGGAAGAGATGACCCGCGTCATCGAGACCGTTGGAAAACGATTGGAGTTGTCCATCCGCGTTCATGAGAGGTTCGTCTTATGGGAGGAAAAAAAGCAGCTCGTGCGTGCATTTTACATTTTGGGATCCGCGCTATTGAGCCGGGCTATCAACGAGATCCCATACCGCCCGGACCAGGTTGTCCTGGTCATTCCCGGCGGTCGGGCAGCCCTGGCTGCATACAAATCCCAACGGGATCCTGCGCTTGATAAACGACTGGGGCCTTACCGGCTGGTGAAATATCGTTTACTTCGAGCCATCGCCCAGGTGCCTGTCCTCACCCGCGAAACATTCGAAGAGCAGCTGCAGAGTGATCCCATCGAACAGTCCAGGGGACAGCTGATGATGTTCTGATGTGGACACTTGACATTAATCTCCATTCACGCGACGGGTATGAAACCAGGTTCATGCCATGAAATATTCATTGTGGTTTCTGGCATTGACCTTGACCGCTTGCGTCTCAATCGAGATGAAATCTGAACCGCCGAACACAGCTTTGGTTTTCGTTACTTCCACTTTGCCTCCAGCCAGGTTGGTTTCTCCCACCTCAGTTCAATCCACCGTGGCCACCACCCCTCCTTCCGCAGCAACTACCGTCGGGACGACCTCCAACTGTGAGGACCAGGCCTTGCTTTTAGAAGACGTAACCATTCCAGATAACACCGTCCTCCAACCAGGCACCCGCTTTACCAAGACCTGGCGCTTCGAGAATTCCGGCACCTGCGCATGGAGTGGTTATTCAATCGCATTCCTGGCTGGCGATCGCATGGATGCCCCCGATTCCTCGCCGGTTCCGGAAACTGGACCGGGTCAGACCGTCGACATCTCTATGGACCTGACGGCTCCTTCGCTGGACGGTTTATTTACTGGTTATTACGAGCTGCGCAGCTCGGATGGCAAGGTCTTACCCATCGGTATAGAAAAATCCTTCTGGGTAAAGATCGTGATCGGAGCCGGCATTCCCTCGACAGCAGCCGTGCCATATGCATCCACTCCTCTGATCACACCCGGCGGACCGCTCAGCTGCGATTACTTCCTGGGCAAGACCTATCAAAACGAGGTTGCCTCATTGATAAATTCCGCCCGGAGCGAAGCGGGTCTGCCCACCCTGCAAGTTAACGCCCAACTTGCAGCTGCCGCGCAGGACCACAGCATCGACATGGCCTGTTTCGGATTGCTCAGCCATTCAGGTTCGGATGCCTCCTCTATTTATGAGCGGCTGGTTTCCGCGGGTTATGCGCCTTCCGATTACGGGGAGGTTATCTACGCCAGCGGATATCCACAATCGGCTTTCGACTGGTGGATGGACGATCCCCCTCATCGCGCCGAGATCCTCAACCCGGCTTATACCGAGATGGGCATCGGTTATGCCTATAACGCGGATAGTTTTTATAAAGGATACTACACCGTCGACTTCGGCAGACGTTAAATGCACGCGAGATCGTGACCTGCAAGTGTTCATCGGTCTTAGGATTGTTCATTTTCTTACGACATTTAACATTCTTGGTTGATATTCGGGAAAGATCTCGCTTACAACCGGGTTGTTCAAGCGCTTCACGCAAACCTCGGATAGCACATCCCGGTAATCCGTGGTGACGGCCAGGTCGCCGGGTCCAATACGCTGCCCCTCATCCAAACCCGGCCACTGCCCATGGATCCGGCCTCCTGCCACATTCCCACCCATCAACATCATCATGCTTCCGTGACCGTGATCCGTGCCCAGGCTCCCGTTCTCCGAAACGCGCCTTCCAAATTCGGACATGCTGACTACGATCAGGCTGTCCATATGCTCATGCATATCAGCGTAAAAGGCTGACAATCCGAGCGCAAGCTCTTCAATCAAGTTAGGCATCTGACCGGTTGTCGAACCCTGTGCGAAATGCGTATCCCAACCGCCGACATCGATGGCAGACACCTCCAAACCGACTTCTGCTTTGATCAGCATGGCGGTTTGTTTTAAGGCCATGCCGAGTTCCGTTTCAGGATACAAAGCTGAATGGGCGGGTTTGTAGATCATGGGATCCATGGACTGCATGGTATTCATGATCGAGAGTGTGTCCTTTCCGAGATCGTCACCCTCATAAAGCAGATCCAACGTGCTCCGCATCTGATCCAACAGGTGTTGATTACCGCCCAGGTGGAAATCCGCGATCGATCTCAAGGCGGAAACCGGCACGGATCCACTCAGGCTTCTCTGCGTGCGGGTCCCCATGGCTACCGCCCGGAGAGGCGATGAATTACCGGTGTCCAGGGAGGCGAGGTGGCGCCCAATCCAACCCGAGGCGGGTCCTCGCTCATCTGCCACGCCGCGCTCCATCAGCTCCATGGCTTTGAAATGGCTGCGCGACTCGTCCGGCCCACCGCAGGCGTGAATGACAGCCAGGCTGCCGTCATGCCAGGCATCCAGCAGGGGCTGGAAGGACGGATGGAATCCGAAGAAACCATCCAGGTCGATGGTACGCTCCTCCGGTTTAGTTTTAGTGTCATCCGGGGGCGGAATCCCGAGCGTCGGTCGGAGCCGGTAATAGGCTCGTTCGCCGTGTGGCACGACCATGTTCAAGCCATCTGCCGCACCGCGCAGGAATATAACCACAAGCGTGTCGCCGCGGGGTGCAATGTTGGGTGGTGCAAATGCAAGTCGTGGCATCCATGGCTTTTCGAGCGGTCGTCGCAACAATCGGGCAGCCGTCCGTTCGCTCGTTCCTGGTGTTACCATATCAACTCTCCGGTCTTAATTTTTTTATTTCCACTGGAACGAGGGTGAGACTAATATTCCAGCGGCCAGAATTTGAAGCATTTCTTCTTCATTCGTGCCTCCGGATGTGATCAACTCCATCAACCCGCTTCGGAATGGCTCGGCGATCGGTACACCCAGAAGCAGGGTGGCCAGTGCATCAAATCTCACCGTTAGATCATCATCGGGTACATACGCCAGTAAATGTTCCATATCAATCTGTGTTCCTTCGATTTCACCTCGCACCAACCGGAACGCAAAATTCCACCGGGGCATCAGGTTGCCCTGCCAGGCTGCAGAGTTATCGGGGTAGCCATCGGGTGTGGGACAGCCGAACAGGGATTGACCCATACCGCGCAGGCTTTCATCAGGCCCACGCCCGTCTGTTTGAGCATGGAGCATTCGCAAGGCTGAGATCACGAAGTCGGAGGGTCGTTTGTATTTGGGCTGCACGAAATCCACCCCATCCAGTAGGATGACTCGCAGCACTGACTTGATATCGCCTTCGGTATCAAGGAAAGCCCGGGCTCCTTTTTGAATGAGTTCCTCGGGTGGATCATCAGCGATGAAACGCCATGCCAGCTTGGACGAAATGAAACGAGCCGTGCTCGGATGAGTCGAGAGTGTGTCGATCACCTGTTCAGCCTCGTTGATTCCTGAATCGGAAATTTCCATACCCAGCACGTATTTCACACCCGGATCATGCAGGTCAGCGTTGAATTCAAAATCACCCAGCCAGAAATGATCCTTGACCGTCCATCCTGTCAGGCATCGCGCAAGTTCCATAACATCCGCCTGGGAATAGCCTCCGTTGACACCCAGGGTATGTAACTCCATCAATTCACGGGCGTAATTCTCATTGGGTGCACCTTTATGGTTGACATGATTGTCCAGGTACACCAGCATGGCGGGCGAGTGCGCCGAGGCCAGGATCAACTCCCGGAATGAGCCGAGCGCGTGCGTACGGACAACCCTCCGGTCATCGACAGTCTTCAGGTAAAAACAGTTTCCCTTCTCGGTGAAGATGTTCAGGTGGTCGTTCCAAAAACCTACCATGACTTCATACAACTGCCGCCGGCTGTAGACCTGGCGGATCAGACTGGCCAGACGGAGTTCGGCGGGGAGGCTTTCCCGGTCATAATTCTCGAACAATTGATTGCTGATGGCTTCCAATTCATTCGCTTCCATTTCCAGAGACCTGAACGGCGCCAACCTCAAGCTGCAGTCCAGGTCATCGATCGATTGGATATCCAACTGTTCTTCGATCCAGGGTTTCAGACCAACCTCAAGAAACCGGGCACGCTCGTCCGGTCTTGCTCCAAAGGTCAGCCGGTTCAAGACCGTAAAGTCGTGCTCATCCATCGGTGACCACTCCGTTACGGACATGCTGCCCGTCAGCCTGCGATATATGGCTCCGCATCCGGAGAGCGCCGCGCTTGTGGTAACCAGCGCGGAAAGCTTGAGGAATTCACGCCGGGAAATCGGCATAACCTACACCTGGCTGGGAACCGATCCAGGGGAACGCAATGTGATCTTCGGTCCCGAGTTTAACAAGGCATAAACTGTAATACCCAAAGCCATGATGAGCATCAAAGGCCAGAGAAACAACCAACCCAGGACAGGGAAGAAGACAGCCAGCTCCAGGATCACCGCTCCACGGATGAAGGCACCCACCGGACTGTAACTCGTGCCAACCCGCTGCAGACGGTCACCGAGGTGCGCGGCTATTCCGCCCGCGCCAATGCTGATCATGGTCAGGCCGAGAGCCAGGACCAGCCAGCCTGTGAATTTTGCAGGACCGAACGGCAGCGAGAGCAGGATCAGGGTGGGGATCGCGATCACGAACCCCATCCCCAGCCCAAGCCAGAATGCACGCCAGGGTGTGCGTTCAATGCGTTCCTGCGCCCGGGCGATCAAATTGGGGAATGCCAGCCACCAGGCTGCCAGCATGGCAGGGTAGGCCAGACCGATCAACACCAAAATAAAAAAGATGGCGGTAATATCAGCCATTTTCAGCTCCTCTCAATCAGCCGCTAATTAACAAGCAATACAGGGTCGGATGGAAAATTGTTGCAAAGTTGAATGGGTTAATTTTCCAGGACGTGATCTGGATTAAATATCAGAGATGCCTGGGTTCATTTCACTCCAGGCATCTCTGTTCTTAAAAATACGGTTGCTCTTGCGAAAACTGATTTATTAAATTTTCTTACTTAGAGAGGGTAGATCTCATTCCATTAAACATCAGGAATTTAATTCGGTAATCGATCAAACGCCTTAAATAATTAATTCAGCTGCCTATTCGGATTTATAGCTTAACATCACGTCATTCTTGGACGGATCTTGCACCAGGAACCCATCGTTTAATTCCCTGCCTTGGACACCCGCCTTCTCAATCCGGGAAAGCACTTCGTCATAGGCTGTCTTATCCGGTAACTCAACGTTAAAATATTTCATCCCTAGTGCATCCGGCGGAGGCGGAGATGCTCCTTCACCCTGCCAGGTGTTCAATCCGATATGATGGTGGTAACCGCCCGCCGAAACAAACGCAACCCGGAATGATTTTGAGACGCCCATCACGTCAAAGCCAAGGATGTCATGATAAAAGTCAACGGCTTCATCCACATCCCGCACGTGCAGGTGCACATGACCTACGCGGGTATCCGGTGCCGCTGGCAGGTCCAGGCGATCGTTAGCGTTCAGGAGACCAAAGAGAGCGTCCACGTCCAAAGGTTCGCGTCCATCGCTCAGGCTCCCGTCCGCACGCCGGGCGGTGAACTGACCCTCCTCGATCTGGAAGGTTCCGTCCTCGGGTGATTCGGCATACAACTCGATCCCGTTGCCTTCGGGATCGTCCAGGTAGGTCGTCTTCGTCATGATGTGATCTGTGGGGGAATTGCGTACATTCTTTGAAAAAAGGCGCGCTACGGCGCGGGCCAGCTCCTTACGGTTAGGATGCAGGATCGCAAAATGGTACAAACCCGTGGTCCCAGTGTATCGTTTGAATTCCGGTTCTTCTGTTAAACGGAGCAGGTCAGTTTCACCAGCTCCCATTCCTGCCTGGTTGCCCTTCCGCCAGTGGAGCACAAAACCGAGCCCTTCCTGGTAGAAGTCAAGCTGGCGGTCGAGGTTCGCAACGTTCAGGTGTACGTGACCTATACAAGTGGATGGATGAATGGATTTTGGCATATCAACATGGATAGGGCTGTGTGGGTTATCTCTTACTTCTCCTCGCGAAGAAGATCAAAGCCAGTCCGATTACAACGGTTATACATCCATAAACCGCCCACTCGATCTGCCCGGTCATGAAACTACCCGGCAGCAAATTTATGCCTTGCAAGATCCAGATCACGCCTGTGAATATCAGGAGAACGGCAAGAATCCTCAATCCGATATTCATTCTTTCAATTCCAGGCTCATTTCAGCGAGGTTTCCATGTAGGTGGCAGGTCTCACTAGTATAGACGCTTATTCCGTCACCGTATGCACTTATTAATTTATGTGTATCGACATGCCTTTTTACGAATCATACGACTTATAATAAGACTTCGGCTGAAATTTTACCTCAGGAGCGGTCGTGGCCAGAAGACGCAGCATTGGATTCATCCAACTCGAGTGGACCTGCCCTAACTGCAGCACGCGCAACCCCGGCGGAAAAAAGACCTGCACCAATTGCGGAGCACCCCAGCCGGAGAACGTGCAGTTCGAACGACCGGCTGATGAGAAGGTCGTTACGGATGAAAAAGCCTTGCAGTCTGCCCGAGTGGGACCGGACGTTCATTGCGGGTTCTGCGGAACGCGCAATTCTGCCACAGCCAAGGTATGTTCGCAGTGCGGGGGTGATCTTAAAGAGAGTCAGGCTCGCCAGGCTGGCCGCGTCATGGATGCAGCCGCACCGGCTCCCCAATCCATAAAATGCACGAATTGTGGCACTGAGAATCCGCCCGCCAATACCATTTGCTCGAATTGCGGCGCACCCCTCTCGCGCTTGGCAGAATCCGCCGGGATTGCCTCTGCCTCTGTGGCTGCCGGGTCAATTCATCCTGCAGCACCTAAAAAACCCAACTTGCTCCTGATAGGCGGGATCGCGGCAGGTGTGCTCGCATGCTGTATTGGTATTGCTTTAATATTTTTCCTGCCCACCTCCTCCGTCGAGGCGACCGTTTCAGAGGTTTATTGGCAGACTTCAGTTCCGGTGGAGGAGGTTCGCGCCGTATCTTACGATAATGAACGCGGCAGCCCGCCCTCCGATGCTTATAATGTCTCCTGCGACACCCAAAGTGAAGAGGTCTGCGAACAAAAGACGATCGACAAAGGCAATGGCTATGCCGAAGTTGTTGAAGATTGTCACACGGAGACCGAACAGTACTGCGACTACACCCGGGATGAGTGGACGACCATCCAAACCTATTCGTTGGACGGTCATGACTCTGCACCCATGTATGAGCAGCCGAGCCTTTCCACCGGTCAGCGGCTTGGCAATGAAACCGTCACTTTTTCGGTTAGCTTTGCGGTGGATAATGGCATCAAGAATTACACGCCGGATGACTTGAATGAATATCGACAATTCAGAACTGGGGATATATGGACATTGAACTTGAACGCACTGGGTGGAGTCGTTTCCGTAAAACGGTGACGGATTCAATCAATTTATTAATACCAAGGCAGGGTGTTATGCCAGAAGTGACCGAAGTCTATGAGCGAGACCAGCGCAAACGCACACTGGATCTCATCCTGTGGATCGTATTGGCCACCTCCCTCGTGCTGGGAATATTCAACCTTCAATTTGAAGACCTTGCCTCGATCCTGGCGTTGTTCGGGTTGGCTGTGTTGTGTGTGCCGCTATTGATCCTGAACTCACGCGATCATTATCAGGTTGCGGCTGCGACACTCAGCCTGATCGTCCTCATGGCTATCAATATCAACCTCTATGATGGGGATGGCATCCGCGATCCTGGTTTGCTGGCCTATCCCATATTCATCATGACCGGCACATTATTCTTCGGCAGGCGGGCTGCCCCTTATTTTTCCGCGGCAGCCGTGATTTCGGCGGGAGTAATTATCTTCCTTGAGATTCAAGGTGAGGTAATTCCCACCATCGGTCCGACTACCTATGAAATCCTTATTCCTATCGGTATACTTTTTTTGGTCGGGGCAACCATCATCTGGGTGATCGTGGGCAACATCGATAAAAATCTCGACCTGGCGAATAAATCGATGGCCGAGTTGAGAAACAATTATGACCTGACCCTGGCAGCCTGGGCGCAGGTACTCGAGTATCGCGACCGTGAAACAGTGGGTCACAGCCGGCGTCTGGTGGATTTGAGCACCCGGCTGGGCAGGGCATTGGGGCTTAGCGAAGAGCAGATCGTGAATCTGCAGCGGGGCGCGATCGTCCACGACATCGGCAAACTGGCGATCCCCGATGATATTCTATTAAAGAATAACGTCCTGACCGAAGATGAAAGGAGGTTAATCCGCAGGCATCCCCAGTATGCAAGCCAGATGCTCGCCGGAATCCCTTTCCTCAAGCCGGCCCTTGAAGTCGCGCACAGCCACCACGAACGCTGGGACGGAAGCGGGTATCCTGAAGCTTTAAAACAGGAACAGATACCCCTCCTGGCGCGGGTCTTCGCAGTTGTGGATACCTGGGATGCGTTGAACTCAGAGCGGGTCTACCGTCCGAGATGGTCGGAGGATGAAAGCAGAAAATATATTAAAGAAAATGCGGGGATCCTTTATGATCCTCACATTGTTGAGGTTTTCCTTTCGATAGTTTGATTGTTCATTAATTAAAAATAGCGGAGGGAAAAACCTCCGCTATTTTTAATTTTGGTGCTCGGGATGAGAAACCAGCAGCTATTCAATCCGGCGGTATTGCAGAATCGTGGTTGGTGCTGGAAAAGTTCAGCCAATCATCAGCCCAATCGCCAATAAAATTGGAGTAGCCAGGTTGATCAGCACATTTTGTCCCATGGCGGGGATCAAAGCGGGAATGTCCTCCGAGTTCTTCAGTACGTTGCGTATGATCTGGATCGCAAGCACCAGGGTAAGCAAAGCCAGCAGGGCGAAACGTGGCAGATAGCCAAACAACACACCGAGACTGATCACGAGATATGCCGCGATCAGGAAAGCGATATAAATGAAACCCGACACCCTGCGCCCCATAACGATTGGATAATGCGATCGGCCAATGGATCGGTCGGCTTCGACATCCGGAAATTGGTTCAATAGCAGCAGGTTACTGACCAGAAAGAAAGGGACGAGTGAAGCTACAAATGCCTGGACTGAGTATTTTCCAGTCAACGCAAAATGCGTGCTGAGCACCATCAGCGGACCAAATCCAAGTCCTGGCACGATCAAACATAAGAGCGGGAATTTAACGATCCAAATGGTGTAGCTGTACAGCAGGAAGAGACCGGTGATCCAGATTGGCAGAGTCCCCCAACCCCAAACGACGGTAAAGGTGATACCCACCAGCGCTGCAACACCAAAAGCCGACCATGCAAGTGCAAGTGCCTGCGGGGCGATCTCAGGGTGTGCTTGCAGTGTGCCACTGCCGCCACTGAACGGTGTGCGCTGAGTACGCGCATCCAGGCCGGTTCGAAAATCGAAATACTCATTGAACACGTTTACGCTTATATGTGAGGCGATCGCCCCGATCAATGCAAGTGAAAAATAAAACCAGTTGATCTGTCCGATCGTCCAGGTTGCGGTTCCCAAACCCACTAAAGCACACGCCGGCGCCAGGATGACAAAAGGCAGGCGCATGGTGCCGATTAATATTTTCAATTTCTGCATGCGGTGATGCTCCTTTAAAATGAATTGTCTCGGCTTTTTTTATCATATACCGAACAAATCCATAAGAACTTATGTCATCTCTTTGGCATGCAGAAATGCTATTTATGGACAGGAATAGTCTGTCGTCGCTCCATCAAAGAGTTGATAGATAGTTGCCCCGCGAATGGTGTCATGAACACAGTAATTCCTTTTGATGAATGCAATAACCGCTTCAAATTCGATGGGCAATCCGATTTTGGTAACACCACCCTGTTGTTCAAGCAGTGTCTCCAACGAGAGCATATCCCGGTAATCAACTTTCTGAGTACTAACGATCAAGTTGGGTGGGTCAGTCCGCATGTCCTCGAGAAATTCCGAAACTTTTTTTCCATGGGTGTACCCGGGCATGAATAGGGGATATTGATAAATATACCGGGTTGGCGATTGTCGATCCGCCAAATAATTGATCCACACATCATTTCCCCAGACAAGCACATTCTCGCCCGGCTCTGTGTTTACCGTCACATAATCCACGATTGGGTTGATCACCTCGGTATGGCGCTCACTTCTATCTAAGGCTAGTCGATTGAATTGACGGGAAATGGTTTGGATGGTCTGGCTGTTCACAACGATCAATCCAGCGGCCAATGCAACCGGCAGGATATATGAAGGAATTCGATTAATTTGCTCCTGGATTACCTGCGGGATGAGGAGAATCGCACACCCGATCAACCAAGCCAAATACGGCACCCACAGGATGAAATAGTGTGTATAGACCCTCTGACTTAGTAATGTGATAGCGATCTCGATGGGCAATCCGATAAGTAAAAATAGGAAAAAGGGGAAATCAACTCTGGCTTTTTTTTCTCCATTAATCGTTCGATTGAGAATCGTCGCCAATCCAAGATAGCACATCGCCGGCAGCCAGACCCATCCGGTGATTCCTTGACTGAGGATTTGGATTGGACCGGTTGATCCGAATTGTGTGTAGAAAAAATTATATACAAACACCTGGTCGATAAATTCCTGGAATGCACCTTGTGCAAGCAGAACTCCGAAAAGGATCGCCAGGATCACCAATGTGCCGGTCATTATGCCCAGGAGGTTGCGGAAGCCATTTTTTAACGCTCCTGATTTGTATCCAAGGTAAATTTCCATACCGGAAATCGCAATCGCAGTGCCGATGTTATTCGGCCGCAGGCAAAAGCTCAATCCGAGCATCACCCCGATCATCGCCCAACGCCAGGTGCTTCGCTGACGATTAAATGTGGTGCTCCATAGGACTACCCCGGTGATGTTAAGGAAAATGGAATAGGTTTCCACATAATTTGTAGTATCCAGGTGGTATGGTCCACCCCTCGATAGTAGAACTGCACCAAAGCCCATGGACGCAATTCCTGCCAGTCCGCCCTGGGCGTGGTCAGCCATCCAATACAATCCCAAACAGATCGCAACCAGGCAAAGGAATTCCAGCATCCATACCCCCCACCGCGATCCTTGGCCGATCAGCAAGCCTATGGCATTGACATAATAGATCAAGGGTCCCTTATGGTCCCAAAAGTCAATATAAGGAACGGATCCTGCCAGTACCTGCTGGCCGCCGTAAAGAAACACACCGCTGTCCCTGCCTGGCAGAACTTTCAAGGGATCCTTCGGCACCATGATAAGAGTTACCAGCCAGAAGGAAAGTAGGATGACAAATAGATATTGAAGCCAGCGTTTCATTTGCTTTGATAAGTCATGGATTGCACTGACTGGATAAATTTTAGATTAACCCGCCTGCGCTGCACGCAATCAACGGGGTGTTCGGTGCCATCTTACATGTCGACACATTTGAGGAGGGAATTTGAGTCCTGATCGATTTTTATCCGCCAAGTGGATAACCAGCGTACATTAGGACTCCAGGCTCCCAATTTCCCTTTCCACCGCTTCAAGGATCTCCCCGGACTTTACCAATTCCTTCATGACATTGTGATCCGGGTATAACGGTCGATCGATCTCGAGGTGCTTTACGTATTTGCGGATCACCAACCGTGCGCACTGCGTCCCTTTGCCGGGCGTGAACTGGCGGAAATCCAGCGCCTGAGTGGCAGCCATAAACTCGATTCCCAGCACGCCGTAAGCGTTATCCAGGATCTGTCCGTTCTTGATGGCCGTGTTTAAGCCCATCGAGACGAAATCCTCCTGGTCTGCAGCCGCGGGAATGGATTGGATCGAGGCTGGCGTGGAGAGGATCCGCTGTTCGACGATGAGATGATCCGCCGTGTACTGCGAGAGCATCAGACCTGAATAAAATCCCGGTTCGTGAGCCAGGAAGTCCGGCAGTCCCTGCGATAGGGCTGGGTTGGTCAAGCGGTTCAGCCTTCTTTCCGACATGACGCACACCATCGTGATCGCCGCACCAGCCATGTCCATCGGTACAGAAACCGGTGTGCCCTGGAAGTTCGCGCCAGTCAAGATCAAGTTCGAATCCGGCAGGTAGATCGGGTTATCCCCTACACCGTTCAATTCGATTTCCACCTGCGAGTGGGCATAAGCCAGCGCATCCCGCGCCGAGCCGATCACTTGCGGTGTGGAGCGCATCGAATAAGCATCCTGCACCTTGGTTTTCATCCTGCCTGTCGTCAGGTCCGAACCCTCGATTACTTTCATGATGTTTTGCGCGGAACTGATCGCACCTTTGAATCCACGCAGCTCATGGAGTTTTTTATGGTAGGGTTTGAGGTTTCCAAGCAGTGCCTCAATGGACATCGCCGCTGCGATCTCCGCCTGTTTCAGCCAGCGTTCCATATCGTGGAGTTGGATCGCTGACATAGCTGTAAGTAAATTCGACCCGTTGATCGTGGCCAGTCCGTCGCGCGCCTGTAAACCCGGCGGTGTAATACCAGCCCGGCGCAGCGCTTCCGCGCCTGGCAGCCTGTTACCCTGATAAAAAGCCTCACCCTCTCCCATCAACAACAATGCCGCCTGGGCCATGGGAGCCAGGTCGCCGCTCGCGCCGACCGATCCCTTCTGGCATACGACCGGCGTCACGCCTTTGTTCAGCATCTCAACCAAAGCCAGCGTGATCTCCGGCCGGCAGCCCGAATTGCCGTGCGCGTGCACATTGATGCGCCCCGCTATCGCGCCGCGCACGTATTCGATCGGCGCCGGTTCACCGATGCCGGCTGCGTGGTTGTAGATCAGGTACCTTTGGAAATCCTGTACCTGGTCATCGTTGAGCACTTTTTCTGAAAATTCGCCGATACCGGTATTCGTCCCGTACATGATTTCCCTTTTCGCCAGCTTCTCCTCGAGCATGCGGCGGCAGAGTTTGATCCGCTCCAGTGCTTCGGTAGTTAGTTCTACCGGTTGGTTATCGCGGGCAATGGCTTTCAATTGTTCGATCGTCAAGGATGAGCCGTCAAGGGCTATGGTCATGCGGACTCCTCAAAGCAGGATCTTCCCGATCAAATGGATTTTTTTCCTGATGATTGTAATCTATGTGATTACTGGCTATACTTCAGAATAGCCTATTTAATTTATTGTTGAGTCCAATTAAGTTATTTTTTAGTGGCGGGGTAGTTCAGGTTTCGACTTATTCAGATAAAACGGAGAATATTATGAACAAAAATCGTTCCTCGCGCCAGGTTCGAATCAGCGGCACAGGTATTATCATCCTATTGGCTCTAGCCCTCTTCATCTTTCACATGTTTACCAATCACCAGTATGGTTTTCACCGCGACGAGCTCGCTACCATCGATGACGCCCGCTACCTGGATTGGGGATATATCGCCTACCCTCCGCTGACCCCGTTCCTCGGTCGGATTTCGCTCGAATTATTTGGCTTGTCGATGGTTAGCGTTAGGGTCTTCCCGGCATTGGCGCAGAGCATCGTGCTGATCTTGGGCGGTCTGATGGTTCGAGAGTTAGGCGGATCGCGGCTGGCTCAGGTCGTAGGAGCCTTGGCAGTAGCCATCAGCCCGATATCCCTCGTCCAAGGCAGTCTGCTCATGTACGTTTCCTTTGATTATCTCTGGTGGATCCTGATCGCATACCTGTTTATTCGCTTGCTGAAATCTGACGACCCGCGCTGGTGGCTGGCAATGGGGATCGTCATCGGTTTGGGTATGCTCACCAAATACACGATGGTCTTCTATGCGGCAGCTCTGGCCGGCTCGGTATTGATAACCAAAGCCCGCCGCCACCTGGCAAGCCCGTGGCTTTGGGCAGGCGTTGCATTATCCCTTTTGATCTTCCTGCCCAACCTGCTTTGGCAGATACGACATGATCTCATTTCATGGACGTATTTGAACTTTATTCATCAGCGTGACATCCACATCGGGCGCACCTCCTCCTTCTTATTGGAACAGGTTCTCATTGGCGTCAATCCCCTCACTGTCCCTCTTGCTTTGGTAGGATTATATTATTTCTTCTTCAACCCGGAAGGTATTCGCTATCGACTGCTCGGTTGGCTGTATCTCCTTGTCTTCGCGTTCTTCTTTTTCATGGAAGGACGCGGCTATTACATCGGCGGCGCTTACCCGATGTTGCTCGCAGGCGGAACCATCCTTTGGGAAAAATGGATCGCTGCCCTGCAACTTCCAGTTCGGCGTTTCGCCCTCGGAGGGACTTACACCGCCTTGCTGCTAGGCGGCGTAATCGCAGCGCTGCTATTCCTCCCGTTAACACCGATTAACTCCCCAATTTGGAAGATGGGTGACGATACTTACCAGATCTTTAGGGAAGAGCTTGGATGGCAGGAATTGGTTGAAACGGTTGCCGAAGTGTATTCCGGTCTGCCTTCAGACGAAAGATCCCAGGCAGTCATCTTCGCGGGGAATTACGGTGAAGCCGGGGCAATCAACTTGTTTGGCCCCGAATACGGTTTACCGAAGGCAATCGGCTCGATAAATTCATACTGGCTGCGCGGTTATGGAAGCGATCCCTCCCCCGGTACGGTCATCGTCCTCGGCGAATCTGGTGATGAACTGGCATACTTTTTTGATGATTGTAAGTTAGCGACGGGTCCGGTCACCAACCGTTACAACGTCGAGAACGAGGAATCGAGTGCATATCCGGGAGTGTGGGTTTGTCATGGCATGCGCAAACCCTGGCCCGAGATCTGGGACGAGATCCAGGATTTCGGGTGATCAGCCTTCTGTCTTTCAAACCTCCGAAGTCATCATCTATTCGGAGGTTTGCGTTGTCGGAAAAAACCATTTTGTTCATGGGATAATATCCTCCAATTTAAGTTTAATCACTTTAGAAGTTAGGAGTTCCTTATGCACGACGATGATCGCCAGCGGGGCCAGGTCCTCAGCCGCAGGGAAGTACTCAAATATCTGGGGGTAACCGGAGCGGCGCTCCTGGCCGCGTGCCAGTCCCTACCAGATGATTCCAACGAAATATTCAGCATTACACAATCGCCGATATCACCAATCCCCTCTCCCACTCCCGGCAGCGGCAATGGAGCACTATCCTCCTGCGTCGTACGACCTGAAATGACCGAAGGACCCTATTACCTGGATGCGGATTTCAACCGCTCGGACATCCGCTCGGATCCGGTGACCGGCATCGTTAAAGAAGGCTCACTCCTGACAATAAACTTCAATGTCTCACAGGTCACTGGAAGCGGCTGTATTCCGTTGGAAGGTGCGAAAGTCGAGATCTGGCATTGCGATGCGGAAGGTGTCTACTCGGGTGTGTCCGATCCCGGTTTCGACACCTCCGCACAAAAATTCCTGCGCGGCTACCAGGTAACGAACGCCTCGGGACAGGCATCTTTCATTACGATCTATCCGGGTTGGTATCCCGGCCGTACGGTACACATCCATTTCAAGGTTCACTACGATGCGCCGGATCTAAGTCGAGTGTTCACCTCCCAGCTATTCTTTGAGGATCCACTGAGCGATCAGGTATTTTCGCAGCCGCCCTATTCCAACCGCGGTCAGCGACCCACCCGGAATAGCTCGGATCGGATCTACAACGATCAACTGTTGCTCAACGTCATGCCTGCTAATAAAGGCTACGCAGGCTTTTTTGACATTGGCCTGCAGCTGGAATAATATTCGATATAGTTTTATTATGCGTAAAGATTCAGAAAAAGGAGATGGGCGGGGTGGGATTTCTATTCATAAGGACTTCATGACCAAACTAGATTCGGGTTGAACATGTAATTCAGGTTTTTGAATTTTGTTTCAGGTAGAATAACACGTTATGACCACTGAACTCATCCCCAAATCCGCCATGAGCTTTCATGCCCATCCCGATGACCAGGAGTTTACCGTTGCCGGCACACTAGCCCGGTGGGCGAAAGCAGGCTGCGAAATTGTCTCGGTTGTCATGACCAGCGGAGATTCCGGTTCTAACGATCCCAAATATGACGCTGGCTACAAACCGAGGCTGGCAAAGATCCGTGAACTCGAGCAGCGAGAAGCTAATAGAGTTCTCGGTGTAAAAGAAACCGTGTTCCTGGGTTATTCTGACGGCGAGCTGGAACCAACTCTCGCTCTTCGCAAGGATTTAACCCGCATCATCCGCAAGTACAAGCCTGAGGTCGCGGTGACCGGCAATCCGGACGGCTGGTTCTACGGCAATGATTATGTCAACCACCCCGATCACCGCGCCGCAGCCCAGGCAGCCTGTGCGGCGGTATTCCCCTCCGCCGGTACCCGCTTGATCTTCACCGACCTACTGACTGAAGGCTATCTACCTCACAACGTCAAACGGTTGTATGTGCATGGAGTGGACAAGCCGGATACCTGGGTTGACATCGCCGACAGCTTGGACATTAAGATCCAGGCGTTAAAGAAACATGCCTCGCAAATGGGCACATTGGATGTGGATAAGCTCCTGCGGGAATGGGCGGAGGAGGAAGCGTCCGGTCAACCGCTAAAATATGCAGAAGCCTTCAAGGTAATGAAACTTGAGGAGGAAGAAGACCACGGTTGATGCACTGGATCAAAACACCAGGTGACCGGCAATGACCGCAGCCAGCGTCACGGTCAGGTTATCGATGTCCTTGAACGGCAGCGATTCGACCAGCATGGCTACCAGCGCCACAACCGTGATCGGGAAGACATAATTCACCAGCTGAGCCGGGAAGACACCCACAGCAGTGTAAAACCAGACCACGAACATCGTCATGATCCAACCGCCAAAGAACACAGCAAGCGAACCGGCTGCTGATTTCTCCCTGCTCCAGGGCAACTTGGGTGAGGAAATTCCTCGTCCTACGAGGTCCGCGATTCCATCCCCGCCGCACATGATCATCAACGCACTGATCCCGATCGGCGAGTCCTTCCAATAGACCAACGTCAGCACGACGAAAGCAATTCCATAATATAGCGGACCGCGCAGGATCTCCTTTGGGTCACCCGAGCGAGACATCGCCTGCACTGCCGCCTCATCCTTGATCACACCCAGCGCCACCAGTGCAAATTGGATCGTGATGGCGAAAGGCACGAGCGCCGCTAGCCAACGCGCCCCCGGCTCATCCCTGAACATGAGCCAGCACAAAACGAAGATAGGCCCTGTGCCGATGTGGATCAGCTTGCGGCTCAGTCGGCTATCGATCCAACCCCTCTGCGCGGCAAAGTCCATAACCCGCAGAAATCCCAAGGCAACCGCAAAAGTAACGATAACAGCCAGGTAAATGGACATTCATCCCTCCAGGAAAACCTTGACAAATTAGAACAATAGTTCTATAATGTCGCCCTAACTTTAACCTAAAGATACCATTGTCTGAGCAAGTTTTAAAGGAGGTATACCAATGAAACGGTCACTTTCCCTCAACCTGATCCCCCTGCTCCGAGGCACGGCACTTAAGCGTGGCGCGATCTTCGGTGGTATCCTGCTCGCCGCCTTGGGGGCTTTCGAAATTTTCAACTATTCGACCACCCTCTTCGCACTCACGGATGTCCTGGGCGACCTGAGATTTGCAGGCGTTAGCTGGGCAGCCATCCTCGCAGTCGCCTTTTGCGGCATCGACTTTGCCGGCATAGCCCGCTTGTTCACACCCGAACGCGGACGCTCCGACCCGGCAGAAGCCTGGTACCTGTTTGCCGCGTGGCTTTTAGCAGCCAGTTTCAATGCCATCCTAACCTGGTGGGGAATCTCGGTTGCGATCCTCAATAATGCAGCCGGTAGCGGCAACCTATTCGGTCCTGTTGTCCTTACCAAAACCGTGCCGGTCTTTATCGCTGTGATGGTCTGGCTGATCCGGGTGCTCGTTATTGGAACATTTTCCATTGCAGGTGAAAACTTGTTTTCTCAAGCCGAGTCGACCGAACAGCCCTATCATCAACCGCGCTCGATTACACCAAAAGTTCGTCCCGAGCTTAATCCGGTCGCGGGTTTCTCACGGCCGGCACCCAAACCTACCTATGCACCCACTCAACCTGCCGCGCTTGTCGCTCAAAATGGCGGACAGGCCGAACCAACCTACCACCCCGTCGGTTTGAGCGCCCGGCAGACGGAACACCAATCCAATCTGCGTAACTGATCACATTTACACGAGTAAGCAACCAGCCCAGTGTTTCTCAAAATAAAAAGAGCGTATGGCAAAATCTGCCATACGCTCCTCTATTTAATTTCCCTAACCTGATTCTCGACAAGTTTATTTATTATTCAAATTGATCAAGCGTGCTGTCACCATGCGTCAACACATACAGGCTTCGGTTTTGGTCAAACACAAAATCGGTAACAATATAACCCTTTGCAAAGGCGCTCTCAAACAATACCCTCCCAAAGAAACGCCAATCCCTTGCGATGGCAAAGTCTTGCCTCTTAAGCGCTTGAAAATCCGGTGGGATCTCCGCCAGCAGCAGCCGGGCTTCGAAGGGCGGGCAGTGCTCTGGTGGCTGCGGCAGGCTGTTCGCATTAAGCTCAACGGGATAAAAAAGCTGCAAGCCCGAACGCGCAATATGATTTAATTTAAGCGTCGGTCGGGAACGCTTGCTCAACCGGGTATCCACCCGAGGCGTGTTCACCCACCAATCCACTTGGAATCGGTCTGTCGGCAGCCCTGCGTTCATCCCATCCCGTAGTTCACCGTATTCCGATCGGCGGTAGGTTGAGCACACCGCTCCCAATTTAGCGATATTGAGGTAGGCGTTCCGGCTGAGCAGCGGATCGAAGGTCCATGTTATGTGGTCCAACCCCTGATGGCGCACCATCTGCCATTGGGCGCGCTTGAGGGCGTAACCCAATCCGCTATTGATGTGATCGGGATGGACACCCATCATGTGCGAACAGTGCTTGGGCCGCGGACCGTCCGGAGTGGATTCGAGCCCGGGAAATCCGAATACAAACCCGATCATTTTCTCCCCGGAAAACGCTCCGAAAACGAGGCCGCCGTTGTGCACGGCCGTCACAAGCAGGTGGACCGGTATGATCTCGATTTCCGACGCGGTCCAGATCAAGCTCTGCAGTTCTTCGACTTGCTTGAGCTCTTCGGCTGTTTCCAGCAGGCGAATGTTCCAATCAGTCATTTATAGTGAAAAATATGGCTGTGATCTCATCGGGCAATGGTCCGGGACCATCACCGCATTAACCTGATCGCTTTGAGCGATTCGAGCAGCTTGGCAACCAGGTTTCTAAACGCCTGTGATAAAAAGGTCCAAAATTGCTCATACCAGGGTTTCCGAATAAGGTAATCCAGGCGGTAGGTGAATCTGGCCGGCATCAACCCAAAAATGCGCGGCATCGAGTCCACCGGGCAGGTGCGGTTCACCGCGAAATAATCCAACCAGAAGGAAGACACGGGCAGGTTCGGGATGAAGCTCCCCAGGAAAACCGTGAGCACCCTCAGGGTATTGGGGGACAGTGTGAACAATATTCGCGGTGTGCGCGACACTTGCATCACGACCTCGGTGATCTGCTGGAAGGTGAAATACTCGTTGCCTCCCACCTCATAAATCTGATTGATCGTTCCCGGATTGTCCATTGCCCAGATCAGGCACGTGACCAGGTCCTCGACCCATAAGGGCTGGACCACGGTCCGCCCTCCAGATGGGATTGGAAATAATCCGGGAGCCACACGCAGCAGTTGCGCAAGACTGGTGGTGAAATTATCTTCGGGACCATAAACGAGGGAGGTCCGTATGATCGTATAGGGAACTTTATTGCTGTGGATTGCCTCTTCGGCCAAGCCCTTGGCTCTGAATGCCGGGTAGCCGGATGCGCGTTCCGCACCAATATGACTAATATAGAAAAAACGATGCACGCGCGCATCCGCGGCAGCCTCCACAAGATTGCGCGTGCCTTGAATGTCAGTCTGCAGCAGGCTGCCCTGGCTGCCTTGTGATTCGGCGCTCGCCAGGTGGAAGATGGTATCCACGTCCCGCATTGCAGCCCGCAGGCCGCGCACATCCGCCAGGCTTACCACCGCCACTTCCACCGGTACTCCCTTTGGAAGCCGTGGGGAACGCGGCGAAGGGCGGATCAAGGCTCGCAGTGGATAGCCCGTGTTCGATAATTGGCGCACCAGGGCGCGGCCGATGAAACCCGTTGCACCCGTGACTAGGATCATGAACAAAAAATTATAGCAGAGATCAATATCCCCGATTCGCAGGGTTACCGTTCGGGCATCGAGACAGTCATCCAATCTCAGCGCGCACAGCGGAAACCGATACTGCTGCTGGATTTGGATGGCTCAAGCCCGTTTCGATTTGCAACTCGGAAAACATTCTGGCTGGCCACCCAGGACCCGCCCCGCAACACACGCTTTTCGGGAAAATCCAGTGGCGGCTCATTCGGACCCGTAGGATTATTAGCTGGAGAGGTCGCATAGTAGGCGGGGTCATACCAGTCCGCGATCCATTCCCAGACATTGCCGGCCATGTCATACAGCCCAAAGACGCTCTGACCCCCCGGGAAGCTGCCAACCGGAGAAGTATCCGCAAAGCCGTCATCCGCGCTCATTTCAAGTGCCGCTTCTGGATTGTTGCGGTCAGCAAAATTTAGGCGTTTGATGGAGACCACATCCCATTCGTTTCCCCAGGGATAGATCGAACCCCGGCTTCCTCCCGCCGCCATCTCCCATTCGGCCTCGCTTGGCAGACGCGCTTCAGCCCATTTGCAGTAGGTTTCAGCCATCGTCCAGTCTAGGTGTATGACCGGATAATTGCTGAATTGCCGGCTGTCATAGTAATGATCTCGGGTATAAGAACCCATTTCCATTGGCAGGCGGCAGGCACCGGCTTTTACGCAGGCGGCATACATGGCGTTGGTTACCTCCGTCTCGTCGATCCAATAGGCATCCAGGGAAACCTTGTGAACTGGGCGTTCATCTGGTTCACCCATTTCGCTTCCTATACTGAACTCGCCCGCCTCGATTAGGATCATATTCATGCCGTCCTTCTCGCGGGTCGTCGTCGATCGGACTGCCGTCGCTCCTAGGGTTGGAGTTTGTACAACAGCAGCATGAGTAATAAGCGGTCGCGCAGTCACAGCCGATTTCGTTGGTAAGGTTTCAGCTGTCCCGATGGAAGGCGTGCACCCAGTTACCACGCTGATTACTATGATCCATTGAATGATTGGAAACTTTGTTTTTTCTTTACTCATATGCTCGGATACCTATACTGGGAGCGATAATATTTGTTCAGGCCTGCGTTGTTGTACACTTTGAAGTATGATGAGCAAGAATAATCTAATCAACATCTTAAATCTAATTATCTAATCATTCTTTTATCTTATCATCCTCTTTTTACCCCAAGGAGTCTTCCCATGCCCCTCGACAATTCCTATATCAACCTCAACCGGCAGGCAACCCAGCGGATTCGCGACCTGGTTGCCCGGCTTTCCGACGCAGATTTGCTCCATCCCGTCGGACCACACTGGACCGTTGCCATCGCGCTTGCCCATTTTGTGTTTTGGGATCGGCGGGTGGAATATGTGTTGGACAAGACGCAAGCAGATGGGAAATTATTCATCCCCGAGATCGATACATTCGTCAATGACCTTTCCCTGCCTTTGTGGGCTGCCATCCCACCTCGCGCTGCCGCGAATATTAGCCTTGAAGCTGCTGAGCATGTTGACAAAAGATTAGAATCTTATCCCCCGAAGCTCCTCGAAGAGATCTACAACTATAACAAACGCTGGGTGATCCGTGCCCTCCACCGCAACGAACATCTCGATGAGATCGATGCGGCGCTAAAATCGTGATCGATGGTTTTTTCGCGGTTATGTTCTTTGCCTTTGAAATTTTTTCCTTATTAACATGACAACCATACCCATCAATCCCACGGCGAACCCCGCAGGGCTGATCAATACGGCGAGAAAGAACGCTGCGACGGATATTCCCTCAACAACAGACTTCGCCAATCCTGTAGCAATTGGGAAGACAAAGCCTTCAAATATGTTATGGATGAGGGCAAAGATCAAAAAACCAACCAGGGATGCCAAAGTCAACAGCCCGAACTTTCTTGCAGACCGCCATGAGTGGACGAAGGCAAATACAAAACAAGCAGCCGCAACGTAAGCTAGTACAAGGCCGGGTGGATTGTCATCTACACCGAGGATAGCCGCACCAATGATCGCCAGTCCACAAATCCCCAGGCTGATCAATGTTTTGGCGCGGTCACTGGATGGGTTTCGGTTCATCAAGTTTTGTAGCCAAAAATAAAGTGGCTGCCAGCAAGCCTATCAATACCGACAGTGATCCGGTCATCGAACCGGTGTCTGCCGACTTAAAACTATCCATGCCTATGATGAAAAGAATTCCTGAAATTTGTCCCATCATTAGCAATAGCCCATTCGATGTGCCTTCCGGGATGGGATGGGTCACCTCAGCACCGTATTGGAAACCGATCGGCCCTGCGCTTAATAAAAAGAATCCCATGACAAACGCTGAACCGAGCAACAGGACATAGTAATCAAAGAAAGTAATTCCCACCAAACCCACGGCAGCTCCAGCAACAGCCAATAGTATGAAGGGAATCCTCTTCCGATAATGATCGGACAAGGACGGGATGACCAGTGCGCCGATGATCCCACCCAGGATCATCAATCCGCCGATCATGCCAGCTTGAATGGTTGTGAAACCTCGCGGCCGCAGGATATCCTCGATCCACGTGGTAACCGCGTTGAAGATCCCCAGTCCGATGAAAAATATGACCAGCAGGAGTTGGAAGCTGCGGTTTCGGAAGATCTGTTTAAAACCATCCAGCACGAGGGATCGTACTTCCTGCTCTGGCGCACATGGAGGTGTCGGTGGTCGTTCCCTCACGAATACAAAAAAAACAAGCACAGCGGCCGCGGCTGCGATCCCGTACCCGATCAACATCGTCTCGATACCTCCCTGCGCGGTTAGGTAGGGAGTCAACACCAACCCTATCAGGATTCCCAGATAAATCGCCAACGAGCCAAATCCTGACGCAGTCGCCCGCTCCCGGATGGGAAACCAACGCGCCGCTACCGTAGTGATCGCATTCAGCAGGAAGGGCTGCCCGATCGCGATCCCGATCTGTGCAACCAACACCCAGGTATAGGATGCCGCCGTATAACCGCGCACGAGACCAAAGATGCCGGTAAGCGCTGCACCGATTCCCACCCCGGTGCGGATCCCATAAGTGTCGATGACCCATGATGCTGGGATGGAAACCAGGATATACACTATCATGAAGATCATCGACAGCAGGCCGACACTGAGGTCGGAGACACCGTAAAATTCCACGGCCTCGCTTGTGATCGGAGCGAAACTGATCCACAACAGTTGGTTGATCGCCACGGCCAGCATGAAAGCCAGGAGCACA
>MGNL01000122.1:0-222 GCA_001796785.1 Chloroflexi bacterium RBG_16_51_16 | reverse complement strand
CGTACGTCCAAAGCCAACGATCCCAGCCTCGTCCTTTTTTCCCTCAATTTTCGAGGTATCTGGGAGGGATGGCGGCACCCGGGAAAGAATGGGGTGCGTTGGTGTAGAATCCACAAATTCGATCGCACTGGTCTCGTTTGTCGTAGCTTGCTGGCAAACTCAATTAAAGGTGTTCACAATGCCAAACTCCCAACCTGCCGGCTTCCTGGCTGTTCCTTCAAC
>MGNL01000121.1:3939-5263 GCA_001796785.1 Chloroflexi bacterium RBG_16_51_16 | reverse complement strand
TGAGGGGGATGATCCTCTTATATAAAAAATAAAAAACCGGCACAGCATAGAACATCCCCACCAGGCGTGCCAGGAAGCGGTGGATCCACTCGATATAAAATATGTATCTGTATTCTTCCAGGGTCATCTGTGAATTAATAATTTTATATTCCGGAGTTTGCTGGTATTTGGCAAACTCCTGTGCCCAGGCTTGTGCTCCGATGGGCAGGAGTGTGCCGCTGATCGGATTCCATTCCACAATGGAGAGACCCGAGCGTGTCAGGCGCACAAATCCGCCAAAGATAACCAGGACTGTCACGAGGAATGCGAAGATATACAGCCAGATCATCACGAATCGATTTTGTGTTTGAGGCATTTAGTCCCTTATGAGCCACCCCGGAACAGCGCAGGCGAATCCATTTTTAGACTGCCGCGCTTGGGTTAACTCTCCTGCACCTGCTTTAATAACACGCGATAGTCTTCGACATTCGACGGGTTGAAGGTAATGATCTGGTTGATAATTTCCAGGGCTTCCGGCTTTCGATTTTCCGCCATCAGCGATTCACCCAGCGCATCCAGGAGAGTTACCGCATCATCGGTGCGGCCGGCGAGGTGGAGCTGCTCTGCCAGCGCCTTTCGAAATGTAGTACCGATCTTCTTTCCGGCTGCCTCGGCGTTTTCACGGATCAGATCCTCGATGAAAATAACAGCCGTTTCATACTGGCGTATGGATCCCAGGTAGGTCAGGTAATTCTCCAGTTCTCCAAGCGCCAGCGATTCCTGGCCCAGCCTCATATTTAATTCGACCAACTGCTTGCGGGCAATTTCATCGTCCGGGCGGAGTGTGCGGATCTGCTCAAAAACGCGCAATGCCTGACGCCAGTCAAGGCGCTGCAGATCAATATCGGCCATTCGCTGCAGGATGGTGGTGTTCCAATCCCGGCTGGCGTTTCCCTGCTGGACTGCATGCAACGCGGTGGCATAGGTCTTGCGCGCCATATCCAATTCAGCCAGATGATAGTAGATGTCCGCAAGGTCAAGATATTCCTGGATGGCTTCATCGACCTGACCGCGGGCTGTAAGCTGATCGATCAGCAGTGTGCGGGCAGCCATATCCATCGGTGCGAGCTGGATGACCCGCCTGAGCAGCCGCGTGGCCTGGCCAACTTCACCGCGCATGCCGTACGCATGCGCTACAACACTAAACTTGGCAATGGCATCCTGGGAGCGCCCCTCCTTGACGAGCAGGTCTCCCATCAAGGTGTGCAAAGGCAGATAAGTGGGAGCGCTGCGGAGTGCATCGAACGCCTCGTCCATGGCGGTGCGCATCATTCCCTGGCGGGCG
>MGNL01000121.1:972-3769 GCA_001796785.1 Chloroflexi bacterium RBG_16_51_16 | reverse complement strand
CATCGGTCTTATTCTGCAGGTCTTCAATCAGCGGCTCATATAGTTGGCGGACCTCATCCGATTGGTCCGACGGAACCGTCATGGCATCCGCGAGCTTGAGTGCCTCAAGATACTCCAGACCAGCTTCATGGACCTGGCTTTTCTTTTCATAGATCTGGGCAAGCAGCAGGCGGGTGCCCAGCGCATAATCGCGATGCCTGATGGAGTTTTGCAAAAACCGTGCCGCGCTCTCCAGCCGGTCACCTTTAAACCGAAGCAATCCGAGGTTGAAATATAAGGATGCATGCTTAAAGCCTGCTTCCAACGCCTTCTCAAGATCCTCGGCTGCCTGGCTTTCGTCATTGCGGGTTTGGGCATCGATAGCCTGCCCGATGTGAAGCACTGCGATGGTCTGCTCGGCTTGCTGCATGGAAAGCGCTCCGGTGCCTTTGACGATCGCGGCCAGCCCCTTGCGTTCCTGTGCAGCCGGGGTGTCGTCTGAATATTCAAACAGCAGTTCAGCCAGGGAGGTCAGGGCTTTATGGCGTGCCTCATTGACCGGATCCATCCCGCTCGTCTTCTTAATTCGGTCCGTACTCTCCTGGACCTTGGCCATGCGGATCGGCCCGGTGCCTCCCTTCCCTCGCAAAGGTTTAGGCAGCATCTGACCGGTCTTGAAGAGGTGCATGGCTTGCTGCGCCTCCTGGCTTTCCGGCATTAGTTCGACAGCCTTACTGAGAACTTCCTGTGCCTTATCGGCATAGCCGCCGCGCTGGAGCAGACTGGCTAACGCCAGGTATTCGGTCACCGCTTGCTGGTGGTGTCCGAGCCGTTCATGGACCTGCGCCAGGCGGGAATGCGCAAGGGCATTCTCTGGATTGAGGTTGGTGATCCGCGCCCAATTTTCGATCGCCTTGTCTGTATCGCGCTGCGCCAGGAACAGGTCGGCAGCTTTTTGGGCGGCATCCACAGCAGTCTGCAAATCGCCGGTGCGCTCGCTAAGTTGGGCGATCTTTTCAACAGGTAGAGGATCATCCGGTGACAGGTTGGATACCTGTCTATAGATCTTTAAACCCTCTTCCAATTCACCAAGTTGATAGAGAGCCAATCCGAGGCTGTTGAGGGCCTTGGGCTGATCCGGGAACTCCTGCAATGCCGAGCGGTAAGCTGCTGCGGCTTTCTTCCAATCCTGATCCCATGCCGCCGAATGGCCTTCGTTCATCGCCTTGAGATAAATATCCTGATTCCCTGGCATAAACTGGATTATAACGCGCCCGAACGACCACCCTACCAATAGGGTATCTACAATGGTCAAAAAATAGCCATACAACCCAACCAACTGTGGTTAGAATGGATTTCCAGGATATCGCTCCAACCCTGAAAAGGAATTTCATATGAAAGCCACGGTGATTTACAAGGTCGCGACGGTCAGGCGCAGCCCGACCGTCAGTGCGGAAGAGGTGGGGACACTTGAGGTTGGCACGGTTGTTGAATACTCGGAGATCATCCGGCAAGAGCCGGGAATGAAGGAATGGATCAAGCTTTATGGCAGCGGATATCATGGAAGGTATATCGCCTCGCTCTTTCCGGATGGGCGCGGCAACCCCATCTCCCGGGTTCAATTCGAAGGTGCACCTGAGCCGCCAGATCCTCCGGATCCTCCGGTACCTCCTGAGCCCAAGATCAATTTCGCGGTGGTTAATTACACCGATGAGACCGGTACGCATGAAGTGACTCTATTTCCAAAATGAGAATCGATAACCTCGAAGTCGATTTCATGGGGAGAACCGTAACCCTGGGGCGGAATTTACCGGAATGGCCGACCGGTGGCGAACTCTGGGAACTGGCTTCATATTTTGAATTAGAAAAAACACCGGGCATCCCCTCCAATTTTTGCGCGATCACCCTGTATTCTTACGCGTTCGGTTACGGCGGACAGACCAATTGGATCCTGCTGGAAGGGCCTGAACTGGATCTAATTAAGAGGATTAACAATATACCTGACCAAAACGTCGGCAAATGGCGTTGGCTGGTCGGTCCGGCTGGATCCATTTACCTGACGGTTGGTGAAGAGTACGAGGATTTTGCCACCCAACTCCGGTGGCCGCGGATTGCCATCGGCAGCAAAGGCGCTGGCGAACGCAACGTTGTACGCGTGATGAACGTCAGTGTGGACCCGAAGGGCAGAACCCAGGCCCGCATTGCCGGGATACCCAAAAGTTCAGATTACCTGGATGTAAACCCGCAGGACCAACCGTGGGCTTTTCACAATATCTACTGCTATTATTCGCAAGTGCGTCCTCGCATCGACTTCACCCCTCATGGGGTCATGTATATGCCGATCTTCGATCCTGCGAGTGGATTCAGGATCAGCAAGGGGCCTAAGGAATTATGGATCGATGGTGTTTGGCTTAAAAAAAGAGTGGGGTGAACGAACAAGGGTCATCCGATTGGTTATAAGACCACGGCGATTCGCTCACGTATAAAAACGATTCACTTAATATCCGTCATCTCCCCCCAACTGCGGCCCCACTTGGCTTCCGTTGCAAGCGGTATGCTCAATGGATAAGCTTCTGCCATAGTTTCCTTGACCAGGTGCGCCGTCTTGTCCAGTTCTTCGCGCGGGCATTCCAAGACCAACTCATCGTGCACCTGGAGCAGCATTTGCCCCTTCAGTTTTGCCGCTTCGATCGCCGGCGAGATTTTCAGCATGGCGAGTTTCATAATATCCGCAGCGGTGCCCTGGATGGGTGAATTGATCGCCTCCCGCTCCTCACGGTTGCGCAGGGCATAATTCTTACCGCCCATCAGATTGGGA
>MGNL01000121.1:0-945 GCA_001796785.1 Chloroflexi bacterium RBG_16_51_16 | reverse complement strand
TCGACAAAACCCTCCTTGGCGGCTGTCACCCGGATCTCGTCCAGATATTTTTTGATCCCCGGGAACTTGTCAAAATAGGCTTTCACAAAGTTTTCAGCCTCAGCCAGGGTCAGGTCGGTGGCATTTTTCAATCCAAAGGCTGACATGCCGTAGATCAGCCCAAAGTTGATCGCCTTGGCATGCCGGCGCATGTCCTTATCCACCGCGCCGGGATCCACTCCGTACACCGCTGCCGCGGTCGTGGCATGGATATCCTCCCCGGCGCGGAAGGCTGCCAGCATGGTTTCATCCTGAGCCATGTGCGCCACAATCCGCAGTTCGATCTGCGAGTAATCCACGGATAGCAGCACGCTGCCTTCTTCGGCTATGAATCCATTCCGGATGCGCCTGCCTTCCTCCGTGCGGATCGGAATGTTCTGCAGATTTGGATTGGAGGATGACAGGCGACCGGTTACAGCCCCGGTCTGGCTGTATGAGGTATGCACCCGGCCGGTGACCGGATCCAGCGCGGCGGGCAGGGCGTCCACGTAGGTTGATTTCAACTTGGAAAGTTCACGGTGCTCCAACACCATGTCGACCACCGGATGCGAACCCTTCATCGACTCGAGAATATCCGCAGAGGTAGAGAAATGACCGCTGGCGGTTTTGCGACCACGGTCCGGGGGTTCAAGCCGGAGGCGAGTGAACAGGACATCCGAAAGCTGTTGGGTCGAATTGAGGTTGAATGGCTTTCCGACCGAATCGAAGACCTGTTTTTCTATTTCACCAAGGCGTTTTTGTAAACGATGCGCGGTTTCTTCGAAGAAAGGCCGGTCCAGGAGCACACCCCTCATCTCCATGGCGGCCAACACCGGGGTAAGCGGCATCTCAATTTCGTTGAGCACTTGCATGCCGTTAAGTCGCTCAAGGTCAGACTGCAGGAGCGGCATCAGCCTCAGGGTGCAT
>MGNL01000120.1:10319-10549 GCA_001796785.1 Chloroflexi bacterium RBG_16_51_16 | reverse complement strand
GTCGGGCTGTCCAAGGGCCATCCTTGGCTTCATCATGGACGTCTGCGCCACCACGCCAGGCGCCATCCGCGAATTCATGATCATCCACGATGGGAATGATGGGTAGAAGTGAGTGCATCTTTTGTACATCCGGATCCCGGCGGTATTGGTTGTACCGCATGCGATAATCCGCAAGAGTTTTGCATTCGTATAACGGTTCAAAAGGGCGACCGATGTCTGCTCCGGGAGTC
>MGNL01000120.1:0-10306 GCA_001796785.1 Chloroflexi bacterium RBG_16_51_16 | reverse complement strand
GGGTGTTTGAAGCTTCGTAGATGTAATCTCCCAAATGGAGGACAAAATCAATGTCATCGTGGTCCGCCATCCGGGCATAGGCATTAAAGTAGCCTGCGTTGAATTTGGCGCAAGAGGTTTGAACGAACCTCACATGATTGGTATCCTGAGGGGGCAGGGTTTGGGTGCGACCTGTGGGGGAGGTCTCACCGAGTGCGTGGAATCGATAGTAATATCGGCAGCCGGGCTGTAAGCCATCCGGATCGACATGAACGCAATAGTCATTCTCCGCAACCGCCATGGAAGTACCCTCGCAGATGAGGTCATGAAATCGGTCTTCCTCAGCGACCTCCCATTTCACTTCGATGTCAGCATGATCTGCTGCGGTAATGCGGGTCCATAGGATGACGCGATCCTGCAAAGGATCGCCACTTGCGATTCCATGTCGAAAAATATTCATAGCTCCTCATGAGGGTTGATATGGATGACTAAACGTTTCATTTAAATATAATTGATCAAACTTATGGAAAAAAAATCAGAAATCGTCGAATAATGATATGGATTTCTAGATTAATATTTGCTGTCGATGTTTTTAAAAATGAATCCCCGGACACTACCTGATCTCGAAAGGCAGATGCCGGAATTAATCTAGTATTTGATCGAGCTGAGCTGGTGCAGCTTATCGATGCGATGAGTGGCGATTATCTGCCGTACGGTTCCAGTGAGACCACGCACCACCAATGAGTCTGTCCGGGCGCCATTCCCAAAATACCGAACTCCTTTGAGCAATTCGCCGTCGGTTATGCCTGTGGCTGCGAAGAAGACATCCTCAGAAGAAACCAGGTCGTCCATGGTCAATACTTTTTCGAAGTTGTAGCCAGCCTCGAGCCCGCGGCGGAGCTCCTTTTCATCCCGGGCATAGAGTTTGCCCTGGATCTCACCTCCCATGGCTCGCAGCGCGCAGGCAGCCAGCACACCCTCGGGTGTGCCTCCGATTCCAAACAGAACATCCACACCGGAATCAGGCCAGGCGGTCATCAAAGCCGCGGCTACATCGCCGTCAGGGATGACACGTATCCTTGCCCCCGCTTTACGGATTTCAGCGATCATGTCCTTGTGACGATCCCGGTCGAGGATGATGGTCGTCAGATCTTCCACCTGGGTGTGCTTCGCAGAGGCGATGATCTCGAGGTTTTCTGAAATAGATTTCTCAATGCTGATCCTTCCCCTGGCCTCGGGACCTACAGCAATCTTGTTCATATAGACGAAAGGACCTGGGTTAAACATGGTACCGCGCGGCGCCACAGCAACTGTCGCAAGAGAGCTGGATCTACCGAAGGCGAGCGGGCGGGTACCGTCGATGGGATCAACCGCGACGTCGACGGCCATGCCCGTGCCGTTACCCACGACTTCGCCATTAAAAAGCATGGGAGCATTGTCCTTTTCCCCCTCCCCGATAACGATGATCCCGTTCATATCAAGCGTGCCGAGCACCAGCCGCATGGCGTTGACCGCGGCCTGGTCTGCTTGCTCCTTGGCGCCGCGACCCATATAACGCCCGGCTGAAAGGGCGGCTGCCTCGGTGACGCGCGCGAGTTCAAGCGCCAGGTTACGGGTTGGGGTTATGCCTCCAAGGGTAGCCATCGGGCCTCTGCTATTTATAGAATGAACCAGCGCAGATAATAATAACCGATGAATGCACCCCACAACCAGGAATCAATCCGATCGAAGAAACCACCATGACCAGGTATGATCTGGCTTGAATCCTTAAAGCCAGACTGGCGTTTGAAAAGACTTTCGCCAAGGTCACCCAAAGGCGTGAGAACGCCCAGCAGCAATCCCAACAACGCGCCCTTCAGGATGGTGATCTGGCCCGCGAGATTGCCAAAATTTGTATAGGCGTATGCAAAAAAAGAACCGGCAAGTACGCCTGTAAAGATGCCGGCCGCATAACCCTCCCAGCTTTTTTTCGGGCTGAGACGCTTGGCCATTTTATGTTTGCCGTAAGCAGCACCGATTGAGTAAGCACCTGAGTCAATTAGCCAGACGATTGGGAGGACCAGCATGAACCACCAACCGCCGAACGGGAGTGTACGAATATCAAGCAGGTAAGCCCCCACCCAGCCGATGTAAACTAGTCCGCCTGCTGTTGCACCAAAATCAAGCGCGGCTTGCTCCCGGCCACGCTCATAGCTGAGTAAATGCCAGGCTAGTGACAGGAGGACGAGTATGCTTAAAACAGTTCCCGAGTGATTCGGGAAGAACATCCGCGCTGCGAGGATAAGCCCTACGCCTCCCACGGTCAGAACCATTCCTGGTAGGGAATTAACCGCGTGAAACATATGGACATACTCCCAGGCAGCACCTATGATGAAAATCGAGATCAAGATGAAATAGAAAATCCCCCCGAGGATGATGGCAGGCATGCCGATCAAAACCAGCGCCAGGGAGGTGATGACCCTCCTACGCATTCGATTCCTGAAGCTCGCTGGAGGAAACCTTTCCATATCGCCGCTCCCGATGGGCGAACGCTTCCAGGGCCAGGCGATATTCATCCTTGTTGAAGTCCGGCCAATAGGTGGGGGTAAAGTACCATTCCGAATAGGCAGCCTGCCAGATCAGGAAATTACTGATGCGGAGCTCGCCGGAAGTGCGAATTACAAGATCGGGATCAGGAACACCAGCGGTATACAGGTAGCGGCTGACCATTTCATCATCCACGTTTTCCGGGAGAATGCCATCTTTCATCATCCGCTGGATCGCCCAGACGATCTCGTCCCGACCGCCATAACTAAAAGCAACAATCAATATCAGCCGATCGTTATTCTTTGTGCGCTCAATTGCCTTCAAGACCTTGCCGCGCAAGCGCGGCTCCAGTCGTTCTAGGCGACCGATGTGGCGCAGCTGCACACCCTCCCGGTTCAGTTCCTCAAGCTCACGGTCGATCACATCCTGGACAATCCCCATCAAACCCTGCACCTCCTCCGGTGGCCTGCCCCAATTTTCCGTTGAGAAAGCGTAGATCGTAAGATATTGAATCCCAAACTCAACCGAGGCGCGGATGATCCGGCGCAGGTTTTCAGTGCCGGCTTTGTGCCCCGCCAGGCGCGGCAATCCACGCTGCAGAGCCCAACGTCCATTGCCATCCATGATGATGGCGATGTGACGAGGCAGCTTGTCCAACGGGATGTTTAGTGTGGACTCAGGCATTGCTTATAAAGCAGAATGGCCATCAGGCTTGTGTAGAAACATGATCAAACCTCCAGGATCTCTTTTTCCTTGTTCTGACCGAGCTGATTGATGTCTTCTATAAATTTATCCGTCAATTTCTGGAGATCCTCTTCACCGCGATTCAAATCGTCCTCGGAGATCAGCTTTTCTTTTTCAAAGTCACGCATATCGTTGTGTGAGTCACGCCGGATGTTCCTCACAGCCACGCGAGCTTCCTCCAATCTGTGATGGACATGCTTAACGAGCTCCCGGCGCCGTTCCTCGTTTAAAGGAGGCAGGTTGAGGTGGATAGCCTTGCCGTCATTATTAGGGTTAAGCCCAAGATCAGATGACTGGATCGCCTTCTCGATATCCTTCACGGTGGACGGATCGAAAGGCTTAATCATCAGCGAACGCGGTTCCGGGACACTGATACTTGCTAACTGCATGAGCGGGGTGGGAGAGCCATAATATTCAACCGGCAGTTTTTCTACCAGGGCAGGACTTGCCCGTCCGGTCCTAATGGCAGCCAAATCGTCCGTGAGCACCTGGATGGATCCATGCATCCGTGATTCGGCATCCTTCAAGATGTCTTTGATCACCATCTCCTCCTGAACAGTCCACTGATACTGGAATCAAACAAGATTCACCGGATCGTTTGCCAGTTTAAGGATACACCATAATTCCGAATCATGCTACTTCCACACCACTTGTGATGGGAAATGAGATGAATTTGATAGTGAAAACAAGCAGCGAGGCTGAACACCAAGGCTCAGCTATGGATCAATGTTCCGGTCCGTTCACCCCGGAGAGCGCGCATCAGCGCATCTTCATCCCAAAGGTTCAAAACAAGGATCGGTAAATTATTATCCCGACATAAGGTGACCGCGGTTGCATCCATCACTTCAAGCCTGCGGCTAATGATTTCATCGTAAGTCAGGTCTTCAAATTTACGAGCCTGTGAATTCTTGGCAGGGTCAGCGTCATAAACGCCGTCCACTTTCGTGGCTTTGATGAGGACATCACAATCCAATTCCGTCCCGCGCAAAGCTGCCGCGGTATCCGTCGAGAAGAATGGGTTTCCGGTTCCTGCGCTGAAAATGACCACCCGACCTTTTTCCAGGTGGCGGATTGCCCTGCGGCGGATATAAGGTTCTGCCAGGGCGCGCATTTCGATCGCGGATTGGACGCGGGTAAGAACATCCTGCCTTTCAAGCGCATCCATGAGGACGAGGGAATTCATCACAGTGCCCAACATTCCCATGGAATCAGCAGTAGCCCGGTCCATACCGCGATCCAACCCCTGCTTACCCCGCCAGATATTGCCGGCACCGATCACGACCGCGACCTGTACTCCGGTCTGATGCACACCTTTGATCCGGCTGGCAATGGCTTCGGCTTCGGATACGTCAATCCCAAAACCAGAATTGCCGCCTAGGGCTTCACCACTTAATTTAAGCAGGATGCGATGGTATTTAAGTCCACTCATGGCTCAGCTCCTTCACGATTAACTCCCGACCCAAATCGAGAACGACTCCGCATCGAAAAAGGATGCGGGTGGCATGGTTGGCCACTCGCATCCTTCTATCGAAGTCAGGGTGATGTTCGGTTGAACATCATGTTCAATTTGAAATATTTTCACCAAGCTCCCAACGCTGGAAACGGCGGACGACTATACTCTCCCCGATTGCAGCCACGTTTTGGAGGATAAGTTTCTCGACATTAATGGTTTCATCACGGATATATAACTGGCTTAAAAGGCAGACTTCTTCCCGATATTTATCCAACCGACCCGCGATAATTTTATCCAGTACATTCTCAGGTTTGCCTTCTTCTTTTGCACGTGCCCGGGCGATCTCAGCTTCATGGTCCAGCTCACTGGCAGGGATATCGTCTGCCTTTATATACCTGGGAGAACTGGCTGCGATCTGCAAGGCTAATTCGTGGGCCAGAATGCGGAACGGGTCAGAACGGGCTACGAAATCGGTCTCACAATTCACCTCCACCATCACACCAACCCGACCGCCACCATGGGAGTAAAGCTCCACAAGGCCGTTATAGGTTTGTCGATCGGCTCGCTTGGCGGCTGTAGCCATTCCCTTCTCACGAAGCCAATCCACGGCTTTTTGGAAATCACCGTTCGAAGCTTCAAGCGCTTTCCGGCAATCCAACATGGGAGCCCTGGTTGCAGCTCGCAGTTCTTTGATCATTTCGGTTGTTATTTCCATGTTGCCTCAGTGCTATCCGGGACCCGGTTCGTCATTCGTCGGTTTCGATTCAGGTTCGCCCGAAGGTTCAACTGTAGCCTGGGTGATTTCCTCCTTAACTTTCCGGCCCTGGGCTTTAGCTTTGGTTACCGCTTTTTCGTCGACTTTATTTTCATCCTCGGCCAGGATCTCCTTGGGTGCTTCTTGAACAACCGGTTCAGGTTCAGTCACGACCTTCCGTGAAACATTCAGCTTGGCAAGTGTAGCTTCGCCCAGCAGGACTTCCTCGACCATTTCCTCATCCGGTTCAACCCCGGCAGCTACCGCGCGAGTTGGCTTGGGAGTATAAGCGGGTTCTGCTTCCGTGGATGGCTGCTGGTCGAGATCCTCCTCCTTGCGCATGGTCTTTCCTTCCAATACAGCGTCCGACACTTTGGCAACGAGCAATTTGATAGCCCGGATGGCATCATCATTCGATGGAATAACGTAATCAATTTCTTGAGGATTGCAATTGGTATCCACGAGTGCTACGATCGGAATTTGGAGAATATTGGCTTCGTGTACGGCCGCTTCTTCACGGCAAACATCGACAACGAAAAGCATATCCGGCCTGCGTTTCAATGTACGCGCACCTGACAGTCTAGTCTGCAACCGAAGAATCTCGCGTTCAATTAACAAGCCTTCCTTCTTGGTCAGGTGCTCGAGCTCCTTGTTGTCACGCAATTTCTCCAACCGCTCCAACTCCTGGATGCGCTTATAGATGGTTGCCCAATTGGTGAGCATGCCGCCCATCCAACGTTCGGTGACGTAAGGCATCCCGCAGCGGTTGGCTTCCTCGGCAATGGTCTCCTGGGCCTGGCGTTTTGTGCCGACAAATAGGAGGATGCCCCCTCCAGCGACGAGATCACGAATGACTGTGAAGGCCTGGTTGAGGTATTTAACGGTCTGTTGAAGATCGATAATATGAATACCGTTGCGTTCCGTGAAAATATACGGCTTCATACGCGGATCCCATTTGTTGGTCCGATGACCAAAATGCACTCCGCTCTCCAGCAGGGCTTTCATTGAGATGGCAGACATTATGGCTCCTGTACACCATTCGACGCACGCCCGAAGGATGTTGGGCGTAGCTCGGATAAGGTTTAGTGGGAATGATCACCCACTCAGGGACGCTTATTGCCCGTCCCAGGCAGAATATGTGGCGCCGAAGCGCCACATAAACATTATACCATGCCCTCAGGTGAGGCTAGGGTTCCCACTCGGTTTTAAGAGAAGAAACCGGATAAATTCTTGATAGAACCCATCAGACAGGAGCAGGCTGCCCAAATAATTGCTGCTCCGCAAGCCTGATCCGGTTATAAAGATCCGGTTTCGACTCGATATCCCTCGAAATTTTTTCGATCGAATACATGACTGTGGTGTGATCACGACCGCCCATGGCAGCACCAATTTGAGGATAGGAAGTGTTAGATATCTTGCGCAACAAGTACATGACAACCTGCCTGGGTTCGACCACTTTCTGAGAGCGGTCCCGGCCGACCAGGGCTTCCACGGTCGTGTGCCATTGATGAGCAACCACTTCCATGACCTTCTCAGGAGGGAAAATCAAGTTTTGGGGCAGAAGATCGACCAGGGCCATTTCAACCAGGTTGGGTGTCAGGGCGGAACCACTCAGCTCCGCAAAGGCGAGAATGCGGTTCAAGGCTCCTTCAAGTTCGCGAATGTTCGACTGCACCCTGCGGGCGACCGTTTCAAGAATATCGTCAGATATTTGCCTGCCTGCTCGTTCGGCTTTGGAACGCAGAATGGCGACCCGTGTTTCCAAATCTGGAGCCTGAATATCTGCACTAAGACCCCATTCAAAACGCGAGCGCAGCCTCTCCTCCAGGGTGACGAGGGACTTTGGGGGCCGGTCGGAGGATACAATGATCTGCTTATCCTGACCATGCAGGGTGTTAAAAGTGTGAAAGAATTCCTCCTGAGTGGATTCCTTTCCAGCGATGAACTGAATATCGTCTACCAAGAGCATATCCGCAGATCGGTAGACCTCCCGAAAGGCCTGGGTGGTATGCGTCCGGATGGCATTGATCATGTCATTGGTAAATTCTTCCGAGGAAACATAAAGAACATTAAGACCCCGGAGGTGGCAGGCATTCCCAATCGCATGCAACAAATGCGTCTTTCCCAGTCCGACCCCACCATAGACGAACAGAGGATTGTATGCACGAGCCGGTTTTTCTGCAACAGCCTGGCAGGCAGCATGAGCAAGCCGGTTGCCGGATCCAACCACGAATGATTCAAAGGTATAACGAGGATTAAGACTGATGTTGCGGCTAGGAGTGGGGAGCGATTCAGTATCAAAAGACGACGGAATGCTTTCCTGCTCGCCGAAGTCGTTCTTTGGTTCCGGGGATGGCTGAACGATGAATTCTATCGAGACGTTTGAATTAAGAATGCCGATCAAGAGACGGCTGATGGTACTGGAAAGGCGGCTATCAAGCCAGTCCCGGGCATACGCATTGCCAACGCCGACCTGCAGTATGCCATTTTCGTAGGAGAGAGGCCGTGTATCGCGTACCCATGTGTCGAAGGATGCCCTCGGCATTTCCAATTGAAGCTGTCCCAGTACAGATTGCCAGGCCTGATCTGCATTCATATTCTCTTCCCTCGCAATATCTATAAAGTACGTGCATCTAAACCCTGAAATCGAACGAAATCTATCCAAATGAATTTGAACTACCGTTATAAGTGAAGCTGGGAATGTGGAACCCACCCACATCTATTTATTTCAGCGCAATTTCATTCTAGCAGATAAGCCAGTCAGAATGCCTCCGCCTGACCTACGCCAATCTAAAATTTTTCTTTTTTTTAAGGTCGAGAGATGTTAAAGAATTTTGGTTTATTCGTAGGGAAGTTTTTCAATTGCTAGAACGTGCGTTTCAGCCAGCGATGCACAAATTCAGGGTCATGCCACCACATATGGGCATTAATAAGAGATAAGCAGACTTTCCCCTTGTATCATCTTAATAAACTGATGGATGAAGAAACGGAGATATATATGGATTGTGTCCCTAATACAAGTGATTCAAAACCAAGATTATGAAGGGAAATTGTCAATAGCAAATTTATTCATGAAGATAAGTGGATAACGGAGTTTTATAAATGGAATCCTGCTTACAACACTGTACATCCAGGCAATGGAAGGCTGCCAATTCCACTTTTTCCAAAATCAATTAATCGGGTCTCGTCCAAATGTATCGGTTCATCTACTGAGCAGGATGATGGAAGTCATGATCTTACAGAAGAAATATTGATGTCCGCTTACTCAAAAAATCCTTATCTTAATAAGCACAGGGATCAAATGCGGTAACAGGATTATCCAGGATTACCCTCCATTTCTGCGATTACCAGGCTCACCTGATATCGATCAGTAGGTTGGGATAACCAAGAAAATTCAAACGATTGTTTTAATTGTGCGAATCGCGTGGTACCCAGGCCAGAATGGTTGTACCTCCCCCGATTGTAGAGCTGATATCCACCTCACCGCCGGCAGACCGGGCGCGAGACTGCATGTTGGATAGACCATGCCCGAGTGTCGAAGTCATTTTTTCAAGTTCAAATCCCTTGCCATCGTCTCGGATTTCCAAGAGTACACGATCCTCGGTTGTCCAGACGGAAACGTGGGCGTTCTTTGCCTTAGAATGCTTTGCTGTATTGGCCAGTGATTCCTGGCAGATATGGAATAATGCTGCTGCCCGGAACTGCGGCAGGTCCCTCAGATCTGTATCGGGTAGCGTAAGGCTGATCTCGGAAAAAGTATTGGCACGATACTCCACGATCAGGCGCTTAATCCCGCCGACCAAACCATCCGTACCCAGCTGCCGCGGACGTAAATCCAGAATATAAGCACGGATATCCTTGATCGCTTGATTCAACGATTCAATGCTGCGTTGGATACGTTCTTTCGGAATACCGGTGTCTAAATCATGATAAACACTTTCCAAAGATAATCCGACGGCGTAGATGGACTGGATGATGCCGTCATGCAAATCCATACCAATCCGGTCCCTTTCTTCGAGCACAGCCAGGCGCCGGGCATTTTGATGCAAGCGCGCATTTTCAATTGCCAGACCGGCCCAGGTTCCTACCGCTGCCACCAGATCCACGTTGAGGTCATCGATCGGTTCCGTGCTGCGGGTGAGGACGCTCATCACCCCCATGATATTCTCACCCGAAACCAATGGTGTGCAAACCATTTGGCGGAAACCCGCTTTAACTACGCCATCACGCATAATCCGCACATCTGCAGGGAGGTCTCGGCTGACAGCCGATTTGCGAGATTCAGCTACCAATCCAATGAACCCCTCACCCACTTTGAATATATTGCGAAGCCAGAAAACCTCTGCAGCCTGGCCGCGATGAAGTACCATCCGCAATGTTTCGCCGTCGTCTTCGAGGAGAAATATTTCGCCCGCCTCCATTTTCATGTAGGACATGACCTGACCAAGGGTTATTTTGAGGATCTCATCCACTTCCAAGCTGCCCGTGAGGGTGGTTGCTATTCCATTTAACAACGCCATATCGACGTTTCGGCGGGTGAGCGTGATATCCCGCTCTTTCATTTGTTCCACCAGCCTGGCGTTCTGGATGGCGGTTGTGGCATACGTAGCCAGCATTTGGATGATCTTCTCATCATCCGCCGTGAATTCAGGGGCATCCAACTTTTCCGTGAGGTAGATCTGACCAAGCTGGCGATCAACCGCACGGATCGGTACACCAAGAAAACTGGTCATGGGAGGGTGATTGGGAGGGAATCCAACAGAATGCGGGTGCTCGCTAATTACCGGTACGCGCACGGGAAGATCCGTGTCCATCAATTCGCCAATCAAACCCAGCCCCAGCGGTGGATG
>MGNL01000119.1:659-10742 GCA_001796785.1 Chloroflexi bacterium RBG_16_51_16 | reverse complement strand
TAAAGAACCTCGATCCATCCCCCTTCAATGATGATGTCCAAAACCTAAATAAAAAGAGCGTCGCATTCAAATGCGACGCTCTTATGAGCCTTCAACTACTCTTTCACTTCACCTTCGATCACTTCACCTTCCTCATGGGGAGGCTGCGACGGACCCGCCTGTCCCGAGCCGCCATTTTGCGGTTGTCCCTGAGCATAAAGCTGCTGGCTTAGAGCGTGGAAGGCTTGTTCGACCTGTTCACTGGCCTGCTTGATGCGGTTGACGTCCTCACCTTGCGCAGCCTGCTTCAGATCATTGATCTTGCTCTGGATATCCTGGGCATTTGATCCGGACACCTTATCGCCCAGGTCTCGCAGCGCCTTCTCGGTCTGGTAGACCAGATTGTCAGCCGTGTTCCGTGCGTCGATGAGTTCTCGCCGATTCCGGTCCTGGGCTTCATTTTGACGTGCTTCCTGGACCATCTTGTCAATATCGCCCTTATTAAGATTGGTCGAAGCAGTAATGGTCACCCTTTGTTCCTTGCTTGTGGCTTTATCCTTCGCGGTTACATTCAGGATGCCGTTGGCATCAATATCAAAGGTAACCTCGACCTGCGGGATACCGCGCGGCGCCGGTGGAATACCATCCAGGCGGAACCGGCCAAGCGACATATTATCGCCAGCCATCGGGCGCTCTCCCTGCAATACGTGGATATCCACTGCGGTTTGACTATCTGCGGCGGTGGAATAAATTTCGGTTTTGCGGACGGGGATCGTTGTATTGCGTTCGATCATCTTCGTCATTACGCTGCCGAGAGTCTCCACGCCAAGTGACAGAGGTGTGACATCGAGAAGCAAGATATCCTTCACCTCACCACCGAGCACGCCTGCCTGGATCGCCGCACCTATCGCGACCACCTCGTCCGGATTCACACCCTTGTTGGGTTCCTTGCCGTTTGTCAGTTTTCGAACGAGTTCCTGGACCATGGGCATGCGTGTTGCACCGCCGACCAGGACGATCTCATTCAGCTTGCCGACATCCATCCGGGCATCCTTGAGGGCTGCCTCGAAGGGTCCGCGGCATCGATTCAACAGGTCTTCGGTCATCTGCTCAAATTTTGCACGGCTGAGCTTCAACTGCAAGTGCTTCGGGCCGCTGGCATCTGCCGTAACGTAGGGTAGGTTAATCTCGGTTTCCATAACCGTGGACAGTTCAACCTTGGCTTTCTCAGCTGCCTCTCGCAAACGCTGCAGTGCCTGCCTGTCCTTGCGCAGGTCAATGCCCTGGTCTTTCTTGAACTCACCGGCAGCCCAGCTGACGATTATCTCATCCCAATCATCACCGCCCAGATGGGTATCGCCATTGGTGGACTTAACCTCGGTCACACCTTCACCGACCTGCAGGATCGACACATCGAAAGTACCACCGCCCAGGTCAAAAACCAGGATTGTTTCGTCTTTTTTCTTATCGAGACCGTATGCTAGTGCGGATGCTGTCGGTTCGTTGATGATGCGCATGACTTCAAGTCCGGCGATCTTGCCCGCGTCCTTGGTCGCCTGCCGTTGACTGTCATTGAAATATGCCGGCACAGTGATTACGGCCTGCGTGACCTGCTGACCGAGGTACGCCTCAGCATCGGCTTTCAGCTTAGCCAGCACCATGGCACTGATCTCCTGCGGGCTGTAATCCCGGTTGGTTATCGGTACTTTGACGCGCACGTCATCCGAGGGACCCTTGATAATCTCGAAGGGAAGCATTTTCCGCTCGATTTCGGTCTCTTCATAACGACGACCAATGAGCCGCTTAATTGAATACAGTGTATTTTCTGAATTAACCACAGCCTGGCGTTTGGCGGTTTGCCCGACCAGGCGTTCACCATTCTTATTGAACGCCACGACGGATGGACAAAGGCGCCCACCCTCTGCTGTAGATATCACGGTTGGGGTTCCGCCTTCCATAACTGCAACCACCGAGTTGGTGGTCCCCAGGTCAATTCCTATGATTTTTCCCATATAAAACTCCTCCTGCCATTATTTCTGCAAATTAGAATTATGCGTCTTACTTGCATGGCAGTAATTTATATAGTTTAGGATAACCGAAGGATACAAGAATTTCATTAACAGGACATAGAAATTTTATCTACATCTCCCCCTTACACTAAGGAGTTCCCTTAAACCCTGGCTTAAACCTCACGGGGTGCTTGCTTTGAACCAATCAAATGTCGAGATGACCGGCGCGTTCTCAAAGGAGGCTACCGTCAGCCCGATTTTCCCCTCAGTCAAGCCATGGCGCGCTACATTTACTTTCCGAATCAATTTACTGTTGATGTATAGCCACAATTCATCCGCCAGGCAGCCAAGTCCAATCTCATAACCTTGCGCCTCAGGTTTTATGTATTCGGATTCATCGTAAACGATGGGCGTGTATTGCGCCAAAGCCTCATTCAACCATTTCCCCAGCAGGACACTGTATGTGCCCTGACGGGATATTGTAAATTCATACCATCCCATCTCTTTGGAAAATCGACAAACGACGCCTGTTGAGCTGGGCTCAGTACCCTGGGGCTCGAAATAGGCATCCACGCGGACATCTTCATAATCATAAGGATCGAACAACTGATATCTCCAGGAATATGGATTATCCAGCCGAACCTGAAGCCCACCTTGGTCGATTAACACCGGCTCAATATTTTCTCCAAGAGTTCCGAAAGCTGACCAATAAACAGGGGTGGAATCAAAAACCTCGCTGAAATATCTTGGTGGCGGTGCCGGACTGGGAATAGGTGTCGGCGTTGCTAGAGGTGTGTTTATTGGAAGAGGCGCTTTGGTGTGATCACCTTCTGGTATGGTTGGGGAGGCGTTCGTATCAGGTGCGATACCACAACCCACCAGAAATATGGCCATGGCAACCGATCGATCCAGTTTCATCATGGATAAATTGTAACGGGAAATTAAACGAATGCATGGGCGGCTTCAGGAAAGCAGCCCATGCATTGTTCTTAATTCTTTAGAAAACTACGTGGATATATTTACGGCTCGCTGATCTCGATCCAATCAAAACCTACTTCAATCGGAACAAAATCAAAGGACGAGAGACCGACTCCTATTAAACCCTCTCCCAACCCATATTTTGTATCTGTAAAGGTTTTTGTCTCAGTCCCATTGATCGACAGGGAGATATTATTATCATTGCAGGTCATTGTATATTGATTGACATCCTTACCCTGCCTGATCTTGTTGGAACCACCATTGACCAATAATGAATAATTCTCAATGTTTGTATCATACACCCATATCCAATACAACCCATTATTGGCGATCGCCACTTCATACCAGCCGGCGTCCGAGTAGCGGCATACCAGATTGATGTTATTGTTGTTATGGCCGCGGTTGTCCACACTCACATCGATGCGGACATCCTCATATGAATAAGGATCGTATGTAGCATAGACATTCAGGTTCTTGCCGATGTCAAACACGAAGTAACCATTATCACTAAATGGGGCGACGTTGCTATCATCAGCGTTGGCTTTGTTCTTTGTCACGAAATAGGTCCAATCCGTTGGGTCGCCTTCAAATTCTTCCTTGAAAAATGGCTGGTTAGCGGGTTCCTGTGGTTCCGGAGACGCCTCTAGTTCCTGTGTAGGTGGTTCCTCCGGCTGCTGAACAGGCTCAACGGATTCAATTGGAGGCGCGGGTGTCTCGTCCCCAAAGTCGATACCACAAGCCAGGCTAGTCAGTGCAAGAATTACAAAAAGAATAATAAAAGATCGGGCTGATTTTATAAGCATTTCTCCTCCTGGATTGATATGAATAACAAATTTCGTTGCGCAGTATAGCACATATTATTCATCCCAACGATAATAAAGGCTGGCTGGCAGCTACTTCTGCCAACCAGCATGAAAGGTGGAGATGGCGGGAATCGAACCCGCGTCCGAAAGAATCGACCCTCGGAAATCTACGAGCGTAGCCGGTCGAATTTGTCGCTGCAGGAGCCTCGTCCGGCCGGAATTTCCTGCAGCCAGCCGCTTTGTCTTTCGCGCAGGCAGCGGCGTCGTGCGCGGCACTCCGCGTTTGTCACGCCCAGGCCGGTCCCTGGCGGAGATCGGGGCCGGTGGACGCGGTCCCTTTTTCAGAGACCGTACTGTCAAATCACCGCTTATGCAGCGAGTGGCATGGCAGCGTAGGAAGTGCGGTTGGCACTTGAATTTTGCGCTGAGTTAATGAGTTCGGCGCCTCTCAGCTCGCATTCCGGGATCAGCCTCTCCCGTCGAAGCCTGTCATCCCCAATTTTCCGGGAGCTTTTCCCAGTGTACAGAATTATAGCATCACCATATTGGATTTATGTTAGATTATTTAGATCATCAGTAGAGCAGTTTCAACGCCGCGGATTTCTATCCGCAATGCTCGACAACTGAATTCGATCTTGAAACATCTTTTAGAAGAAATTATTTTCCGATCCAAACCAATCAATGGCGGCCAAATGCAAATTAAAGTTTCTAAGGTGGATCAGGAAGTATCCTGAAAATTGAATCACACGATCCGCATGGTCAAAGACACCCCAGCTGGTTAGTTTAGATTCAGTTTCATGGTTTTATTGTTAAAAAATACACAACTTGTGCTGTCCTCACCTTTGTGCTAGACTATTTAAATCGGACGAAGAGGCAAAATTGGCAGAAAAAATACTCATCATTGACGACGATCTGGATACTCTTCGATTGGTCGGATTGATGCTTCAGAGGCAGGGTTACGAAATCAGCGTAGCTGCAAATGGTGAACTGGGATTAGGCAAGGCATTTGAGGAACGGCCGGATCTTATTCTGCTGGATGTAATGATGCCGGATCTGGACGGTTATGAGGTCGCCCGGCGATTGAGAAAGAATCCCGCCACCAGCAATACGCCTATTTTGATGTTCACCGCGAAGACCCAATTGGATGATAAGGTAACCGGTTTCGAAGTTGGCGCCGATGATTATTTGACCAAGCCCACTCATCCAACTGAGTTACAAGCCCATGTCAAGGCTCTCCTGGCGCGGTCCGGATCAAAGGAAGCCCTGCCGCTGACAAAATCCCGGGAGCAAAATGGATATATCATCGGCATTCTTTCCGCGCGTGGCGGCTTGGGTGTTTCCATGTTGGCAGCCAATATCGCGGCAGGGTTAATTTCCCGATCACAGGCAGAGACTATCCTGGTTGAATTGACACCGGGACAAGGGATGCTCGCTCTGGAACTTGGTTTAACCTACCAAAAAGGGTTGAATGAACTCCTGGAAGGAAACCCGGTTGAGATCACGAGGGAGCAGGTCCAGGTAAGTTTAACCTCTCACACCAGCGGCTTAAAACTCCTGCTGGCTTCTGAGAATCCTCGGGATGTTACCTTGATCACGAAGGCAGCTAACTATGAAGTGCTTCTAAATCGCCTGGCTACTCTCGCACAATTTATCGTGTTAGACCTGGGTATCGGACTTCCAACCTTCGTCCAGAAGCTGTTACCGATGTGCAATGAGCGGATCGTTGTGTTGGAAGGATCGCCAGGTAGCATTCATCAGACCCGCAAGCTGATCGATGAAATCGCGCAACTTGGTCTGGATCGAAAAAGCATCAATGCGGTTCTGAACAATCGAGTTCGCAGCGAAGCTCAAATGCCTTGGATGCAGGTTCAGGAACAGCTGGGTCATTCCATCACAAGCACCCTGACACCTGCGCCGGAATTGTTCAATCAGGCCACACGTTTGCATACTCCAGCTGTGCTCTGCCAACCAACCAATGTGACGTCTCAGCAGCTGTTGAAAATTGCAGATTCGATCCTCGAGCACATAAAGGCTTGATGATTACTTTAGCCAACAGGACCTCCAGCGCCATCCAGTTCTCTGCAGACTTGTTCAAGCAATCCCGCCGGACGATTATATTGACTGGCGCCGGAATATCCACGCCATCCGGTATCCCTGATTTCCGTTCCGAAGGCTCAGGTTTATGGTCACGCGACGAACCTCTGGAAGTCGCCTCCCTAAGCACCTTTCGTGTGGCGCCTGAACGTTTTTATTCCTGGTTCCGGCCTCTGGCAGGACAAATCTATACCGCCCAGCCGAATCCAGCTCACCTCGCCCTTGCTGAACTCGAAAAAAAAGACCTCGTCCATACTGTGATCACACAGAATATCGATATGCTGCATCAAAAGGCGGGTTCACAGCACGTGATTGAGTTGCACGGTTCAATGCGCAGCCTGACGTGCAGCAGTTGCTACAACCAAGTTGAATCGGAAGGTTACATCCTTCCATTTGTAAAAGATGGATTATTACCAGCCTGTCCAAAATGCGGCTGCATATTAAAGCCTGACGTTATCCTTTTCGGTGAACAGCTGCCCGAAGGTGCCTGGAGCGCAGCCCAAAAGGCGGTACGCCAGTGCGATCTAATCCTCGTGGCTGGATCGTCGCTGGAAGTTTTGCCAGTGGCGGGTCTGCCCATGGTCGCCATAGACCGAGGCGCCCACCTGATCATCGTTAACAACACACCAACCTACTTGAATATCCGAGCGGATGTGGCGATCCTTGATGATGTAGCGGAGGTGCTTCCGCTTATGGTCGAGCAACTGCTTCATGGCTGAGATCAAAACCGAACGCCTCGACGGCTACCGCCGATTGATAGAAATCGCTCGTGATCTGGCATCCACGCTTGACCTGGATATCCTGCTGTCCCGCATCGTCCACGCGGCGGCTGAGATGAGCGCCTCAGTAGCCGCCTCGATCCTGCTCTACGATGATTCAGCCAAACAACTTTATTTCCAGGTGTCGACGAATATCGATGAACCAACCCGGCGCGGGATCGTCGTCCCCCTGGACGGCAGCATCGCCGGTTGGATCGTTAAACAACGCAAACCGGTCCGCATCGCTAACGTTCATGATGACGCCCGGTTTTTCAATGAAGTGGAACACTACACCGGGTTTACGACCCAATCGCTTCTAGGTGTTCCGTTAATAACAAAGAATAAGGTGGTGGGGGTGCTTGAAGCCCTCAATAAGCAGAAGGGCAAGTTCAGCGATTCCGACGAGTCCATGTTATCCGTGCTTGGCGCCCAGGCGGCAGTGGCGATCGAGAATGCCCGACTATTCCAACAATCTGACCTGATCTCCGAGTTCGTGCATGAATTGCGGACACCCCTGGCTTCCCTCAGCACGGCGACCTACCTACTCCATCGCCCAGAAATGTCCCGCGAACAGCACGACCAGATCGTCAAGAATATCCATAATGAAACCCTGCGCCTGAACTCTATGGCCTCCTCATTCCTGGATCTCGCCAGGTTGGAATCCGGCAGGGTCCAATATCACAAAACCCAATTCAATGTCATGGATCTATTGTACGAATGCAAGGATGTCATGAATTCCAAAGCCGCCGAAGCCGACATCCAGCTGCGTGCGGAGGGTTCCGATGGATTACCCTTGCTGGATGCTGACCGGGATAAGATTAAACAGGTTTTCCTAAACCTGATCAGCAACGCCATAAAATATAATCGCACAAACGGAAGCATCACCATGCGGGTGGCAGCCACGGAAAGCGACATGATCATATCTTTCCAGGATACAGGAATCGGCATCCCGGAAGAAGCATTACCCCATTTGTTTCAAAAATTCTACCGAGTTCACGAGCATGAAGATAAAGTCCAGGGTACAGGACTTGGCCTATCCATCTGCCGACAGATAGTCAACGGGCATGGCGGCAGGATTGAGGTAAGCAGCAAGGTGGGTGTTGGTACCGTGTTAACCGTATACCTGCCGAGGGCGAGCAGGACACAACCCATTCCACATTAATTAATTTACCGCGGCCCTCTCCGTCCAAATTGTTTTTCAAGTAGATCTACTGATAAATGGATCATCGTTGGCCGCCCGTGTGGACAGGTCCGGGGTGATCTGCATGCCTCGAGGTTGCTCAGAAGATTTTTCTGTTCTTCAATGGAAAGCACCTGGCCGGCTTTTACTGCCATCCCTTTGCAAACACGACCTGCCAGTCGAAGTTCAATTTCCGATTTAAGAGGAGTTTCATCCTCTTCGAAATCCTCAACGACCGCCCGAATAGCTGCAGAGGCATTACTGCTGTTGAAGATGACTGGTACGGCTCTTATTTGAAACGAGGCGGGTCCGAACTCCTCGATTACAAATCCAAGTTGACCAAGCACCTCCAAATTTTCTTGCAGCAGGCTGGCTTGTGATCCGGAGAGATCCAGGACCACTGGGGCGAGGAGCACCTGGGAAGCAACCTTACTTGATGCATGTTGATCGATAATTTTTTCGAATAGGATTCGCTCATGCGCCGCGTGCTGATCGATCAGATAAAGACCATCCGGGCCTTCCGCGACAAGATAGGTTGCTCCGACCTGGCCAATAAGCCTGAGCAACGGTATTTGCGCGAATTCGCTTTGTGCCAGGTTCGATCCTGTAACTTGAACCCCGGAAGGACTTGCTGCTGGATAAGAGTTGGGAACTTGTGGAGCTCGATCCAACGGATGATCCTCAGGGTGTGCCAGGATCCAACCTGGGTCGGTTTGACTCCAGGTCTGTCCCCAATTTGGTTGTGAGACCTGCGGTACAGGCGAATAGGCTAGCAGCGCCCGGCGCGCCGCTCGCTGGACAAAACTGAACACTTTATCCGGCTCACGAAAACGGATTTCAGCTTTCGCGGGGTGTACGTTAACATCGACTTGTTCAGGTGCGATTTCCAGGAAAAGGCTGGCGAGAGGATATCGTCCAACCATTAATAAGGTGTGATATGCCTGTACCAAAGCTGTACTCAGGGGTATATCCTGTATCCAGCGACCGTTCACAAAAAAGGCAATATCCCTCCGGTTTGAGCGTGTGAGCGATAGTGGACTGATGAAACCATACAATTTCATCGACGTTTCTTCAGCAAGAACATCCAGCATTTGCGTGGCGCTCTCCGCTCCATACAGGGCGGACAAAATGGAGCGTCGATCCCCATCCCCGGTGGTTTGCAGGGTTACGGTGCTGTCCACTGAAAACTTAATGCGAACGTTGGGATAGGCAAGCGCGTAGCGCGTGACCAGTGAATCGATCACACGGCGTTCGGTAGAGTCTGATTTCAGAAATTTCAAACGGGCGGGTACATTATAGAAGAGGTCCTGCACGTTAACAACGGTGCCTCTCGGTGCACCCGTACTTTCAACTTTGCCCGTTTTGCCGCCATCCACCTTTAGCCGTGCAGCTGTTTTGCCTTGCTCCACCCGCGAGGTAAGGCTTAGGCGCGAGACGGATGCAATGGAGGCGAGGGCTTCACCTCGGAATCCCAGCGAAGTGATCTGAAACAATTCATGCGCCTCGACAAGTTTTGAGGTGGCATGGCGCGTAACGGAGAGTTCCAATTCCTCCGCGGGAATTCCGGATCCATCGTCGGCTACTTCGATCAGCCGTTTACCTGCGTCCTGGATCGTAATGGAGATGGAACGCGCGCCCGCATCCAGTGCATTCTCCACCAATTCCTTGACAACAGAGGCCGGCCGTTCGATCACCTCACCTGCCGAGATCTGGGATGCCACATCAGGAGATAGCACCCGGATGGTCATGTTTTCATTATATCGTAGGCATTATTTATTCATCCTGTGCATAAATCATCGGATGATTTCATCCGGGTATAATCATGCGGTGCAATTTACGACCATTTTTTTTGATTTAGATGATACGCTTTACCCTTCCTCCTCCGGACTGTGGCAGGCAATTAAAACCCGTATGAATGCCTATATGAGTGAACGGGTAGGAATCCCCCAACAAGAGATACCAAGCCTTCGAGAAAAGTATTTCAATCAATACGGGACTACCTTGCGTGGGCTTGAAGCACATCATCAGGTCGATGTAGCCGACTTCCTGGCTTATGTGCATTCGCTGCCCTTGAACGACTATATTCGTCCTGATCCCCTCCAAAGATCAATTTTCGAATCGATGGGCACCCGTAATTACATCTTTACCAATGCAGACCAGGCACATGCAAAACGGGTTTTGGCCGTCTTACAACTCGAATCGTATTTCGAGGGTATCGTCGATGTAAACATGATGGCGCCTTTTTGCAAACCGATGCCAGAATCATTTACTCTTGCGATGAA
>MGNL01000119.1:0-569 GCA_001796785.1 Chloroflexi bacterium RBG_16_51_16 | reverse complement strand
GGTACTTTACGGTGTCCAGGCACCTGGTCCGGATGCAGATGCCTGGCTTTCGGATTGGTCCGAATTGCCAAATTTACTGAATAATCAAAGATGAACGAACGAGCAATCATCGCATTCTTTTTCATTTTCGTTTTGGTCATTCTCACAAATCTACTGATGTTCGGGATCGTACGAAGTTTCCTTCAGGGTGGACCGGGCAGGAGTGATTTCCTGCAGCGTTTGCTTAACCGGCCATTCCATGGAAGGAAACCTCCCATCGATGAATTGAGGGATAGGGTCTCCGAATTACATGAGGCTAAACCCTCCCCAGACACGAAACTGACTTTATCGGAACAGGAACGAACCCAGGCTGAGCCAGGCCGGAACCATGACACTTTCTAACTGAGAATGAGATGAAATTATCATTATTCATTAATCGGACCATGTTATTTTTGTGCGGTTGATTTCCTGTAAACAATCCATAGGGATAAGATGACAATGATGATTTATTAAAGGTCGATTTGGGAGCAACATGTGAATAAATCTTTGCGGAATATTTTAATTATCCTTGTAGCAATACTTGGTTTGAC
>MGNL01000118.1 GCA_001796785.1 Chloroflexi bacterium RBG_16_51_16 | reverse complement strand
TTCCCGGTAGAAGCAGCAGGCTTAATAAAATTAGCTTCACGCTGATGAGTTTTACTAATTTTGATATGACTTGAATCGCCAGTCCGGAAATCAGAAACACTGGTGGCAGGATAAAAAAGAAATGCCGGAAGCCATCATACATGGGTGGCGTCCTAAGAATGACGTACACGACGGGAATAAAAAACCAGGCGAGAGCCAATCCATACTCATCCCTGGAAGGATGGCTTTGAGGGTAAGTTGTGTGGTTTTCCGTGTCAGCCGAGGGAGATTTTGTATCGAACCTCCTATGGAGAAGTCCATCTTTGATAAAACTGATAATCAATCCGGCGGCAAACAACAGCCATACAGGTTCGGTCAGTGTCAGTCCGAGCAGAGTAGGCAGATATCTGCGGGGCAGGAGGTCGGATCGTAAGATTTGTCCCTGGAATAAAACAGCCAATTGGGTGGGATTACTGGACATGAACCGAAGTACATCGATGAATCTATTGAACGGATCAGGCCAGAGATACGGCCAGGTTATTAGGGTGATCAGTAAACAAGTGATTGGATAAAGAATAAGAAGAAGGCTGAAGTACCGGATGGGCTCAGGCGAAATTTTAGCGGGTGAGCGTTTCCTGAAGAGATAACGATTGATTCCGAAGCAAATGATTAATAAGCCGGCTAACGGGCCGACAACACGCATGCACGTCAGGAGACCAAGTAGAACACCTGAGGCGAGAACCAGGTATACCTGAGTCCTTGGCAGGCTGGTTTTGAAAAAAGAATCAACCATGACCAGGCCAGACCATATCGAAAGGATGAAGAATACCAAGGAAGGAATATCTTTTGAATTGATAAAAGCGTGCCCCCAGAGGAGCGGTTGGGAGGAAAAAAACGCGGTCGTTGCCATGGAGGGCAACGGGTCCATCCAACGCAGACATAACAGGTAAAAAACAAAAACACCAATTTGGAAAGTAAGGAAATTGATTAAGTGCCAGGCTGAGGCGCGGTCCAAACCAAGGATTTGGAGCAAAGCAGCTGGACCCCTGGCAATCAATAAATACGCTGGTCCACGATTGGCGTGATCACTAGCACTGGGACCAAAAGCTTTCTCCAGGTCAAACTCACCGCTAAACCATTCTTGAGGTGAGTACGCATAGCCAATGGATTCGGCGTAGTCGTAATATAACGGCTCGTCCCACGCTAAACCATAATCCCTGAACGTCAGGAGACCGATCAGGAGGTTTATTGCCAATAAAACAAGGATTGGAAAAAACTTGGATTTCATCAAGGAGGGGCGCGACAAAACTACCTCTGCTTTAATCGATGTTCTTGTCGTTCTCTGGCTTTCTGCATCCTGGTTATTTCGAGTTCTGTCTCAGTTCTTAATGGCGGCACCTTGACTGGATGACCGTTTTCATCAAGTGCGACATAAACGAGATAGGCTGTGTTTGTGTGGGTTCGCTCTCCTGTGATTGGGTTTTCAGCCAAAACGTTTACCTCCGCCTCCATTGATGTGCGACCGGTGTAACTGACTTCGGCATTTATGATGACCAGGTCGCCAATTCGGATGGGTTCCTGAAACACCAGCGAATCCACAGCCACGGTTACAACCCGCCGTTGAGAGTGACGCATACAAGTTAATGCACCAGCTTCATCAACCAATTTCATGATCCAACCCCCATGCACATTCCCAAGGTTGTTCGCATGCTCGGGTTGCATCAACTGCGCAATGCTAATCTTCGAGGCTTGGACAGATTTAGGTGTCAATTCATGCTTTGTCATAAATCCAGTATATCTCACACCTCAGTACCTAACCAACTTCAACCAAAGGAGAATTATGGCTCGTTCTAAAACGGAGTTCATGCGAATCTGTTCCAATTAATAAAGAAAAGCCCCAAATGTTGATTTCACATTCAGGGAATTTGTTTCGGAAGGTGGAGTGTGGATCGCTATATATAAATAGCCAATGGGCAGAGAAGTTTCAAATTGTCATCAATCTATGTCCACGCGAAGTTCGCCGCAATCCGCTGTATGGAGTCGATCCGGTTCCTCCAGGAGTACATCGATCACCGAGGATGTTAAATCAGGCATTAAAGGTGCTAGAGGGATGATCGGCGGAGCAAGAAAATGTTCCGGTGCAGGCGGGGGATCAAGTTTGTTCCAGAGTTTGCTTGTCGCTCGCCTGCGTAAAATCCGTGGTTCATTCGAAACATATCCGACATAATGGCCCAGGATGGAATAAACCTCACGCTTGCTGGTGACCCATCCAATCCAATCACCGTTCCGGTTAAAAAGATAAGGATAAACCAGGAATGCTTCCGCATCTCCCTGGCTTGTATAGATTGGTATTGGAGATTGATGACCAGATATGCCCATATGCCATCCTACCGAAATTAATCAATGTCATTATAAGTCCAGTATCTATTAATAAAATAGTTCCAAAGCATTACAATTCCAATGGCCAGGGCTAGGGTGGCATTTTTCGCCAATAGGCTGGATTGGCCCGCAGACAAACCTGAGGTCCGGGTGAAAAAGTTGACCAGCGGAGGTTCGACATAGTGCAGGATCGGTATGCGAATACCAATGCCTGCAAGGTTTACCAGGAAGAACATCCCCAGCTGCTGAAGAAAAGGTCTCGAGCGTGAATCCGGGAAGGTCCAAAGTCGATTCCACAAAAAATTGCTAAGCACAGCACAAATGAAAGAGATCGATCCAGCCTTAACAAGGGGCATACGGACGAAATGGGTGAGCAGGTTCATGACCCCAAAATCGATCAAAGAACCCACAGCGCCGACGATAGCGAACCGGAGGAAGCGAGATCGCTCTCTTTGATCGACTAGAATCATCCCAAGCCCAATCTGTGTTTGAAATAAGGAATAGTTTTACGAATCCCTTCTTCCAATCCGATGCTGGGCATCCAGTTGAGTAATTTCTTCGCCCGGCTGATGTCGGGTTGTCGCCGCTGAGGATCGCGCTCGCTGCGTGCTTCCTTAACAAATACAATTCCAGCCTTGTTACCTACGATTTTATTAATTGATTCAGCGAATTGAAGAATTGTCATTTCTTCAGGGTTTCCCAGGTTGACAGGCATCGTCTCGTTGGAGTTAAGTAGAAGGAGAATGCCTTCGATCAGATCATCCACGTAACAAAAGGATCGTGTCTGACTGCCATCTCCATAAACTGTAAGCGATTGACCGAGAAGTGCCTGCTTAAGGAAATTGGGAAGAGCCCGTCCGTCTTCAAGATCCATACGTGGGCCATAGGTATTGAATATTCTCACAATACGTGTATCGACATCATGCGTCCGATGGTAAGCCATGGTGAGGGCTTCTGCGAACCTCTTTGCCTCATCATAGACTGCCCGTGTTCCAACCGGATCGACATTTCCCGGATAGGTTTCTACCTGTGGATGGACGAGGGGATCACCATAGATCTCGCTCGTTGATGCCAGCATAAATCGTGATTTTTGTACCCTGGCAATGCCAAGGCAGTTGTGTGTACCCAGCGCTCCCGCTTTCATGGTCTGTATCGGCAGATTGAAATATCCGGATGGCGATAGTGGATTGGGACTGGCCGGTGAGGCGAAATGCAATATGGCATCCACTTTCCCTGGCACAAATATATAGTTTGAGACATCCCTTTTATAAAAGAAGAATTTCTCGTTCGTGGCCAGATGTGCGATATTTTCGGGACTGCCGGTGATGAAATTATCCATTCCGATCACTTCATGTCCTTCCGCCAACATTCTATCGCTGAGGTGAGAACCGAGAAAACCTGCTGCACCAGTGATTAATACTCGCATGGGTTATTTCCAATCTGTTCCGCTTATCAAGCCGTCACCGGTAACCTGATAGGCTGCATTATTCCCACTGTCAACCAGCCAAAGGTTGCCCGCGTAAATGATGGCGATAAAATCGCCCGTCTGACCCGCTAGAGGTTCAGGCGACCAGACCGGCAATTGGGGTTCCAGTCCACCTGCATCCGGTGGTGGAAATATCGTACGTCGATCAGACCCGTCCCTATCCATGACTATAAGCCGGTAACGGCTGGTATCGCTCTGCTCAGGAAAAATTGCCTGTAAATACGCTACCTGGAATGTATTCTCGCTGCCTTGTTGTCTGGAAGGCGAAACTGCAGGGTTTGAGAACATGCCGGTGTTTTCACTAAGGATCTCGGTCGTGTCACTCGCAAACGAGAGGCCAGTCAAATTGAAGAAAGGGGACTCTTCCGGGGAGATCGGTTCTGGCGCACCGGCATGGGTCACCACATATAAAGCACGGCCATCAGGACTCCAGGATAATTGAGGGGTCCAAGCCCAGTCGCTGTGAGTATTCAAGGGCGTGATGTCCAACATTGGTTTTAGGTAACTGCCATCCATGTCTACCAATCCAATCTGATCCGGTCGCGCGTAGGCTAACCTGCCATCTGCAGAAAATGTAAACCCGGCACCCCACCAACCATAAATGCCACCGCTATTAGACTCCAAAACTTTTCGCGGATTGCCGCCCGCCAGACTGACCCGGAATAAATCATTATTAGCCTGCCAGCCGGGTGTCGAGGAACGAGGTTCAACGGTTGAATACGCAATCGAGTTCGTGCCTGGTATCCAACCGGCGAAATGGACGACATTATATGCCTGAAGCCAAACCGGACTCGCATTCGAACTTGTTGTCCGAACAGTCCAAAGGGTATTGATCTCCTGGTCTGCAGGTTTGTTGGATTTTCTGGTATAGATTAGATATTCACTGTTAGGGGAGAGCAGAAATATGCGCCCGTCCAAATCACCCGTGCTAACTATTAGACGTCTATTGGCAGTCGACCCTTCCATGATCCAGGCGTTTCCACTTGAAAGGAAAACCAGCCTCCCAGGTATGCTCAAGGGCGTGAAAGAAGACTGAGCGCCGACCATCACAATTTCCGGAAGAGCGTCCATGAGACTCACGGTTTTTACAGGGGATCTGCTGATTTCAATACCGTCTTCGATTACTTTCCTATATGTAATTTCCTGCAACCCGTTTACTCCCGGTTGGATCAAGCGGGTCTCTCCTTCGGGAAGGGTCTCATTGCGAACTGATTGTTTCTCAAACGGAACGATCTTTTCTTCGGTTTCGAATATTTCCTCGACCCGGACCAATTGGACTGCATCGCCATCGCTTAACAAAGCATAATAAGGTGGGTCAGACCGGTCAAGTTTGCCAGCGATGATACCAGCCTGTTCAAGCGCTTGTGAAACTGTGCTGCCTGACTGAACTTGAACTTTTCGTGTTTCGCCATCGGCCGTGATATTCACCGAGATCAGCTGATTGAATTGGGGAGAACGGCATGATAATAAAAGCATAAAAAAAGAGATTCGGGTGATGAACATGCCTACCGGTTTTAGGAAATTCATCTTAGGATAGACAGCCTTTTGCCACTCTTTACCAGGATGAAAGTTTGACGCGGTATAATCCCACCCGCGTTCATTCCAGGAACCCCGAAATAATTGGAAGTAATCTATTGCTGTGAAAAATCAATAAACAGAGTGAGTTTAGAATAATCGATGTTAGACAGATTATAGCATGAGCGATTCCGAGACCGTCGAATTGGATATCATCGCCAAGCTTGAGGCGATGTTGTTTGTTACCGGCGAGGCTGCAACGGTTCAACAGCTTGCGGCTGCCCTGGATGCTGATCCTACAGTTGTCGAATCAGGGCTAGTCCGGTTGGAGAGCGTCCTGAAGACACGCGGATTGCGTTTGTTACGACATGCCGGGCGGGTAAAATTGACGACCGCTCCGGAGCTTGCCGGCGTGGTTGAACGATTCCTTGGTTTGGAGGCTGTCACCCATCTGAGCCGTGCAGCGCTCGAAACCCTAGCGATCATTTCATATCAACAGCCAGCCACCCGACCTCAAATCGATTCCATCCGAGGGGTGAACAGCGACAGTATGTTAAGAAGTTTAATTAGCAAGGGGTTGATCATTGAATCCGGTCGCGCGGAAGGGCCTGGCCGGCCGATCCTGTATTCGACCGCACCGGAATTTCTGCAGCACTTTGGCCTGGGGTCGATCTCTGACCTGCCACCGCTCTCGATCACGACCGATGAAAAAGAATCCGGCCAAACTCAATTATTAAAAGAATGATTCCAGGCGGAACACTTTGGTTCGAGCCATCCGATTAGAGAATATATAACCATCGAACCATTAAAAGCAAATCCGTTTAGATCCTATCTCATGGATCGGTTTTCATTATTAGGATACAGCGGATTGAAACAGCGTGACTTGCATGCCATCGGGGTCTTGAAATCGGACAACTTGATCTCCCCAGGGTGTAGTCACCGTAGGCTGCACTAGCGTCGCCCCATGAGCAATTAGACGATCTGTCGCGCTTCTTAAATCCGATACTTTGATTGCAAAACGGTAACGACCGCTTGTTCTCCTACCCGTCTCCAGCTTGTCAACAGTCTCGGCTTGTTTTTCATCAAATATTTCAAGCGTAGCTTGACTAAAATCCAGGACTAATGATCGACCCTGATCCTCAGGCCATACTTGTGAAGGTTCGAGCCCTAGACCTTCACGGTAGAATTTTGACATCGCTGTGAAATCATCTGCTGTAACCGCCACCCGTAGTTCCAGTACTTTGACATCCGTCATCATGCCTCCTTATCGCGTCCGGTAGAATATAATGTAAACTCTCACAATTTGCACGATAAAAATTGATTAATAGAGGACCTAATTTGTACAATGAAATAGCAAGGGTAATTATCCCTCGCGGTTGGAGAATTGCATGCAAGAACGCCTCCAAAAGTTACTCGCACAGGCGGGTTATGGCTCACGACGCTCGTGTGAAGACTATATAACTGGTCGAAGGGTGCGGGTTAATGGGGAGCTGGCCGTTCTGGGACAGAGAGCTGATCCCGTCCATGACCTGATCACGTTGGATGGCAATCCCATCCATTCCGCTGAAAAATTAATTTATATTGCCATTTATAAACCCCGGAATGTTCTTTCGACGGTCGAAA
>MGNL01000117.1:5166-6922 GCA_001796785.1 Chloroflexi bacterium RBG_16_51_16 | reverse complement strand
GCTGCTGCAACCGGTACAAATTCATCCGGTTCGGGAGTTGCCTCCTGTTGGTTATCTTCAAATAATCCGGATGGATTGACCGCTACCCGAAAGATTATTTATCAACTCTATACCAGTGGAGGAAATCGTATCTCCGATCCTTCCCCGGGGGTGAACGCGAACCGCATTGCAGGTCTGTCCAGGTTGATCGTCATCATCATTGGATTGTTTATCCTTGGTGCGCTCATGACCGGGATGACGTTTTTCAGCATGTCCTGGACCGGTCAGCATGTCCTGCGCCAGATTCGGGAGGATGTGTTCCAGCAGTTGCACAGGCTCTCCCTGAGCTACTACACCCAGCACGAGGCCGGCGAGTTGATGAGCCGGATAACCAATGACACCACAGCCATCGAGCAGGCGATTTCATTCGCGTTGGTGAATGTGATCAGCGGCATTTTACTGCTGGTTTGGGTCGCCTACAACATGCTGGCAGCAAGTTTTCCATTCGCTGTTTTATCGCTGTCCGTATCACCCTTAATGTTCATTGCCACGCTGTGGTTCTCCGCCCAGGCACGTCGAGCTTTCCGCCGCAGCCGCCAGGAGATCGGCAACGTCAATGCCGAGTTGCAGGAGACTATCTCGTCTGTGCGTGAAGTCCAGGCATTCAACCGTGCAGATGAAAACATCGAGCAGTTCAAGGAAGTCAATGCTGCCAACCGGGATGCCAACGTGCGCGCCGTTACGTATACGTCCGCCCTCGCGCCTGTCCTGGAAGCCTTCTCGTATGTAGGATTGGCGATCGTCGGTGGAGTCGGTGGCTGGTCATTGCTGACGGGCAATCTGTTGTTCGGAACGACGGTCTCATTCGGGTTGGTTGTGACCTTCCTCGCTTACGTTCAGCGGTTTAACCAGCCCATACAGCAAATAGCGATCTTATGGACCAACATTCAAAATGCAATTGCCGGCAGTGAACGGATTTTTAGTATCCTGGATGAATATCCGGCGGTCGTCGATTCACCGGATGCAATCGAGATGCCTCCCATTCGCGGCAGAGTCGAATTCGAGAACGTATCCCATGCGTATGAAGATGGAGTGCCGGTTCTCAAGGGGATTTCATTTAGCGTTGAACCCGGGCAAACCGTGGCTATCGTCGGAGCAACCGGAGCAGGGAAAACCACAATCATCAATCTGCTCTCTCGTTTTTATGATGTTGAAGCAGGAGTGGTAAAGATTGACGGTTTGGATGTTCGAAAGGTAAAAGCCGAGTCGCTCCGCAAACAAATCGGGATCGTCTTACAGGATACTTTCCTTTTCAGCCAGAGTATTCTGGAGAATGTCCGCTTTGGAAGGCCGCAGGCGAACGACGCGGAGGTGCAGGCTGCCATCCAGCTCGCCCATGCAGATTCTTTCATTGATCGCCTGCCTGAAAAAGAGAAAACGGTCCTGGGCGAACGGGGTTCTGGTCTAAGTCAGGGACAGCGCCAGCTGTTGTCCATCGCCAGGGCAGCCCTCGCTGATCCAAAAATATTGATTTTGGATGAAGCCACCTCATCTGTGGATACGAGGACTGAACGTCTCATCCAAAAGGCGTTTGATGAGCTGCTCAAGGGACGGACTGCGTTCGTGATTGCTCACCGGCTCTCCACTATCCAGAGCGCGGATCTGATCCTGGTTCTCAATGAAGGTCAAATAGTCGAACGCGGGCTGCACAGTGAATTGCTTGCCAGGCGCGGTTTTTATTACAACCTGTATATGAGCCAGTTCAAGAAACAGGAAG
>MGNL01000117.1:0-4960 GCA_001796785.1 Chloroflexi bacterium RBG_16_51_16 | reverse complement strand
GATATCGTTCAACCGGGATCCTGGACGATCTCCGCCGTAAGGATTATGCCCGCCTGGACCATGGCGAACATATATACCTTGATTACACAGGCGGCGGATTGTATGCTGAATCCCAATTGCTCCAGCATCAAAAACTCCTGACCGAAAATGTATTTGGCAACCCACACTCTTTGAATCCCACCTCGATTGCCGCGACCCGGCAGGTCGATGAAACCCGGGAAACTATCCTCAAATTCTTCCATGCCGACCCGAATGAGTACCTTGTCATCTTTACCTCCAACGCCAGCAGCGCCTTGAAGCTTGTGGGCGAATCCTATCCCTTCCCTGGTGGTCGATATTTGTTGACCTTCGACAACCATAACTCGGTCAACGGCATCCGCGAATTTGCCCATGCCCGGGGCGCGGAAGTAACCTATATCCCCATCGCCCTGCCGGAAATGCGGGTGGTTGATTCCATGCTCGATGAGCAGCTTGCTAATTCAAACCCGGGTGCTAACAACCTGTTTGCCTACCCGGCCCAGTCCAATTTCTCATCGGTTCAGCATCCGCTCGATTGGATCGGGAAGGCTCAGGCTCGCGGTTGGGATGTCATCCTGGATGCCGCAGCATTTGTCCCAACGAATCAACTCGACCTCAGTATGGTGAAGCCCGATTTTGTACCCATCTCTTTTTATAAAATGTTCGGTTATCCCACCGGGTTAGGCGCGTTAATCGCAAGGAAAAGCGCCCTGGCCCGACTGCACCGGCCCTGGTTTGCGGGCGGGACCATCACGGTTGCCTCTGTCCAGGGTGGAAAATATTATCTTGCCGATGGCGCACCCGCCTTCGAAGACGGAACCTTGGATTACCTGAACATCCCCGCGATTGTGATCGGTCTGAAACATATTGAATCTATCGGTTATGAAGTGATCCATCAGCGCGTTCTCTCGCTCACCGGCTGGCTGCTGGACAACCTGACTGCGATGAAACACAAAACCGGCAAGCCTCTTGTGCGGGTATTTGGTCCTACGACAACCCAGGCCAGGGGTGGCGCCGTTACCGTGAATTTTTATAATGAGAACGGCAATGCCATCGATCACCGCTATATTGAAAGCGAAGCAAACAAGGTGAACATCTCACTTCGGACCGGCTGCTTCTGCAATCCGGGTGCGGGAGAGATCGCACTGGGTATCTCACGGGTCGAATTGGATGTGTGCTTCACCCAGCCCGGCCACGCGCAGCGGCTTTCGCTGGACGATTTTCGTCTGTGCATTGATGGCAAGTCCTCAGGTGCTGTCCGTATCTCGGTGGGCATGGTAACAAATTTCAACGATGTGCAGGGATTCCTTCAATTTGCGCGGGGATTGTTGAAGTAACAAAGGAGATTATTTGAATATAAAAAATATCCTACTAATATACGAATACTACTACTGGGCAAACCATAGAATCCTTACCCAGACCGCCCTCGTCACTAACGAGCAATTCATTGCGCCTGCCTCGTTTCCCTTTGGTGGACTGCGCGGAACGCTCGTCCACATTGTCGAAGCCGAACAAAGTTGGCTCAATCGCCTAAAAGGTCTGGGTGATGGTCCGGAGTTGATTCCTGAAGAATATCCGACTTTCAAACATCTGGAGGAACGGATGCAGGAAGGTGAGACAACCATGCGCGCCTTCCTCGCCGGTCTGCATGACGAAGACATGAATAATCAAGTCCGCTACATATTGGATGATGGACCGCGTGACCGCATTCTATGGCGTTGCTTGTATCACCTGGCCAACCACGGCACCCAGCATCGCAGTGAAACTGCCGCAATGCTTACAGATTTCGGTTATTCGCCCGGTAACCTCGATTTCAACACATTTCTGGATGAAACAGGCCCGAAGTGAACGGAACCCAACGTGCAAGTATAAAACCCGGGTTGCTCGTTCGCATTGTTCTGAAAAAAGATCAGCTTACCGGCAAATTGACGGAAGGTATCGTCAAGGATATCCTGACAAGATCCCCATCACATCCACACGGAATTAAAGTTCGCTTGCAGAGCGGCGAAGTTGGGAGAGTCAAAGAGGTATTAGACTAAGGTCATCCTCAAAAAGACTGGCCTCGTGTTATGCTGAGGAGTTACGAACTCGCACGCAGAGCAGGGACTGTGATGCGCGTCCTGATCGAATAGAATGTAATTAGTCAAACACAATATTTTTTCGCCTTATAATTTTGCCATGTCATCCAAGACTCGACCCCAAACCAAAGAACAGCTCCTGACCGCCATAGAGCACGAGTGGAATGCGCTCTTGCTAGTCACCGGCAACCTCACCGAGCAGCGGATGCTCACCCCCGACGAAGGCGGATGGTCACCTAAGGACAACCTCATCCATCTCGCAGAATGGATGGTATATCTTATGGGTCACCACATGGATGGGCGTCCTCGCCATGAAGTTATAAAGCTCCCCGAGGAACTCACCCGGGAGGGTGATTTCGACAAAATGAACCAAGCCTTGTTCGAGCGCAACAAGGATAGATCGATCGAAGATGTGATGTCAGAAATCAAGCGGGTCTACGCTGACCTTATGGATAAGCTAACCGCAATGCCGTTCGAAGAACTGCTCAAACCTCGTTATGCCGACGCACCGGAAAAGGGGATCCTGCTCGATTGGGTGCTCGGAGATACCACCGAGCATTTCGAAGAACACCGCGAAACGATCGTAAAAGGTTTATAGATCGTCACCCCCGCCTGCTCCATCCGCACCCATGTCTGGCAGGGCGGATTCGATCTCCTCAGGGCTCTGACCCGCTTCCAACCTGTCTACGACATCGTCAAATTCGGGAGGCAGTTCCTCGCCCATCTCTTTCCCCATTTTACGCATCATCCTGCCCAATGCCTGGGGGTCATTCTCCAGGCCTTCCAGATTGGACATATCGCCGGTCATGCTTTCCAGGCGGCTGTCCTCGGATTTGGTCACCCGGATGCGATTAAGCCGCCTCTTTACGTTATCCGAGCCGCAGTGGACGCATACGATGGGTCGTGACCCGTATTCATGGTAAGCCATGAATAACTCGAACCGTTTCTTGCAGTTCTGACAGTCAAAATCATAGATCGGCATGCGCAGATTTTAACAGAAACCGTTGGTACAATTCAAGCATGACCACCGGTTATGAAACTCGTAAAATTCAACCCTTGTTGATCGTCATCTCTGGTCCGTCTGGCGCGGGCAAGGACAGTGTGGTCAAACGAATGAAGGAACGCGGTCTTCCCTTTCACTTTGTTGTTACAGCTACGAACCGGCCCAGGCGAGTCGATGAAGTCCACGGGAAAGATTATTGGTTTGTCACCGGTGAAGAGTTTACACGCATGATCGGGAATAATGAGCTGATCGAGCACTCCATCGTTTACGGTGATCATAAGGGAATCCCACGGGAACAGGTGATGCAGGCACTTGCCAGCGGCAAGGATGTGATTATGCGCCTGGACGTCCAGGGAGCCGAAACCATCCGCAAACTGGTGCCGGAAGCCCTGTTGATTTTTATCGCCACAGAGAGTGAACAGGAGTTGGTGGAACGGCTTTCGACAAGAGATAGCGAAACGGCTGCCGAACAGGCTTTACGCATAGCAACAGCCCGAAAAGAGCTGAACCGGGTGGAGGCGTTCGATTACCTGATCATTAACCGGGAAGCTCATCTGGATGATACGGTTGAAAAAGTGCGTTCGATCATCGAGGCTGAACATTTGAAGGTGTGTCATCGCAAGGTGACCCTTTGATCGAGCAATCGCAGGCAAATGAGCCTGCCGCCCCGGTATCCCGACCTCAGGCTGGTGTTCCTGCATTATCTTCGAGCCTCCCTTATGTCACTTACGGTCTGCTGGGTCTGACCGTGGTCATTTATGCTTTGCAGCTGATCCTGGAAAATGCTTTAGGAGGTCAGGATTGGCTTACCGCTTTCGGAGCGCGCAGCAATGAGTGGATCCGTGCCGGTGAGATCTGGCGCTTGATCACTCCGGTCTTCCTGCACGCCTCCCCACCCCACCTTCTGTTCAATATGTATGCACTTTATGTCCTTGGGACCGGCCTGGAATTGAATTTCGGTCACGGCCGGTTTTTTTGTCTGTATTTCCTGGGCGCCTTTTCCGGCAATGTGCTGTCCTTTTTTTTCAGCAGCGATAACAGTTATTCAGTCGGCGCCTCAACAGCCATATTCGGGCTTGTAGCCGCCGAGGGGATTTTCCTTTTTCAAAATCGTAAGTGGTTCGGCAGGCATGTCCGGCGCGGGATTGGTAATATCATTTTTATCGTTGTGATCAATTTATTTATCGGGCTGACACCCGGGATTGACAACTGGGGCCATATCGGGGGTCTGCTGGGCGGTTTGATTTTCACTTCCCTGGCAGGTCCGTTGTTTAATATCGCGGGTGAACCTCCCGCCGTCCGCCTGGTGGACGGACGCACCTTTCGTGACACGATCATCGGTGCCGCCACGGTGATCACAATCTTCGGAGCCCTGGCCGTCTGGGGAATGATATCTGCATGATTTCGTTCTAATAATATTGAAAATTACTTTATTTCTTAATCAAATAACTGGAGCTTAATCGCCTCCAGTTATATGCGAACTTTGTTACGACCAAGCCGGTGGTCCACCCTTATGGAGCAAGGGGGGAGATATTCAACTTAAGTGAGCAAGCCTCGGATCAAGTGCGTCTCGCAACCCATCGCCAAGCAGGTTGAAAGAGAGAACGGTCACAGCGATCATGAAACCTGGCATGAAAACCAGGTGTGGCGCAGTGAATACCTGGTTGCGTTCCGCACCCAGCATTGCTCCCCATTCAGGTATGGGCGGCTGAGCACCCAGGCCAAGGAAAGAAAGCGCAGCTGCATCCAGGATGGCTGTGGCGATGCCGAGCGTACCCTGGACAATTAACGGGGTCATTGCATTGGGAAGGATCCGTCCGAAAAGGATGTGTGCCGAGCTGCCTCCCAGGGCGCGTGAGGC
>MGNL01000116.1 GCA_001796785.1 Chloroflexi bacterium RBG_16_51_16 | reverse complement strand
CCACCCCCAGAATGTGGCGTCTTTAACGATCCGGCTGACCTCCTCGCGGGAGATCTTGGCTTCGAATTCGAGCACTTGGGCGTTCTGCCGGCTGATGGTCAGGGTGCGAATGGCAAACATGAGCGGGAAGATGCAGGCAAGACGCAGGTTGTGCTGCCAGGGCGGGAGTGCCTCAACCAGGTTGAGCGCATACCTGAGATGGCGTTCGGCCTTGTCGACCAGCAGATCCAACACTTTGAGGGCTTCCACCCGGTATTCCGGTTGGAAGAACTGCTGCGGTGAGAGGTTAAGCGTGGCCAGGAACTTGCGCGGGATGTACATCCAGCCGCGTTCGTAGTCCTCCCGCAGCCCGCGGATGACATTCACGGTTTGCAGCCCGAGTCCGAATTCGCGTGCCAGCGGCATGAGCTGGTCCTGCTTGCGGCGGATCTCGATTGAATACCAGGCATACAGCTGCATGACCAGGTAGCCCACCCGGCCGGCCACCTCGAACATGTAGTCGTCCAGGTCGTTTTCGTCGTTGACCTGCGGACCACGCTCCACCCAGCGCCGCATTCCGAGCGTGCTGTCGACTACGTGGCTGCGGATGATCTCCTGCACTTCCGCCGGGAAAGTATCCAGGCGTGAAAGCAGGTGGGCGGCATGCTGGGCGACCACCGCATCCGGATTGGATGTATCCACAGCCTCCAGTTCGTTGGTCAATTCCTTAACCGGGACATCACGGTTTAATATTTTCACCCACAGCTCGAGCAGGCGGATCTTTTGGTCGACCGGAAGGTCAGGAGCGTCCTCGAGGTAATCCGAGACGCGTAAAAGCAGGTAAGCCACCATGGCGGCTTCCCCAAGTACACCTGGTAGCCGCTCGATCCCGATAGCAAAGGTGCGGCTGGCAGAACGGAGGAGATCCCTCAGGCTGACCACAAACGGCGCTCCCATAAAAAAAAGCCCACCAACGTTAACACTATTGACTTATTCCTACAACAACAGGTGGGAAGAATTCATTGCGAGTGTACCTCTAAAACCCCGCACCTGGTGTATGAGTTGCTTGTTCGCGGCAGCAGGTTTTATTCGACCAGGCTTACTACTTCGACCTCACCCATTGCAGCCTGCAGGTCTGCATTTTTCATGATTACGCCGGTATTTGGCAACCCCGATCCGATCGAGATCTCGAGTTGTTTCAGCACGCCTGCCTCCAGGATGACTCTAATCGGACGCGGTAAACCGAAGGGACTCACTGTCCCGATCCGGAATCCGGTCGCAGCCAGGACTTCTTCTTCGCTGGCAAGCGTCAGACGCGACTGCCCGATGTACGTACGCAGGGCTTTCCATGGTATCTGAATCGGACCAGCTACCAGCACCATCAGGTAATCGTCCTTCCCCAGCCGGAACAGGATGCTGCGTACAACCTGCTCCGGGATTTGGTTTCGTTCCCGCGCAGCTTGATCAAGTGAGGTCACCTGGCCTTGATGATAAAAGACCCTATGAGGTATACCTAGTTTTTCGAGGGCGAGGCTGGCAGGGGGTTGTTCCATATCAGTTCGTTATTTTCGTTTTTGGTTTGTAATTACATAGCCGGACGACAGGGCATGTGTAGCAACGCGGCTTGCGCGCCTGGCAAACCTCCCGACCAAGGCGGATCAGGTTCAGATGCGCGGCGTAGTAGCTTTCGGGAGGCAATAAGGATTCCAGGTGTGCGTGCGCTTTCTCGACCGACATCTTCGCTGGCCGCAAGCCAATGCGCCCGGTCACCCGGTAGATGTGGGTATCCACCGGGAATGCCGGTCGGTCGAGGGAAAACTGCAGGACAATAGCGGCCGTCTTCGGCCCGACGCCCTTGAAACGCATCAACCAGGCCCGCGCCTCATCCAGTGGTAAATCGGCTAAAAAATTCAAATCCAGCGAGCCGCGTTCTTCCGTGATCGAGCGCAGGACCTGTTGGATGCGCGGTCCCTTCTGGTTCGCCAGACCCGCCACGCTGATGGCTTTGATAACCGCAGTTTTCCTGGCATCCCGCACCGCTTCCCAGCCCGGGAATTTTGACCTGAGGTTATTGAAGGCGCGGTCGCGGTTGAGGTCGTTTGTGTTCTGCGAGAGGATCGTGGAAACCAGCTCGTCCACCGGTGGCAGCGGTTCACGCCAGGTCGGTTGGCCGAAGGCTTCCAGCAAGGTTTGGTTAACTTTTAAGGCGCGGCGGGCAAGGTTCATGATTACATCCAAGACCCTTTGGGATTTTTTTGCATTCACGTTATTCTAACGGCTGTGCTTCTTACTTTGGCCGTTCGTCTATCCTTTCCTGCAAAGCCAGGTAATAACCTACCCTTGACATATTCCCATATGGGTATATAATGACGACATGGCTCGCCGACCGACCACGCACGATCCCTTCAACGCGGTGGCCGAACCCAAACGAAGGATGATCCTCGAAGTGATGGGCTCGACGGAACGGTCGGTGAACGAATTAGTGGTACTGCTCGATTGGCCGCAGCCCATGGTTTCCAAACACCTGGGTGTATTGAAAAAGGTTGAGCTGGTCAAAGAACACCGCCAGGGCCGCCAGCGGCTCTACCGGGTCAACATGGAAAAACTCAAGCCCATCCATGAATGGGTCACGCCTTTTGAAAAATATTGGAGCGAGAGTTACGAACGCCTCGACGAAGTCTTAGAAATACTCAAAAAAAAGGAGAAATGACATGGCATCAAAAAAGAATCCCACAACCTTCAGCGTCGAACCCGGGAAACAGGAACTGTTCATCACCCGCGAGTTTGATGCGCCTCGCGAGCTCGTCTTCAAGGCTTTTACGGATCCGGATCTGTACGTGCAGTGGCTCGGGCCGCACGGCTTTACAACGACCCTTGAAATGTTTGAACCCGTTAGCGGCGGACGCTGGCGTTTTGTCCAGCGGGATCCCGACGGCAACGAATACGGCTCCCACGGCGTCAACCACGAGGTGCTCGCTCCCGAGCGCATCATCTGCACCTTCGAGTTCGAAGGGCTGCCTGACTCAGGCCATGTGGTGCTCGAGACGAACCGGTTCGAAGAACTGCCCGGCGGACGCACCCGCATCGTCAGTCAGTCCGTCTATCAATCGATCGCCGATCGGGACGGGATGGTCGAGGCGGGCATGGAGAGCGGAACGACCGACAGCTACGAACGCCTCGATGAGATCCTCGAGAAATTACTGGTTAAGTAATCTAGGACGTCCTATGAGATAAGTCGTTTCCAAGGATACCGAATCCCTGGACGGATTCGTCGCCGGACCGAATGATAACCCTGACCACGGTTTGGGTGACGGTAGCCTAGCAGTTGATCAGAATGAGCAGGCAGATTTTATAACGTAGCCTGATTAAAGCGAATCCACTCTCTCCAGCATGAAGACAGGACGCGACTCCCCGGTTACGATGCCGCGATGATTTTTGAGCGGCAGGACTGGTCCAAATTCTATCAATTCATTCTTCTGAACCTCGCTTAGTACACCCAATTGGCTCAGGATCTCCAACGACACCGCCGGACGAACACGGTTGAGGGGATCGATGTTGAGCGTGCGGAAGGTCAGGTCGCCATCCGAGATCTTGAAGGTGATGCCCACACCGGGTGAATCCGGTCCCAGAGCGCCTGGCATCAAGCCGATCGCCTGGTAGCCTTCGGCGCCGCGTTTACAAACGATCTTTCCAACGCCGGTCTGCATGAGGCGGCAGTCGAATTCTTTATATCCGCTGATCATTTCGGGATGCGACGTCATAGCCATGGTGATCTTGCGGCAGGCACCTGCTCGCGTTTCGGACTGGCTGCCCGGATCGCACAAACGCGCGAATGCCAGCGCAGCGTTATACAGCGGCACTGCGAAGTTCGGCGCACTGCAGCCGTCAATTCCAAGCTCCACTTTTTCAATGGGCACTTCACTCATTTCAGCAAAACCTGACAGAATCTCCTGCTGGATGGGATGCTCGATTTGCAGGTAGCTTTCCAGTGGCAGCCCGCGCATTTTCGCGCAGGCCAGCATGGCGGAGTGTTTGCCCGAGCAGTTGTTCCGGTTGGGTGAGGGTTGCTTCCCCTTAATGATCATAGCCTGATAAGCCTCGGGATCACCCGGGCGGTGAACTCCACACTGCAGGTCGCTCTCCTTCAATCCGGCCTTAGCCTGGATGCTTTCGGCGACTTTGACGTGCTCATCTGAACCCTCGTGAGATGCGCACGTCAGGGCGAGTTCGCGCGTGGTTAGGCCGTAATGCTCCACGCCGCCTCGCTCAACAAAGGGCAGCGCCTGGAAAGGTTTCCCTGAAGAACGTAAAAAGGCGACCTGGTAAGGGTCGCCATAAGAGGCAAGCAGCCTGCCGTGGCTGTCTACGACCGCGAGGCTGCCGTAGTGGATCGATTCGACCACGCGTCCGCGGGTGAGTTCGAATAGGGGTAGAGGGTTCATAATTATTGGTGTAGGTAGAATTTTATATTGACAGAAGAGGGCTGAGTGTGGGTTCCCGTTCAAAGAGTACCTGCATCCCATCCCGTATCGTTTTCCGTGTGCCTTCATCGAGCGGTGAACTGATCCATACTGGTGTCGTCAAGCCAAATTCGACTTCCTTACCATCGTGGAACCAGGCTCGCAGGGAGGTAACCAGTCCATAATCCTCCAATTCCTGTTTTTCGGGCATACCAAAGTTCTGCAGCCAGTCCGTGTTCTCAAGATAACTGCGGGGATCGTCCATTATTATGACGAGATCGATGTCCGATTTGAGCGCGGCCGCGCCTCTGGCATACGAGCCGACCAGGGCAACCGCGTGGATGTCGATTTTTGAGGCTGCCCATCGTTTCACAGTCTTGATAAAATCTTTGATATTTTCGCTGGTAGGCAAATCGGGTAGTCCGGATAAAACACTGGCAATCTTTGCAACTAGGGCAAAAAATACAGCCGTAGGGGCAATTCATGCCGGTCCCGCTTTGCGGGGAATTGTCCCTACGGCAGCGTCTTTTCGATTAACCGCCTAATCTTCCTCTGATCTCCCGGCGGAATGATAGCGCCGCGCGTAATAGTAATGCAGTCCATAGCGCAGCCGCTGGGCATACTGCTTGTTGCGACCGGCCGGAAATTTGATTCGGTTCAACAGAGGTTCGATCAATTTTTCTGTGCTGTCCGGATGCGTTTTCCTGGCAGCCAGTTTCTCCAGTCTCTCGCGCGTATATTTAAGGAAGTCCACCTGGTTTTGAATGACGTTGGGCGTCACGCTTCCGCCGCGGCTGCATATCACGGTGTATCCCTTATATTCCGGACTTAACAGCAGGTTGAGCGCGTCCAGCCACTTGGGTACATTGCTGCCAGCCAGGAAAGGAGGCTGGTTTTTTAATACCAGGTCGCCCACAAAGATGATCCGCTCCACAGGTAGGATCACCCAGATGGCACCATTGGCGGGACCCGGGTGATGTTCCAATATCACAGGCGCTTCGCTCCAATACAGGGTCATCGTCTCCGCAAAGGAAATTTCCGGAGGCGCCCAGCGCACGCTGCCCAGGCCGGGTATGGCTTCCCAATCAGACCCGGTCTCGTCACCCTGGGCTTTGAAAGTGTTGGGACGTGAGCGGAAGGTCTGGGAGGTCTTCTCATGGGCGATGACCGTACAGTCCATCGCCCGCGCCCCGATCGTGCGGTCGGGATGCGCGTCCAGGTTGATCAACACCCGGTCCATGCCGGCGTTAAGGCTCATCAGGCTGGCCCGCCATGAGCGCGCGTCCTCCGGGGAGGGCGGAGCATCGATCTGGATCAAGCCCCGGGCATTTGTGATGACTCCCAGCGTCACACCGGTGAAATGATCCTCGATCTGCACGTGACCGTTGATCGCCTGCATCACCCTTCCTTTTCCTTGAAGCTCAGTCTGCCGGTCTGCCGCCGGACCAGTGTTCCCGCTTGCTTGCGGATGGCGATTGGTAATGTGATGATAACTGTGGTCCCTTTTTTCAGTTCGCTCTGCACCTTGATCTCCCCACCGTGGCCTTCAACGGCCAGCTTGCAGAACGCCAACCCTATCCCCAGTCCGCTGGGTTGGGTCTTCTCGCCGATGCGGGTGAACTTATCGAAGATGCGCTGCTGATCGGCTGGAGCGATGCCGGGTCCCTGGTCTTTGACGGATATCTTAACGAAGGTTCCCTCAACTTCCGCGCCCAGCCGGATCACGGTTTCATTCGGTGAATACTTGCTCGCGTTCTCAAGCAGGTTGATCAGCACCCGGTGGATCATATCCACATCCACCCAGATTAGCGGCAGAGCCGCGGGTGTCTTGGCTTCGATCTTCTGGCTGCGCCGGTCGGCGGCCTGGTGCACATCATGCAGGGCTTCCCGCAGCAAGGCAAGCGGATCGACCGCATTTTGATCCGCGATGGGCTGGCCCGATTCCAACCGGCTGATGTCCAATAGGGAAGAGACCATGCGTTGGATCCGGCCGGCGGAGTTACTGGCGATGGCCAGGATCGAGTGCATGCTCTCATCCTTTGGAAGCATGCCGTCCAGCATATCCAGACTGGAGATGATGTTGCCAAGCGGCGAGCGCAGGTCATGATAGATCATGGCGGTCATGTCTTCCCGCAGCGCATCCAGTTCTTTCCGGGCGGAGATGTCGCGCAATGTCCAGCGGGCTGAATCGGTCTCCTCGAAATTCACCCGTCTTGCGATCACCTCAACCGGGGTCGTGCCTCCATCCTTGCGGTGCAGGTCGGACTCGTACGTCGCCTCACCTGCCTCTTTCAAGATTTCGAATTCAAGGCCGGTTTTATTCCAATTGACTTCATGCACCTGATCAATGCTGAGGGCGCGCAATTCGTTCAGGTTGTAACCACTCAACAAGGCAGCCTGACGGTTGGCCTCGGTGATCCGGCCGTCCCAGTCGGTAACCACTCCTGGGTCTATGCCCTCGGCAAACAGCTCGCGATAACGCTGGTGTGCAACCTGCAAGCGTTCCATGAATTGTGCGTTGTGGATGCTTATCCCTGCAAGATTTCCAAGTCCGGTCAACACCAGGTTGGCATCCGGATCAAAGGTTCCTGAGATCGGATTGATGGCTTCGATCACCCCGATCACCTTTCCCTGGACCTGGATGGGCGCGATAGCCAGAGACCGGGTTTTGATCCCGCTGAACTTGTCTGCTTCACCGAAACGCTTATCCTGGCTCACGTCCGAAATGATCACTCCATGACCCTGTTCCACGACCAGACCAACCAGGCCTGCACCCTTCTGGACTTTTCGGCCCAGAAGATTACCTGCGTTGTGACCGGCAGAGGCGCGGAATACGAGGTTATCGTCACCCGATTCGATCAAGGCCAGCCCAACGGTCTCCACCTGCAGGGCGTGCATGGTCTGATTAAGGATCCGTTGCCACACCTCGGGCATTTCCAGGGATATATTGATCACTGCCGCACTCTCAGCCAGTGCGGACATCACCCGCGCCGTCCGCTGGCTTTCGGTGTACAGGCGTGCGTTCAGTACGGCCACGCTGGCCTGGTCGGCGATAGCTTGCGCCAGTTCAAGATGCGTTTCGTTATAAGAGTTGGGACTCGAGTGCACGAGGGTTAAAACCCCGACCAGCTTATCCCGGGCCAGCAGCGGCACACAGATGGCAGACTTCGCACCGCTTTTTTCGCGGTCATCGTCAACGCGGTGGAGCCAGCGTTCATCCCGGCTCGTATCCGGCACCCGCGCGGCTTTACGCTGGCTGATCACCCAGCCGGCCAGCCCCCGTTCCGTCGTTTCGCTCAACTGCTCGGCGGTGTGCTCGATGAACTTCGAACCGTAAACGATGGTTGCGTCCAAAGGCTTGCCGAGGTCATCCAGCACCACAATGCTGCCGCGTTCGCCGCCCACGTGCTCGAGAGCGGTCAACATCAGGCGCTGCAACACGGTGCGCAGGTCGGGTGCACCTGCGATCTCGCGGCTGATGCCGATCAGCATTTCGAGCAGGGAACGATTTCGATCCTCGGTCATTTCAGGTTAAATATTTCAAGCCACTCCCGGTATTGAATAATACCACGCGCTCATCCCTCCGAATCCAATTTTGCTTCAGCAGACGTCTCAATCCGGCCAGGCAGGCGGCGCCTTCCGGCGCAGCCAGGATGCCCTCCCTGCGAGCCATCTCGTCTTGAGCGGACAAGATCTCCTCATCCGTGACGGCCAGCGCGGTACCGTTGCTCGCCCTCAGGCAGGCAAGGATCAACCTGTCTGCGTAGGGTCCCGGCACCCGCAATCCGGTTGCCAGTGTGGTAGCGTTTTGCCAGATTTCGGCTCGTTCGGCTTGAGTTTGGAACGCACGCACGATCGGCGCGCATCCGGCTGCCTGGACCGAGACCATGCGTGGTCTTCTGTCCCCGATCCAACCCAGGCACTCGAGCTCGGAGAAAGCCTTCCACATGCCCACCAGGCCCGTCCCGCCGCCGGTTGGATAAAAGATCACATCCGGCAGGTCCCACTTCATCTCCTCCGCCAACTCCAGGCCCATGGTCTTCTTGCCTTCAACCCTGTAAGGCTCTTTGAAGGTGGATACATTAAACCAACCGTGTTCACTGGCAAGGTCTGCCGCACGCTTACCGGCATCTGAAATCGATCCATCCACGAGGATGAGGTCTGCGCCAAAAGCTTTGACCTCAACCTGGTTTGCCTGCGGCGCGTCTTTTGGCATGATCACATGCGCAGGTACCCTGGCCCGGGCAGCATAAGCAGCCAGCGCGCCGCCCGCGTTTCCGGCGGTCGGTATGACGAAATCACGGACACCCAGCTCCAGGGCGCACGCCACGGCTGCAGCCAGGCCGCGCGCTTTGAAGGTTCCCGTGGGATTGGACGATTCATCCTTGATCCATAGCGCAGGCAGGTCCAGATCAGCGGATAGATGGACTGCCGGTATTAAGGGAGTATCGCCTTCACCAAGGGTTAACCGGTGATCCGCCTCGCGGACAGGCAATAATTCCGCCCAGCGCCACATCCCTCGCTGGCGCTGGGAGGCTATTTCTGGTGTAAACGTTTTTTTTAATTGATCAAGGTCGTATCGGGAAAGTAAAGGTGAATCACAAACCGGACAGATCGTTTGAAGTTGATCGGCCTCGTAACGCCTCCCGCATTGCGGACATTCGAGGTGCGATAGCGCGCTACCCACCATTAAAGTATAGTCCCTTTGGTACAATACCGCCATGCCGCTCGACCTTCAGCGCGTGCGCGCCCTGTGTTTTGATGTGGACGGCACACTCAGCGATAGTGATGATCATTACGTGCGCCGGCTCGAAAAAGTCCTGCCGCGCTTTCTTTTCAAGCAGCCGGAACGGGCCGCCCGTCGGATGGTGATGTGGATGGAATCACCTGGGAATGCCATGCTGACCATGGCAGATACATTGGGAATCGATGGACCGACCAGCATTCTAATCGACTGGATGTACCGGCATCGCAAAAAGCAGTGGAAACATTTCCTGCTGATACCCGGTGTGGACGATATGCTGGCCAGCCTCTATAAACATTTTCCGATGGCGGTCGTCAGCGCCCGGGATGAGCGCAGCACCATGGCGTTCCTGGATAGTTACAACCTGACCAGGTATTTCGACACGATCGTAACGGGTCAATCTACTCCGCATACCAAGCCGTTTCCGGATCCGATTCAGCTGGCGGCGCGCAAAATGCTGGTAACCCCCGATCAGTGCATCATGATCGGAGACACAACCGTGGATATCCGAGCCGGCAGATTGGCTGGTGGGCAGACCGTAGGTGTGCTGTGCGGTTATGGCGAGGAGGCCGAACTGCGTCGAATGGGTGCGGATATGATCTTGGACAGCACTCCCCTTATCGCACAATTGCTGCTAAATAGCCGGTAATAGTCCAATGGTTGTTAACCAATGAGACCCCGAAGGAAATCTATTCCTTCAGGGTCTTTTTTAATCGCCTGATTTATTGAGGCTTAAATTACCAGCTGCGTCGTTCGCCGCCGCGGAATCCACCGCGGCCGCCACCACCGCCGCCGCGCCGCCCGCCGCCACCGCCGCCCTCTTCACGCGGGCGGGCCATGTTGACCTTGAGCATGCGCTGCTGGAATTCCTTGCCGTCCAGCAAGCTGATGGCGTTTTGAGCCTCTTCTTGCGTGGACATCTCGACGAAGGCAAAGCCTTTCGAGCGGCCTGAGTCGCGGTCCTTGATGATCGCGACCGACTTCACCGTGCCGGCCTGGCCGAAATGGGTTTCCAGATCGGCCTCGGTGGTCGTATAGGCCAGGTTACCAACGTACAGTTTTACTTCCATCTCTTCTCCTGGATGCAGCACCGCCGGAGCGGCAGACTGCGGAAGGGTTCGATCCGGAAACCAAGGGATAAGCTTCCGGAGTGGATTTGCATGACGCCACGGCTCGCAAACATCCAGTTGTCAAATCGTACGGAACACTCTCTGTTTGTCGGACTACCCTGCATGCATGCACACAATGTGTGGATTTTATCATATCTCATGCCCAAGGCCGGATGCTACACCTGAGAATATCAACGGGTTCGGATCAGGCGGGCGCCTTGGGTTGATCAATTTTTTCTCGTGTAGAATCAATCTAAATTGTCGCAAGGAGTCGTGCATGACGTATAAAACTGTTCTGACCGAGGTGCGGGGTAAGGTGGGGATCGTTAGGTTGAACCGCCCCGAGGCGCGCAATGCCTTCAACCAGCTTCTTTTGCGGGAAATGTTCGAGGCGCTCGAGGCATTTGACCGGGACGATGAGATCCATGCGCTGGTCCTGACCGGCGATGACAAGGCATTCGCGGCCGGGGCGGATATTAAGGAGATGGCGGAAGCCTCTCCGTTCGAGATGATCCAGAGCAGGCGGGTTGAGGTTTTCGACCGGATGCGCCTCATCCGCAAGCCGGTCATCGCCGCGGTTTCCGGTTGGGCGCTCGGTGGTGGTTGCGAGGTCGCCCTGTCCTGCGATCTGATCGTCGCCTCGGAGACAGCCAAATTTGGACAACCGGAGATCACCATCGGCGTCATCCCTGGGGCAGGCGGCACCCAACGGCTGGCCCGTCTGCTTGGTAAGCATCTGGCGATGGAGATGGTGCTTAACAACCGGACGCTTACCTCAACCGAAGCACAGCAATTTGGAATGGTGAATCGCGTCGTGCCTGTCGAAAAATGCCTTGACGAGGCAGTGACATTAGCCGGGGAGATCGCCGAGCGCGCCCCGCTTGCGGTTAGCATGGGCAAGGATGCGGTCAATGCCGCGTTCGAGACCAGCCTGACGGAAGGCCTGGCTGCCGAACGTCGCAATTTCCATGTTCTATTCGCCACGCAGGATCAAAAAGAGGGCATGCAGGCTTTCGCGGAAAAACGCAAACCTGCTTGGAAGGGAAAATAGAAGCATAGTCGCGTGGTCGGATGATTTCCTATACCGAGCTCAAATTTGCCCTGACCAGCCTCGGTCTGACGAACAATCCTGTCATCGTGCACGCCTCACTGCGAGCGTTCGGTCCGATTGACGGCGGTGCCGGGACCCTGATCAAGATCCTGCTGGCATCCACCCGCGGGGTGATGATGCCCAGCTTTACCTACACAACTATGTTGATCCCGGAGGTGGGCCCACCCAACAACGCCATCAACTACGGTTCGCAGCGCGACCAGAACAGACTGGCCGAGCCGTTTCAATCAGAAATGCCTGTTGATAAGATGATGGGCGTGCTGCCGGATATCCTGCGAAAACATCCTGCCGCCGTCAGGACATTTCATCCCATCCTCTCTTTCTGCGGCGTCGAAATGGATGCGACGCTTGCATCTCAAACCATTTTCAATCCGCTCGCGCCCATCGCTTTGCTGGCGGAGCAGGACGGCTGGGTGCTGCTGTTGGGTGTGGATCATACCGTCAATACCGCGATCCATTATGCGGAGAAGCTCGCCGGCCGCAAGCAGTTCATCCGCTGGGCGCTGACGCCCGAACGCGTGGTGGAATGCCCGAATTTCCCAGGCGATTC
>MGNL01000115.1:10571-11632 GCA_001796785.1 Chloroflexi bacterium RBG_16_51_16 | reverse complement strand
GCTTTCAGGATGGGCATCAGACGTGCAGGCGCAACCTTACGGCGAATCGACTCCAGGTTGCGTTCGATCTGAGTTAAATTGACCTCGACGAATGTCGGGCGGACAACTTCACTGGCGCTCATCGTCGGTTGGTGAATGCGCATGGGCCGTATTGTACCGTTATTCAGAGAAGGGTCGAAGAATAAAAAAGTCCTGCAGTTTCGAAATCCGCAGGACAATTAATTAAATTTAGTTCGTTTATTTTGGCCAACTAGCGAGGATGGCTCCTGCGGCCAAAAGGTAAAGAAGGTGATTACCGGCCTCGATGAAAAAAACAACCCATTTTCGTCCAGCGAACAAGTTGTTGACCAGATTTGTAGGAGCAACAAAACCAAGCCAGATCAAAAATCCAGCGGTCAATCCAGCTGCGAGTCCTGCAGCTCCCATCGTGTTAAGGAAAAGAGCGACGAACACCGCCTCGACAGCTGAGGCAAGGAAGGTGAAGACCCAGATCATAGGATCAGGTTTCGGTTGTTCCTTAAGAGATTTGCCCTGGGCCACCCACCAGGTGTTGAAAAAGACCTTGGGATGGTAATAGATAAAACCTATTACAAAGCTTGCCACAATGCTTGCTGCTACAGCTAACCAATTGATACTGCTGAAATCCATTTGAGCCTCCTATAAAAAAATGGGTTGGGACGTCCAACCCTGTGGAGATTAAAACACAGCGTATATTTAAGCGTTACGGAAAAACCCCGACAAAATAAGCAGATTAAACTTTACCCGCTATATAGTCCAGTACATCAATTTTTGTCAGGATGCCAACTGGACGGCCCGATTCGACAACGATCAATGCATAACCTTCGGTCAGAGAAGGCATGGCTTCATCCAGGGTTGCCTCGGATGGAAAAACAGCCTTGGCATTCTGAACAAGCGATTCGATCTTCTGGTCTCCACTGGGTTGGCGACCATCCAGCATGTGATTCAACAAATCAACCTCATCGAGGAGACCAACGAGCGCGCCATCCGTTCCAACCACAGGCATCTGCGAGATAGCATTAGCCCGCATAACAGCCATGACT
>MGNL01000115.1:10049-10152 GCA_001796785.1 Chloroflexi bacterium RBG_16_51_16 | reverse complement strand
GTCAAAATGGAACCTTCTATATCCACACCGATGATCCGGATTTGAGGATTGCGTGATTTCAAGAATCGACCGATCCCAGTCAGCGTTCCGCCAGTCCCCATGC
>MGNL01000115.1:5069-10011 GCA_001796785.1 Chloroflexi bacterium RBG_16_51_16 | reverse complement strand
GCCCGGTCTGGAGCTCATGTGTTTTAGGATTGTCGGGATTATGGTACTGGTTGGCAAGGATTGCGTGGGGTGTCTCGCGGACCAACCTTTTGGCTACTTCATAGTAAGAGCGCGGATCGGTTGGTTCCACGGCCGTAGGTGTGATCACTACCTTCGCGCCATAAGAACGCAACAGCTGTATCTTCTCGTTGGACATTTTGTCCGGCATGACAAAGATGGTTTTATACCCTTTGAGTGCGGCGGCGATCGCCAATCCCACACCGGTATTACCTGAGGTGGCTTCCACAACCGTACCGCCTGATTTCAGCTCACCGCGTTTTTCAGCCTGCTCAATGATGAAGAGACCAACTCGATCCTTCACCGAGCCGCCGGGGTTGAGGAATTCCAACTTTGCATATAATGCGCAAGGAAGATCCCGTGCGATGCGACCCAACCTTACGAGAGGCGTATGGCCGATAGTGCCCAGGATGTCATCAAAGACCCGCTTGGGATACGATACAGGCAGTTCCATTATTTTCCTTCGTGCATGAAAATACAATCCATTGAAAGATGTCAGCGAAACTTGATCCGGTATTTCAAGCGCGCAGAGTATAACAAAAAAAACGACCGCCATTTCAGGCGGTCAATTGGATCAATACTCCGGGAGGTTGTGGTCCACTTCACGAGCCCAGGCATTGATGCCACCCTTGAGGTTTTGCACCTTCCGAAACCCGGCACTGATCAACAGTTCCAAACCTCGGGTGGAACGGCTTCCGGATTTGCAGAACAAAACCATTTCCTGGGCGCTATCCAATTCAGACAACCGCGAGGCTAACTGGCCTAAGGGGATCAAGTCGGCGCCGGGGATCCTCGAGATCTCCAACTCATGCGGTTCGCGCACATCGATCAGACGGATATGATTGCTTTTCAAGCGTTCCGCGAGTTCCGGAGCCGTGATATCCCAGTTTACACCGGCGGAACCCTCATCACGGGCATGTCTTGGGACACCACAAAACGCTTCATAATCGATCAATTCCTTCACATCCGCATTCGGACCACAAACCCGGCAATTGGGATTCTTTTTTAATTTAACGAAGTCGAAGCTCAAATCAAGGGCGTTATAGAGAAGGAGCCTGCCAACAAGCGGCTGACCTATTCCAAGAAGCACTTTTAGCGCTTCAGTTGCTTGCAGAGTACCTATCGTACCGGGGAGCACACCCAAGACTCCACCCTCTGCGCAGGAGGGTACCAACCCGGGCGGCGGCGGCTCCGGGAACAGGCAGCGGTAGCAGGGTCCTTCTTTGGCATTAAACACGCTGACCTGCCCATCAAAGCGATAGATCGACGCGTATACGTTTGGCTTGCCAAGAAAAACACATACGTCGTTGGTGAGGTAGCGGGTCGGAAAGTTATCCGTACCGTCCACGAGCAGGTCATATCCCTGCGCGATCCGCATGGCGTTTTGCGAGGTGAACGGCTCGTTGTAAGCCTCGACTTCGATATCCGGATTTAGATCAAGCAGGCGCTGCCTGGCTGATTCGACTTTCAGGCTGCCAATACCGGCAGTCCCATGGATGACCTGGCGCTGCAGATTCGAGGCATCCACCACATCGTAGTCGACCAGTCCGATGCGTCCCACTCCAGCTGCGGCAAGATAAAGAGCTACGGGTGAACCAAGCCCGCCGGTCCCAATAACCAAAACCGAGCTGCCTTTCAGCCGCCTTTGACCCGCCAAGCCGACTTCAGGAATCAACAAGTGGCGGGAGTACCTAAGAATTTCTTCGCGGGTGAGACCAGGCAGGATGGGATCTACGCCACCTGCGATCGAAGGAATAAGAACGAGACGGGAATCTTCACTTAGAGAAGTAGCCATCCCCTGCAGATCGCGGATATTATCCTCGCCCAGGAATAAATTTACAAATGGCCGCAGGTTATCATCATCCTTGAATAAATGGACTTTCAAGGCTGGAAATTCTTCGACCAGACTGCCCATGGCTTCGCGGACCGTATGACCGCGCACAGCCACTTCCACATTTCCGTTCGTATACGAGCGAAGCGGTGTAGGTATTTTTATCGTCGGCATTCTTCCAATCCAATGTTAAAGGGAGAACTGCAAGACATGTGCTGCGCAGGTTTAATTCTAGCCTATCTATTGATACCCGCAGCTATGCCGGGACCGGGTCACAACCCAACCGTTCAACGACTGCTTCGCAGGTCGAAGCCGGCGTTATTTCCACAGAACCAGCCTGGGCAAAGGGTTGCATGAAATTCTGGATATATTCCTTATCTTCGGCTTCAACAATCAATACAAATGTGTGTTGTCCATCCAAGACCGCATCGCCCAGGATCTCGACACCGAACTTCTTGGCGTTCTTCCGGTCCACGTGCTGGACAAGCATCTGACCCATATTCGGATCTTTGGCAGGGCAGGTTTCAGCGGAATGCTGATGACGAACGAAATAAAGTGACATGGTTACCTCCAAGGTTTGAAAAATAGGATTATTTCCGGTTTCCCACGATTCTGCAAGCGCCCGGGAAAACAGGGTTTATACCAACGAAGAATCATGTGGTTATCGTTTCCTCAATGAAAGACGAGCGATCATCACTCAAGCGCCAGGAGCGGCTTTCACCCGCCTTACCCGATTTAACCGAGGTGATGACATAGGAAAATAGCGGCTGGGCCCAGTCCTTATCGTATTCAGACGGCTGGTTGGGATGGTCCGGGTGAGAGTGAAAAACACCGATCAGACTCAATCCGAGGCGTTCGGCTGTATCCTCTGCATTCTTATATTCATCCGGAGCGACCATATATCTCTTGTTTCGGGAGGCCTCTTCACGGGAATTGGGTATGGGCAGCACACCCAATACCTCCCTTACCTCACCCTCCCGCCCAAGCAGAAAACCGACACCCTCTTCCGGGTAGGCTGCTTCACCACTGAGAAGAATCTGGGACAGGAATTCAGGCGGGATATGGATAATACTCATGCACCTCTCCATAATTCTTTGTCACTTAGATACTTGTAACCGGAATCCGGGAACAAGGTCACCACGACACCTGTCTGCAAACGCTCGGCGATCCGCAGCGCACCAAGGGCAGCCGCGCCAGAGGAGATGCCGACAAACAATCCTTCCAAGCGCGCCAGTTTCAACACCATTTCGTATGCCTCTTCTGTGCGTAACTCAAGAATTTCATCCGGGACCGTTTCGTCAAAGATGCCGGGCTTTATCGCAGACTGCATGTGTTTCAATCCTTCGAGACCGTGAAAGGATGCATCCGGCTGGACACCGACGAGACGAATCGAGGGGATTTTCTCTCGGAGGTAACGACCCGCCCCCATCAAGGTACCGGAGGTCCCCAATCCCGTGACGAAGTGTGTCATGCTGCCGCCGGTTTGATCGAAAATTTCAGGGCCGGTAGTTTTATAGTGCGCCTGCCAATTAGCAGGGTTGTCATATTGATGTCCATACCAATAGATATGTGGGAATTCCGTTGCCAGCTTGCGAGCCTCGAGGATCGCACCGTCGATCCCCTCGCCCGCATCCGTAAGGATGACCTCGGCGCCCAGCGCATTCAATATCGTCAGTCGTTCCTGGCTTGCATTGGCTGGAATTGCGAGAGTTACGGGAATACCCAAGGCCGCGCCGAAGGTCGCGTACGAAATTCCCATGTTACCGGAGGTCGAATCCAGCAAGCGTTTGCCTCGGTGGAGGTCACCGTTCGCAAGGGCAGTTTGAATGATATTGAGCGCAGGGCGGTCCTTGACCGATCCGCCGGGATTGAACCACTCAAGCTTGGCGTATACACGCACAGCCTCCGAAAGGTGTTCGGACAGACTCCGCAGAGGGATCAATGGTGTTCGACCGACAAGGGCGGTCAAATCACCCAAAGATAAAGCTGTAGATCGTGTGGTTTGGTTAAGGATTGTCATCTATAAAAAAAACACAGCCAACAGGGAAAACAAAAGGACGGCGAACACTCGCCATGCATAAAACCTGCGCATGCGGGGTCGACCACCGTCCTCGAGTTATCCGTTGGCTGCGGAAAGGTTCCCGGCGGTGGTTACAAACCCCGCCCTGGACACGAGCAAAGGAAGATTATTTTTTCCATGTCCACATTTCCATGATTATTTAGATATTATTTTACAAAATTTATCCAGTTTGTCAAGGAAAAAGCCTAAATCCAGTTGAAGCGTTGGATTAGAGAAGAATAAGGATTTTGAACGATCTATTCTTCCTTCTTGGCTTCCATCTCTTTTTTATGAGCTTCGATGATACCGCCGGCAATATGATTGGGAACGGTATCATAATGGTCCAATTCCATCGTGAAGTAGCCTCGACCGCCCGTTATAGAGCGCAATTGCGTATTGTAATGAAGCATTTCTGCAAGGGGTACATGCGCCACGACAACGGTCTGGCCTCTCTCGGATTCAGTGCCTTGCACCCTTCCACGGCGGGTATTAAGGTCACCCATAACATCGCCCATATTCGCATCGGGAACGGTTACCCGAACGGTCATAATCGGTTCGAAGAGAACCGGACCTGCCTCCTGGACCGCCTGCTTGAATGCTTCCCGTCCGGCGATCTCGAAGGCAACCGGCTTGGAATCGACCGGATGCTCCTTGCCGTCATAGACGATGACTTTCACATTGCTCATGGGATAGCCCGCGAATGCACCATGCTCCAGTGTGGCTTTAATGCCCTTCTCGATCGGTGAAAGATAGGACTTGGAGAGGTTCATTCCGACCAGCTCATCCGTGAATTCGAACTCGCCCTCTGGATAGGGCTCAATGCGAAGATGGACTTCACCGAACTGCCCGGCACCCCCGGTTTGCTTCTTGTGGCGGTATTGGGCTGAGGCCTTTTTTGTGATCCCTTCACGGTAAGGAACTCTTGGTTCGAACGTTGACAATCCCACCTGGAACTTGGTTTCGGCGCGGCGCACTGCAGCATCGATATGCTGATC
>MGNL01000115.1:1967-5059 GCA_001796785.1 Chloroflexi bacterium RBG_16_51_16 | reverse complement strand
TGCAGAATCGTCTGACCGGTCGATTTTTCGTTATGCCAGGATAGGGTCATGTCTTCTTCACAAAGGCGTGTCAGGGTCGGACTGATCTTGGCGGCATCCGCCTGGGTTTTGGGACCAATTGCGACCCGGAAAAGAGCGGAGGGATAATTCGGAATTGGAAACTTAAGGGGATGACCCTTGTCACAAAAAGTCTCACCCGTAGCAGAGACGGTCAACTTGGAAACAGCCGCGATGTCACCCGCATGGACGACCTTGACTGGAAATTGTTCCTTGCCGCGCTGGAGGTGAAGACCGGCCATGCGCTCTTCAGCGTTTTTATTTTGATTCCAAACCCGCGCATCAGCCAGGATCGAACCAGAATAGATTCTGAAGAATGTCATTTTGCCGACGAACGGATCCGCGGTCGTTTTCCAGATAAATGCAGCCAGCGGACCGGCATCCGTGGCGGTTAATTTTTCCTCACCCTGTTTTCCTTCAGCGGAACGCGAAGGTGCCTGTACCGGAGAAGGCATTAGGTCGACGATCGCGTTCAAGAGAGGCAGCACGCCGATCTCATGTGCTCCGGCTGCGCAAAATACCGGGATGAAGGCTCCATTATGGACGACATCCTTCAAGCCGCGGATCAATTCTGCGTCCGACAGCTGGCCGGCTTCGAGGTATTTTTCGAGCAGGGTGTCTTCACCCTCGGCGGCTGCCTCAACCAGGACACCGTGGGCTGCTTTCGCGGTTTCCATTTGATCTGGTGGGATATCGCTGGCAGTTTTGCCATCCCCCAGGTAGGCTTTCATGGATATCAAGTCGATCACACCCTTGAAATCATGCTTTTCCCCGATGGGAAGCTGTACTTTCACCAAACGCTGTCCAGCCGAACGGGCGAACTCCTCCACGGATGCATAAGACTTTTGGTAGTCGGAATTGTCGCGATCCAACTTGTTGATGACCACGAACCTGGGGAGTTTAAACTCATCGATATAACGCCAGGAGACCTCCGTCCCCACCTCCAAACCGGCAACCGCATCAATGAGGACGAGGGCGCCGTCCACCACGCTGAGAGCGGAGATGGCCTCACCGATAAAATCGGTATAGCCAGGGGCATCAAGAATATTCAGTTTATGATCCCTGAACTCAGCTGGAAGAATACTGGTGTACAAAGATATCTTGCGCCGGATCTCCTCGTCATCATGATCCGATATCGTGGAGCCGTCCTCGATCTTGCCAAGCCTGGTGGTCGCCCCCGTGCCATGTAAAAATGCTTCAGCCAACATGGTTTTCCCCGCCCCGCCGTGCGATACCAACGCAATGTTTCGCAAAACCTCGGTGGTATACTCTTTCATTGAAACCCTTCCTTGGGTGAGATGTTATCCAACCAGCCGAATGATTGTAAAAGAATAGCACCTAATTGTCAAAGTCGGCAGTGAGGTCAGCACAGCGGCGCCAACTTTAATTCAGTGAATCGACAGTAGGCTGCGAGAACCGGGAATCTTGACAGCAGATCGAGATATTTAATAAATTGAACACCCAGGATTTCCAACTCGCGTGTCACCCATTCAAATTACCTCCAACATTTTTTTATGATAGACGAACTATACTCTTTCATATTGTTCGCAGCAGCTATGGCTCTGGTATCGGGTGTAATTCTGCTGAGGCGCAAATCCAAATGGAGCGACTACCTTGCATGGAGTGTGATCCTGGCAGGCCGAAGGGTTGCGTTTGTAGCACTGCACCCGCGGGGAACACCCCTCATGGGAGAGGCGCGGAGAATCCAGGAAAGCATCGGCAGAATTGATCCACAAAAGGTCCGGTTCTCGTTGGAAAGCAACCCGTGATCAACCGGTTGCTGTTCAGCCTGTGGTATTTAGGGCGGCCGCCCTGGGACAGCGGTATCAGTCCTCCCGAACTGCTCGACTATATAAAAAATCATCCGCCCGGTCGTGCTCTGGACCTGGGCTGTGGAACAGGGACCAATGTTTTAACCCTTGTTCAGGCAGGCTGGCAGGTGACTGGCGTAGATTTCACCAGGCTCGCCATATGGCAGGCAAGACGTAAAATAAAAAAAGCGGGCAAACAAGCCCGGTTGCTGGTGGCGGATGTGACTCACTTCAACGTGAACGAAAGATTTGACCTGGCCCTCGATATCGGCTGTTTTCATGGAGTCACAGATCACCAAGCGTATCTCAAAATATTACAGGATCATCTGCAGCCAGGAGGACACTGGTTGATGTATGGATTTTTCAAACCCGAGGAAAATTCCCCGGGACCGGGATTAACGGACCGGGACATTGATCAGATCCGAAAAAAGTTGGAGTTCGTATGGCGCCAGGATGGCATGGACAAATGGGAACGGCCCTCCGCCTGGTTTCTTTTTCAGAAACCTAACCCGCAATTTGCATAATTATTCTTTCAGATCCTACAGAAGAAGTTGAATATAAATCCGCCATTGTTGAATCAGGTTAGTTTATTGATGCACTCTTACGGAGCCTGGCTGTGAGCCCTCACTGTTAATAACCAGCAATAAAAAAACATGAGAATATTATTCCTTTTTCTTGATGGGGTTGGTTTGGGCGTGAACGATCCATCGGCGAATCCGTTCGTAAACGCAAAAATGCCAACACTAAAGAAATTACTGAACGGACAGCCATTGATTGAAGCGGCGGCTCCCTGCAGCAGCGAACGCGCCTCCCTGCTCGCGTTGGATGCATGCCTGGGCGTGCCGGGCCTGCCTCAATCTGCGACGGGACAGGCAACGTTGTTAACAGGTCGTAACATTCCGGCGATGCTTGGGTATCACTACGGACCGAAACCAAACCCCGAAGTCTCCGAGGCGATGGGACAAGATACGCTTTTCTCACGAACAGTGGCAGCAGGACAAAAAGCCGCCTTGTTGAACGCTTACCCACCGCGTTATTTCCAGGGCATCGAGTCGGGTATGAGAATTTATTCCTCGATCCCGCTGGCAGTCAGCCGGGCTGGAATTCGTCTGTGCACCCAGGAGGACTTGACCGCTGGACAGGCGCTGGCCGCTGATTTCACGGGTCAAGGCTGGCGACGGATGCTGCGGATCAAGGACAGTCCAATCATGGATGAGGACACGT
>MGNL01000115.1:975-1760 GCA_001796785.1 Chloroflexi bacterium RBG_16_51_16 | reverse complement strand
ATCGGCGATGAAACAGCCCGTCAAAGGTTTGCCAACGGTTTGATGGACATCACCGGGATAGCAACCAGGTGTTCGAAGATACTAAATCTCTCATCCTGAGGATGGTAAAAGTACGCGTTTCTATGATTTAATAGGATTAACCGGAGGCGTCTTTAGAGAGGAGAGTGCCATGTATTTAAAGCATATATCCGCCCTCGTTCCTGCTTTCCTGATCCTTCTAATAACCATACTGGCATGCAATCTGCAAAGCGACATAACTACAGCCGCGCCTGTTGCCGAAACCTCGGCAGTACCAGTGATCGAGCCGGCTATCGCGTCCCCTATACCAGTCGTCAACCACATCGCGATTCCCGGTTCACCAAACCAGGGTAAAACGACTTACGATGTTGAATCCAACAGCACTGCCCTCGAAAAACGGGCGCCGTACGGAGATTCCTGGGATATCAACCGGCTTGAGCGTCCCTTCCTCCAGGACATGACCTACGTCTCTGACCTGGATATCCACTCCTTTAGCGTTGTCGGTGACGACACCTGGTGGTATGTGTCCATCGACCTGATCGGCTCCGAACCCAATAACTCTCTCGGAATAAACTACGGAGTTGAGATCGACCTGGATCATGACGGATTTGGCGATTACCTGATCTGGGCCCATCCACCGTTTTCAACGAGCTGGGATACCGCCCCTGTCCAGATCTACCAGGATAAGAATCACAATACCAGTGGGATTTCTGCTACGAAATGCGATGCGCCGATCACCACCGATGGTTACGAGACGAAAATTTACA
>MGNL01000115.1:0-962 GCA_001796785.1 Chloroflexi bacterium RBG_16_51_16 | reverse complement strand
AGATGAAGATCCGGATATGGCGTGGGTGAGAACGAAGGCCGGCGCGAACGCGGATGTACAGTTCGCGTTCAAGAAGTCCTGGTCGGGTGTAGTTTTCATGCTAGGCGTAATATCGGATGCCGGGCTCAAAGACAATCAGAAATTAGATTATGTTGACCGGTTCACAGAGGCGGAAGCGGGTTCACCCGTCAGGGATAAGAAATACTATCCGCTCGGAGCCTTGTTCGCGGTTGACAATTCCTGCCGCGAGCCGTTCGGTTTCAAATCGAATGGATACGAGCCCCAGATCTGCCCGAAGGAACCGCCTCCCCCGCGAGAGCCTGGCGAGCCGCCACCTCCAGCAGGTCCTTGCCAGCCTCCCCCTGGAGGCTGTCCACCAGGACTGCCCTGGTTGCCGGATCAGTGCAAATGCGATGAGTTTATTTAAAAGGATAAATTCCGTATTTATTAAATGAATGGCTTATATGGAAACAGTAATATCCAACTCTCTCGTTTGATGGAAGGAGGGATTCTGCATTGTTAATAAAAAATATCCGCAATCTCATGCCTGCTGTTATGATCCTACTGCTGACTATCCTTGCCTGTTCTCTTCCGCAATTCAGCCCAACCACCGAACAACAGGATCAACCAGCACCTGTTCAATCACCAGTCATCCAGCCAGGGAATGAGACACCCACCGAAACTGCCGCTCCAGTCGTTATATCGATCAATCATGTCATTCAGCCATCTGGACCGGGCAAGGGAAAGGTTGTTTATGATGTCGCTTCCGAAGATACGGCGCCCGAGAAGCGGGCGCCCTATGGAGACTCGTACGATATCAACAGGCTGGAACGCCCATTTCTCCAGGACATGACCTACATTCAAGACCTGGACATTTTTTCATATACAGTTGCAGGCGATACGGATTGGTGGTATGTGTCCATTGAGTTAATTGGCACCAACCCCAATAATTCAATGAATAT
>MGNL01000114.1:11667-12346 GCA_001796785.1 Chloroflexi bacterium RBG_16_51_16 | reverse complement strand
CCAAGGGAGGTTATTGTGAATCGAAATTACACTGCCAATGAAGAACGCTGTGATACCAACTACGATAGCGATAAAAACATACCCATCCGGATAACTTAATTTCGCGTCCAGTTCGGATTTTCCACCGCCAGATGTCTTCTGAAGAACAAACCATGAAGCTGCTAATAAAAGCACCCCTTCGAATGAGGTTGCCAGAGAAGCAATCAAGGATCCTACCGGATCGCCGCTGCCATCGAAAATCAGGTAAATAGAATTGAGTAGAAACCCAATCGAACTGAGAAGAAAAAATCCCGCAAAAGGCACAAGGCAAATCAGAACTAACAAGGAAGGCCAATGGGTTTGATTCGGCCTCACTTCAATTTTCATTAATTTCCACGTTCTTGAGTAAACTGCCAGGTTTTTGATCAGTAAGCTGTTCGGGGTCACGGGGGGAGAGTTGTTCCAGGATATCCATGCCTTTTATGACCTGGCCGAAAACCGTGAACCCTCCATCCAGATGTGGGGAAGGGGAATAGGTGATAAAAAATTGGCTGCCGTTCGTATCGGGACCGGCATTCGCCATCCCCACCACACCTGGTTTGTCAAATTTCAATTCATTGTCTTCATTATTGAAGAAATAACCTGGATTGCCCTGGCCGGTTCCGCTTGGATCTCCGCTTTGCGCCATAAATCCCGGTAT
>MGNL01000114.1:0-11557 GCA_001796785.1 Chloroflexi bacterium RBG_16_51_16 | reverse complement strand
GACGAATCAATTTCAAGAGAGGGACAATCGGTAAATTGTCGTTCGCCGAGCAATATCAATTGGATCGTGCCATTAATCGCGTTGTAATCGAGAGAGGGAGTCGGCTGCCAAATCCCATTAATAAACAGATGAGGTACAGACGGTACACTGATCAACTTCGCTGCATCATAATACGCCTGCACTCTCGATTGCGTTTCAACGCTCGCATAAGCCTTAGTAAATTCAGCCCGATCGAGTCCGATACCGGTAATTTGCCGGACAATCCAGGAATTAAATTCCTCCGGCGAAAGTGTAGTCCACTCATCGTATCGAGAGAACAACAAATCGTAGGTTTCCCAAAATTTATTTTGCTTGTCTGCTGATATTGCTACTCTAATGGCATGTTCTGATTTATCAAGAATATCAAGCAAAGGGACTGGCCTGAATACAAACCTCAACGAATCGGGATTTTCCTGTTTCAGCCTGTCGATTAAATCCGACATAGCACGACAACCTGGAGCTTGGAAATCACAATACTCGATCAAGGTAACGGTGGCATCTGCCGTTCCCTGGCTCAAATCCAGCTGGTTCACAAGCGGTACTTGGGAGGAAGGATCACTCGCTTGAGTGGATTCACTTGATAAAACAGAGCAGCCGAATTCAGTGGTTGGTGTTCCAGTAATAATTGCTTTTGTAGACAATGGGGTTACGGATTGTGGCGCAGGCGAACCACAGGACGAAACCATCAGACAAGAGCATAATAATACCCATTTGAGTCGGAGAGAAAAGCGATTGAGGCAGGAATTTACTGGAGAGGCCGTAATAATCAACCTTGTTGTACGCTCAGGATTGCTCGATCTCATTTTAATTTCCAATCATCGATCCCAATTCAGCAGCCGATTCAATTTATTGATGAACGTAATTCCTCGAATGAAGTCATCCACGCGATTTTATCCAGGAACTCTTTCAATGTCGTACTTTGAGTACGCAATTCTCTTACGGCCGGGCCAACTGGATCCTCCCCGGCGGCTCCGCCAGGCACATCTGCGTATGCACCGTAGAACGCAAAATAGGCCTGGTTTATCTTTCTGAGCACATACCCGTTATCAATGAAGACCTGCCTTCTGGATTCCATATAAGCTTCCGCCTCATCAATTTTTCCTTCCGATAATAATTTATCTGTCTTGACGCGGGTTTCGTGCATTTCCGTCCGGAAGTCAAAGACTGGGCGGGTCGGCTGAGGATCAGGAGGGTAATTTTGCCATTCAATTAAATTCTCGTTAGCGCTATTTGGTGCAGCGAATTCGGGATAATAATGATTGAGCACAAGATTGGATATTTCAGTGCCCACAATGGAGGCTGTTGTTTCATTCATCGTCCGCAATTCCGGGGTTGAGTCATAAAGAAGCCCCAGTGGCCGAAGAGTTAGATAGTTATGGGTCCATTCATGGGCAACGGTTTCAAACAGCCAATGGATATCCGTTGTGGTTAATACCATCGTCGGATACACGCCTATTCCTCCAATACCGACAACCAGTGATGAAAAGTCGAGGCCTTGGTCAACGTTCTTTTCCAGCACCGATTGCTCGTTTATTGTGAGGCTGGAATCAATGGAGATGTTTGCCACTTGTTCAATTCTTTCGCGGCGGGAGACGATCAGGGCTCTTGGTACTGGAGATGCGTGATATAGCACAAAGGGAATTGGCTGGCCAAGGCTGGTTAATTCGATTTCATTAAGTATCTCACCAACCTGCTCCTGTATCACGGCTTCCGAAAGCGCGGCTAGCCCTGTCTGGCGAACCTGTAAAGCCTCCAGATCAGCACGGAGTGAAGCAGAAGCAGTTTGTTTGTCCTGGATATTCGGATCTGAATAAATCTGTTCTAGTTTGTTTTCCCTATCCATGACCAAGTTCGTTATCTGGAGGTATTCCATAACAATAAATTTCTGGGATGCCTTATCGACTGAGAAGGGGAGGTTGATTGAGCCTGCCTTCAACTTGGTCATCATCGCATCCAGGGACCAACGAATGTAATCGAACTCGATTTGGCGAGTGTATGCTCTGACCGATTCAACCTCGTCTGTTCTGGGTGGATCGCTGTATTGAAGAAGAGGGAAGGTGGCGATAATTACGACGATTAACTCTATTAGGACTGAAATCCGATACAACATGAAATTGATTATAACCAAAACAAATTATTGACTGGTTCGCTCAAGTAATAACAGCTATATTTCAGCTAAATAAATGTGAGGGGCGAAAAAATTCTTCGCCCCTCACGGTCACCTGCCCTCAGCAGATTCTACAGCCACCGAAGCCACCTAATTTCGGGGGCTAATGATAGCTGAATGTTATCTTTTCTCACGAAGATATTTATCTATGGCCGCGGCGGCTTTGCGACCGGCTACCATGGCTGTCACCACCAGATCGGGACCAGTAACACAATCACCACCAGAAAATACTCCTGGACGGGAGGTTGCCCCGGTTGAACTATCTTTGACGGTAATAAGGCCCCAATCGTGTGTTTCAAGATCCGGGGTTGTTTTGCCCAGGACTGGATCCGGCCAATAACCTAACGCCAGGATCGCAGTATCGGCGGCTACGCTGAAATTCGAATCAGGCACTGGCACCGGCTTACGACGCCCTTTGGCATCCGGATCACCGAGGCGCATCTCGATACACTCCACTGCCGCCAACCTTCCATCAGGACCGGCGATGAATTTAACCGGCTGAGTCAACCATTTGTATTTGGCTCCCTCCTGACGGGCTAACTTTCTGTCTTTCTTGCCACCTGGCATCTCTTTTTCAGTACGCCTATACAAACAGGTTACTTCTTCGGAGCCTAATCTAAGCGCGGTGCGTAAACAATCTGAGGCCGTATCGCCGCCCCCAATCACCACCACCCGTTTTCCTACTTCGATACGTTCTCTCATATTCGCAGGTAATAAGGATTGCTCTACATTCGTCCGTATAAGAAAATCGGTCGCTTCATAGACTCCTGGAATATCAGTTCCAGGAGTATTCTCCATCTTGGCATCAATTTCAGATCCTACACCGATAAAAACGGCTGAGTATCCATGAGTAAATAAGTCATCTACTGACTCGTCCTTACCAATATAGGTGTTCGGTTTAAATTGAACACCTGCGTTTATAAACTGAGCCCATTTTTGGTTCCAGACCTTTTTTGGTAATTTAAAATTGGGTATTCCATAAACCAGCAGCCCTCCAGCTGAGGGTTTACTTTCGAATATAGTGACTTCATGCCCATACTGAATGAGTTGTTCGGCACATGCCAAACCAGCAGGACCGGCTCCAATGATCGCGACTCGATTTCCAGATGGGCGGCCTTTCGGGATGGCGTAATGACTATTTATGTATTCGTAATCCAAAACAAAAGCTTCCAACTCGCCTGTTAAAACCGGACCAGCTTTTTTATTTTGAACGCACGAACCCTGGCATAACGCTTCATGAGGGCACACCCTGCCGCAGATTTCCGGTAGAGTGCTGGTTTTATGGTAGATCTCCGCGGCTTCCACAAACCGGCCCTGTTCGATCAGCCACATCGCAGATGGGATGTCATTATGCGCAGGGCAGGCTAGGGTACAGGCAGCAGGGTCCGGGCAGTGAATACAGTGGCTAGCTTCTGCCATTGCCCTCTCAGGTGAGAAGGGTAAAATCACATCCTCAAAATCTCCGATCCGTTCTGCCACGGATCTTAAATCCAGATCATTAAACGGTTTGTTGACACGATCTCTGCGATCAATTGTCAATAATTCGCCTGGGATGGCTTGCATGCTTTCTCCGTTGGAGCAATGGGAGACTTATTACACTTCCTTATTGAATAATACCCAATCGAATGCTTACCCAACAGATTTTAATGTCACCAAACCTGACGACAATAGTCACAATAAAGAATGTAAATCTGATTGACTAATTTATAGCCACCGTAGCTGATTTTTCGAAATCCAATCAAGTAAAAAAATATCCGCACCTAACTGGCAATTCTTTCGTAGAACTAGTGGGTTAGAATATTCCAAAAAATATGGCATGGAAGATGGACATGAGAAAATTCTTAAGTAGATTCAGTAAAAGGACTTGGATCATTACTGGCGTAGCGACAGGTCTGGTCATACTATTAATTTTTATTTTTCGCCCTGGCCGTGAGGATCCTTCCCAGGCATTTCAAACTGAAGTCATCTCCCGAGGTGATTTGATTGCAACAGTTGGTGCCACAGGTAGTGTGCGCGCCCACCAAAGCGCCGTTTTGAACTGGGGAACAAGCGGTATTGTTGAAACCGTGATGGCTAAGGTCGGCGAAGAAGTAGAGCAAGGCCAGGTTTTGGCGTCCTTATTGAAGACCTCATTGCCACAAACAGTAATCCTGGCGGAAGCAGATCTGGTCGAGGCTCAAAAAGCGCTGGATGACCTGTTAGGATCTGATACTGCCCGAGCTCAAGCTTTGATCGATTTGAAAAAGGCTCAGGATGAGTACGAGAGTGCTTACAATTATAGGGTGGAGTTGAATAAGAAAGGCTGGTTCAAAAAAGTCGTCGTAAAAACCGTTAATCATCAGCCGGTAGCTGAAATTAAATGGTACCGAGGTTACGCGGATGCGGAAACAATTGCCAAGGCTGATGATCAACTTTCCTTAAAAAAAGCCATGCTTGAGGACGCCCAACGTGATTATGGTCGGTTGGAATCCGGTCCTAATCCTTCGGACGTGGCGGCAGCCGAAGCGCGCGTTGCTGCCGCTTATGCTACCCTTAATATGTCAAAGATCATCTCACCCTTCGCAGGAACGGTAACCCAAGTCGATCCATCCTTAAATATCCCGGAGAGCAATACCTCCAGCAATAACTCAGCCGGCACGGCACCAACTGAAAAGCTGATAACTCCTTCACCATATTCTACAAACCTTGGTGTCCCAACCTCTCAAATTTCAGGGGAGCAAGTCTCCCAGGGTCAATTTGGTTTCCGGGTTGATGATCTTTCAAGTCTTCTTGTGGACGTCCAGATCTCAGAAGTCGATATCAATACGATCGATGTGAATCAAGCTGTGACCTTGACCTTTGATGCAATCCTGGATAAAAACTACCATGGAAAAGTTGTAAATGTAAGCCAGGCTGGGGACACGCTGGAAGGTGTGGTGAATTTCACCGTAACCATGGAGCTGATTGATGCTGATGAACTAGTTAAGCCAGGTATGACCGCGGCTGTTAATATTGTCGTAACAGAATTGACCGATGTTTTGCTTATCCCAAATCGTGCGGTCCGTGTCAGGGAAAATGAGCGGGTTGTATACACACTGGTTGACGGCAAGTTGATCCCGGTCAAAGTTACATTAGGTCAATCATCCGATTCCTCCAGTGTATTGGTTGAGGGGGATCTACAAGAAGGCGATCTGATCGTCTTAAACCCACCGAATTTAGGACCTAATTTCTTCGGGGCTGATTGATATGGATTGGGTGATCGAAGTTCGCCAACTGAAAAAAATTTACATCATGGGTGAGATTGAAGTGGAAGCCCTTGCTGGGGTTACCTTCCAAATCCAGCGGGGGGATGTCGTTGCCATTATGGGCCCATCCGGCTCGGGAAAATCCACCTTGATGAATTTGCTTGGTTGCCTGGATAGGCCTAGCTCCGGTGATTACGTTCTGGATGACGAGTCGGTGGGGGCACTGAACGACGATCAACTCGCATCGATTCGGAATCGGAAGGTTGGTTTTGTCTTCCAGAGTTTTAATTTGCTCTCCCGGTTGACTGCGATCGGAAATGTGGAGCTTCCGTTGCGATATGCCGGTTTGACCGGAGAACGGCGTGAGCGTAGTATCCAGGCGCTGGAATCTGTTGGACTCGGCAACCGTATGCATCATAAACCCTTCGAACTTTCGGGAGGACAACAACAGCGGGTGGCGATTGCCCGGGCTTTGATCAATAATCCGGCAATGATCCTGGCGGATGAGCCGACGGGGAATCTTGATTCGAAAGTCGGCAAAGAAATCATGAATCTATTGCTTTCATTAAACAAGGACCACGGCACGACCTTGATCCTTGTTACCCACGATCCCATCATTGCAAGTCAAGCCCATCGAATCATCCGTTTGCAGGATGGGTTATTGGAGAATGGCGATGACGCTAACTCAGGCATTTCTTGAAGCTCTGGAAAGCCTCGCTGGAAACAAGATGCGATCGGGATTGACCGTCCTGGGCATCGTGATCGGCGTGGCTGCTGTCATCGCCATGCTGGCTGTAGGGAAGGGGGCGGAAGAATCCATCACCGGTTCCATTACGAATATTGGTACCAACCTTTTATTTGTTTTCAGAGGCAGTATGCAGGAAGGCGGACCCAACCAGCAAGCCAGAACCAGTAATGACCGACCGCTCACCTTGGCTGATGCGGCTGCACTAAACGATCCCATTGCTGCACCCTCCATCGTTGCGGTGGCGCCTGGATTGGAGCTATCGGGTACGTTAACATTTGGCGGCGAAAGTACCACCACACGGATCATCGGATCAGTCCCTACTGAATTTGAAATGAGGAATTTTAAGATGGCTGAAGGTGAGCCTATAAGCGAGGCGCACATACTTGAACGCGCTTCGGTCGTTATACTGGGTCCGCAGATTGCGGATAATTTGTTTGGATATCATGAAGGTGTGACCGGGGCTACCGTTTACATCGAAGGTTCGCCTTATCGGGTTATCGGAGTATTCGAATCAAGGGGAGGTACTGCCTTTGGCAGCGAGGACAATCAGGCTTTCGTGCCATTCAGTACTGCTCGGGCACGGCTTGCGCGTAGGGGAACCCGGGATGAAGTGGACATCATTTATGTTCAAGCGGTAAGCGCGGAATCCGTGCCGTCAGCGTCCGAAGAGATCAGCCAGATATTGAGACAGCGGCATCGAACACCAATAGGGGAAGACGATTTCACCGTTTTTACCCAGCAGCAATTTCTGTCAACCTTTGCAACGATCACTGGTGTGTTGACCGTTTTCCTTGGAGGGATAGCCGGGATTTCGCTCCTGGTCGGGGGTATCGGAATTATGAATATTATGCTTGTCTCTGTTACTGAGCGAACACGTGAAATTGGATTACGCAAAGCGCTCGGTGCGCGTAGACGGGATATCCTCATCCAATTCCTGACGGAATCATCTGTATTGAGTCTGGTGGGTGGCATCATAGGAATTCTTTTTGGATGGTTGATTTCTTTTATTGTCGGCAGAGTCGCGGTTGCAACGGGCACTCAATTCATTCCTGTTGTAGGCCTGGATGCAATATTATTAGCTACAATCTTTTCTGCAGCCGTAGGGCTATTCTTTGGAATTTATCCTGCAAGTCGTGCAGCCCGTCTCGAACCTGTTGAAGCCTTGCGTTACGAGTGAATTGTGGGATCGCACTGTTGAACAAGAAATCAAGCCGCGGATTGTTGTTCGGATTGGTCCTGATTGTTCAAGCATGCAACCTCATGATGGAACCTGTAACGCAAAAAACCCGAACGGCTGTCCCGTCCAATAAAGTCCAGGAGCCAAGTCCAACCATCATCCAAGATGGGTCACAGACAGAAACCCCTCAGGCACTACCTCTAACCACTGAGACGAAGCGGGCTGAACGAACTCAGGTTACGGTTACCGCTGTTGATGGCAATCTCTTCATACGGCGAGGTCCGCATTTGGCATTCAATCCCATCGGCGTGCTTTATGATGGCATGACCGTCACTGCCGTTGGCCGGGATATGTTATCCAGGTGGGTGCAGGTAGGACAATCATCTCAAGCAGGATCGATGGGTTGGATATCCATACAAACCAGCTTTTCGAAAATCGCTGGCGAAATAACTTCCTTGCCGGTTATTGATACGACGGACTGGCCGGCTGGTGCCTTCATCCGGAATTGCACTCATCATCAAATGCTGGCTCAACCAGGCGACCATTTCCTGCCGTCATCCTATGAATTTCCCGATAATGAGGTGTCTGTTTTTCCGGGTATATACTCCGTCTATGATCTGGACGTTCCGGATAAACCGGTTCTTATTGAAATGGTCGAGGTGAGGGAGGGGGTTGAGGTGGATATTCGCGAAGACGCCGAAGGAGAACGCCGGAAGTGTCCGTAGACTAATGCCAACGATTGCTCTACATCATGACGAAGCGCAGGTTAAAATCAGAACCCTGATAAAATTGACTCATGACTGAATCCCGAATACTGATAACCGATGGCTTGGACGATATTGGACAGGTCATCTTGCGTGCCTCAGCCTTTGTACAAGATTCCAATGGTATAAGCGCCGGTGAATTAATAAAAATCATACCCGAATATGACGCTATCATATTACGCGGGAGGACGAAGCTCAGTGTAGAAGTGATTCAAGCAGGCAAGAAGCTGAAAGTTATCGGAAGAGCAGGTGTAGGTGTGGATAACATTGAACTCTCTGCAGCAAAAAACCAAAAAATCATTGTGGTTAATGCTCCGCTTTCCACTTCCACCGCAGTCGCGGAATTGACTATCGGTTTGCTCCTTGCGCTGGCTCGGGAAATACCACGGGCAGATTTATCTATGAAAAATGGCCAATGGATTAAGAAAGAGCTCGTGGGTACGGAATTGATGGGTAAGACCCTTGGAATTATTGGAATAGGTCGAATCGGTGTGGAGGTCAGTCAGCGGGCGGTGGCGTTTGGGATGAATGTGATCGCCTATGACCCCTTCATCGAAGAGCGTGAAATCGAGCAGCGTGGAGCTCAGCCCGTTTCCATCCAGGACTTATTCGCCTGGTCTGATTTTATATCCCTGCATCTGCCTCGGAATGTCGAAACCCGTGATTGGATTAGCAACCAGGCTTTCTCGGAGATGAAAGAAGGTGTGCGGATCGTTTGTGCGGCTAGAGGCGGGATCATCGATGAAACTGTGCTATTGGCTGCCTTGAATTCCGGAAAAGTAGCAGGTGCCGCGCTGGACGTTTTCTCAAGCGAACCTCCGTCCATGGACGCGTTGATCCAACACCCTCATGTCATCGCTACACCTCATATTGGAGCCCAAACAACGGAATCGCAGGCGCGCGCCTCGAAGGATATTGCTGAGGAAGTAATTGCTGCCTTGGAAGGCAAACCTTTGCGATGGCGGGTAGCTTAATTCACCGCCTCTTAATATTGTTCCAACCAAATTTCATCGGAGTCATTCATGCCTGATAAATTAACCCAATTGAAGGAATTACTCGGTGAGGTCTACGACTTGCGTAATGTCGCCGCGGTGCTCAACTGGGATCAACACACTTACATGCCGCCTGCCGGTGGTGAGGCTCGTGGCTTGCAGTTGGCAACACTTGGAAAACTTGCCCAAATTAAATTTACCTCGGATGAAATTGGTAAATTGCTCAAAGATCTAAAAAAAGAATTAGCGGGTGCGGATCCATATTCAGATGATGCGGCTCTGGTCAGGGTTACTGCCAGGGATTATGACAAAGCTGTTCGAGTCCCACCTGAATTCGTGGCGGAACAGGCGGTCGTGACCAGCAAGGCATTGGAGGCATGGGTTGAAGCTCGGAAAAAATCAGACTTTTCGATCTTCAAACCCCATTTGGAAAAAGTCGTTGAGTTGGTAAAAAGATATATCACTTTTTTCCCACCCGCGGCGCATTCATACGATATATTGCTCGATGACTACGAACCCGGTATGAAAAGCCAGGAAGTTATCGAAATTTTTAATGTCTTGCGTCCAAAACAAGTAGAATTGTTGCGAGCTATTTCAAAAGCAAAGCAGGTCAATGATAAGTTCTTGTATGGAAATTACAATCAGCAAAAGCTGGTTGATTTTGCAGTGGGCATCGCCACTCAATTTGGCTATGACTGGAACCGGGGGCGTCAGGATCGGTCACCGCATCCATTCCAGACCACATTCAGCATTAATGATGTTCGGATAACAACTCGATTCGAGCCTAGCGCGCCAATCAACACCTTGTTCAACACCATGCATGAATCGGGTCATGCGATGTATGAGCAGGGAGTCAACCCTGCCTTCGAGCGGGGGTCATTGATGAGCGGAGCATCCCTTGCTGTCCATGAATCACAATCTCGACTGTGGGAGAATTTGGTCGGCCGATCGTTACCATTTTGGGAGCATTTCTATCCAAAATTTAAAAAGAGATTTTCCTCCATTATTGGAGATGTCAGTTTAAAGAGTTTTCACAAGGCGATCAATAAAGTTCAACCCTCATTTATCAGGGTTGAAGCTGACGAAGCCACCTACAATCTGCACATCATGCTTCGCCTCGAAATTGAAATCGGCTTAGTCCAGGGGGAGATGGATGTCAAGGATCTCCCTGAAATATGGAATTCTAAAATGAAAAGTTACCTAGGCATCACACCACCCAATGATGCCAAAGGAGTATTACAAGATGTTCACTGGTCTGGTGGATCGATCGGTTATTTCTCCACATATGCGTTGGGAAATTTGATATCGGCACAAATCTGGGAGGTCATCAATAGGGATATACCGGATCTTAACGAACAGATCCGCAAGGGCAATTTTGAATCCCTGCTATCCTGGCTGCGAAGTCATTTGCATGTGCATGGTAGGAAGTATGAACCCCAGGTCATCGTGAAAAAGATATGCGGAATGAAAATCACGCCCGAACCGTATCTACGATATTTGACCACAAAGTTTGGTGAGCTCTACGGATTGTAGCCTCGGTTATTAAATTTCCCTGAACAAGCAGGCAGCAACAAACCACCATCATGCCACTTCATCGCGGAAGCCAACCGGATTATCCAATCAATAGCCGGCGAATATTAATTTCAATACCCAATTCTGTTATCTATATCGTTTTTACGATTGTCCTTACCGGTTGTTTATTTCCGGGTGAAAAACCTCTTGCAACGGCTTATCCGAGTGACTATCTTCCAACCGTTGTAGCTTTAACAGGTCAAGCGGCCTACGCTACAGGCATAGCCCGCACACCAATATTACAGGAACCAAGCCCAACCCATACCGCTGGACCCGCTGTCGATGTTCAGACAAGCACGCCTGAACCAACATTAACTCCTACTCCCGAGCCTGGTTTTGGTGATTATGCTCAGATTCGATTTTTGTCTCCAGGGCCGATGTCTAAAATTATTTCACCCTTGAAATTACAGTTGTTGGTAGTCTCGGGCGAGCGTGAAATTGTTCAAATTGACCTGCTCGGTGAAGATGGCAGCAAGCTATACAGCAAGCTTGAACGCGTCAGGCGTCAATCAAGTGGCGCCTATCGAACTCTGAAGATCCCATTTGAATTCCGTGCCGTTGCTGAATTAGGTTGGCTGCAAATAACGACGAGGGATAATCACAATCGAATACAGGCGCTTAATTCTCTTCGGATCTTGCTTCAATCATCGGGAGTGGATGAAATCACACCTCCCGGAAACATCATCTATGAACGCGTGGCGCTCGAAACGCCGGCTGAAAATGAACAGGCTTTCGGAGGAATCCTGGATGTACGCGGTCGGATATGGCCCATGAATTATCAACCCGTGTTTCTCGAGTTAATATCAAGCGAGGGGAGGGTGTTAGCAACCAGAGTACTGACACTGGATGGAATTGAGCCTCAGTATTTCGAGAC
>MGNL01000113.1 GCA_001796785.1 Chloroflexi bacterium RBG_16_51_16 | reverse complement strand
AGCATCCTGCCAGGCCCACTTGAAGCGGTTGAAGCTACAGGTGCCAACCGATTGCAAACGGTTATTTATGCAGTGATCCCTCAGATCGTACCGCCCTACATTTCTTATACCATGTACCGTTGGGACATCAACGTACGCATGTCCACGATCATCGGATTTGTGGGGGGTGGCGGGATCGGCTTCCTTCTGTTACAGAACATCAACCTGCTTAATTACCGGGCTGCCAGCGCTCAAATGCTGGCGATCGCGATTGTGGTTGCCAGCATGGATTACATCTCGTCTGTGCTACGCGAGAAATACGTGTAAACAGGGAACAACCTGTTCTTCCAATGATGACTCGAACCACCAAATTGAAATCTCAATCTAGATTGATAGAATTGTGTGAATGCGATCATCCATCCCCCAATTTATTCTCCGTCTTCTACTCAACATAGGCTGGCTCAGTTTAGCGGCTTTATTTCTGCCGAGATTGATTACTGCGCTGCATGCAGGTGCGCGAGTTTACACCGTTGAACACGCACCCTACGAAGATGTCGCCATCGTATTTGGCGCCGGATTGCGGCGGGATGGCACTCCCACCGCGATCCTACGGGATCGCGTCCAGACTGGTGCCCAACTGTATCTGGCAGGAAAAGCAACTAAATTATTGATGAGCGGATCGAACCAGGACATCGGGTACAACGAACCGGAGGCGATGCGCCAGTACGCGCTTGACCTGGGTGTGCCGGATGAGGACATTGTGCTGGACTATGCGGGCCGACGCACCTACGATACGTGTTACCGCGCGGGTGCGGTATTTGGTGTCAAATCTGCATTGCTGGTTACCCAGGCATTCCATCTTCCGAGAGCCCTTTTCCTTTGCAACGCTCTTGGAATCAATACCGCCGGCGTAGAAGCCGATAACTATTACTTCCTCAAGCGGTCAAGGATGATTTGGAATATTCGCGAGCTATTCGCGACCGCGGGTGCATTTTTCGATGTTTATATAATCAAACCGGTACCCGTTTTGGGTGAACCGGAACCCATCTTTACCATGAAATGACAGGCGGACATGACACGCGATGAAGTTCTTACTTTTGTTCGCGAACACGTCAAGAATGAAAATCTGGTCAAGCACATGCTCTGTGTCGAAGTTGCCATGCGCTTCTATGCCGAGAAATTCGGCGAAGACGTCGAAACATGGGGGTACCTGGGTCTCATCCATGATTTCGATTGGGAAATCCATCCCACACTGGAGCAGCACCCCATGGAAGGTGTTCCCATCCTGCGCGAGCGCGGCTTTCCGGAAGAGCTGATCCAGGATATCTTGAGCCACGCCGATCACACCGGTGTCCCGCGGGATACTCTGAGACGCAAGGCGCTGTATGCATGCGATGAAATAACCGGATTTATTACGGCTGTGGCTCTGGTCAGGCCTTCCCGGTCGTTATTGGATCTGGAGGTTTCATCCGTAAAAAAGAAATGGAAGGATAAAGCCTTCGCGGCAGGTGCCGAACGCGCGAATATCGAAAAAGCAACCGAGGAATTTGGCGTGGATCAATGGGAGCATGTCGGCAATGTAATCCTCGCCATGCGAAGGATCGCCTCGGAACTGGGTTTGGTGGGTAATATCAAGTGAATAAAACATTTGGATGCATCTTCCTGTCTGTTTGGTTGATTACTGCCTGCAGCAATAACCTGACAATTGATGAAACCCCTGCGTCTATCGATGCAACTCCAATCCCTCATAAAACAACGATCTTTACATCCCCGGAGACTGGAAATGCATCCCCAGCCCGCCTGGCAGATCCGCGACCGAACATCATCTTGATCCTCACAGATGACCAGCCCTATCACACGGTTGAATTCATGCCCACTGTGAGGGATGTCCTTATGAACGAGGGCGTGGTTTTTGAAAACGGGTTCGTGACCACGCCGTTATGCTGTCCCAGCCGGGTCAGCATCCTAACCGGTCAGTATGTTCACAACCATGAAGTTTTTACAAATCGGATGCCCTTGGGCGGCGCGCCAAAATACAACGATTCAGATTGTTTCGCCATCCAGCTGCATGAAGCCGGGTACCGGACTGCCTATTATGGCAAATACCTGAACGACTATGAAGAACTGAATCCGCTTGGATACAAGCCGCCCGGATGGGATGATTGGAACGCATTCCTTAGCAATCAAATCACCGCTGTAGAGGATTCCGGTAATGCCCAGTATTATGCAGATTTCAGCATGTCTCAAAACGGCGAGATCATTGATTATCCGGAAGCGCAGGGAAAATTCAGTGCGGATGTCATCACGCAGAACGGCGTGGATTTTATTTCAGATTCACACGACGAACCTTTCTTTTTATTTTTAAGCTACTACAATCCTCATTCACCGTATTTTTGGGCACCAAGACACGATGACCAGTTCAGGGTGCGGGGTGAATTGCAATCAGAACCCTACCGCCCCACCAATTTTATGGAGGCAGATGTCAGCGACAAGCCTCAATACCTGCAGAACCTCAACCCGATCGCAGTTGAAAAGATAGATATTTCTTACAAGCAGATCCTGCGATCTCTCCTATCGGTCGATGACGGCGTGGCATCGGTCCTGGCCTCATTGGAAAGTACTGGGTTGAAGGAAAAGACAATCGTTGTATTCCTTTCAGACAACGGGCTGACTGTGGGAAATCACCGACTAGGATTGACGAAGAACTGCGCCTATGAAGAATGTATTAAGGTGCCGTTCATTGTCTATGCGCCCGGACAAATTTCCGCCAGATTAGATTCCAATTTGGTAGCCAACATCGACCTGGCGCCCACGTTTATCGAACTCTCAGGTGCATCGCCTTTTAATGGAATGAATGGGATCAGCCTGGTGCCACTATTAACGGATGGCGATAGCGAGTGGAGGGATAGCATCCTGATCGAGCATTGGCCGACTGAGGAGGGTGTGGGATCGCGGATCCCCGAATTTTATGGCATCCGGACCGCAGAATGGAAATATGTCGAATACAAAACGGGAGAGACGGAGCTCTTTGATCTTAAAGGTGATCCGTTCGAGTTGAATAACCTGACCAATGACTCTACGTATACAGGTCTCAAGAGCGAACTTAAAGGAAAATTGGACGAACTGAAAACAGAGTAAAAAGTTATATTTAATCGGACAGTTGTGCAGCCAGGACCACTCCAACACTGTGGGACTGATCCGTCATTCAAAAAAGTCCGTAAATAATTTATCGCTGGCAAAAAACAGACCTTCGTCATTCCAGTAAACGAGACGATAACCACGCAACTGATCCCTATCCGCGTCCAGATAGAACTGGTAGGTATCCTGAAAACTTTCCGGATTAACTGCTTTCTCCCGGGCACCTGCCTGCGTATAATCCAGGATCCTTTGAGCCCATAGGATGATCAGATCGGGTTTAATCTTCTCAATCGTACGGTAATTGCTGTTCCAATAAGTTCTAACGATCCAGCGGGGATCTTCCGGGAAATACATACGAACGTCCCGAAAAACCACCAGTGTGTCTTCCGCCTTCATAATTGGGAGATATTCCGTTTCTAAAATACTATAAAAAACAATCGATTGTTCGTTCTGTTCCCGATGAAGTACCGTTGTATACAGATCAATATCTTTGCTGATGTAGCCTAATAATTGAACGCAGATAAATACAAGCGCAAGACCTCCCATTATTCGATTGAATAGTGGATTAGGCGCAGTCGAGGTTAACCGATTTTCCTGTTCATCCAAGTTCAACTTTACGAAGGGAGGAAATTCGAAAAAAAACGCAACGGTGCTGAAAACGGGAAGAAGGATAGGCAAAAAGAAATGCGTCGGTTTGATCGCAATCACGAATAGTACATACAGGCCGAACGGGACCGCCCAGGCTGCAATAAGCGAGTGGCGAAGCCGTGTTTCAGGATTTCTCATCCCCATGATCAACGCGATGAGTGCCAGGATTAGGAACGCGATGTTTCCGTACAAGGATTGCAATATTGGAATCCAGGAGGCCGGACCTTTATCGTACAAAAGCACCCAGCCTGCTGACATGGAGCGTGATTGTCGGGTTAAGAGGGAGATCATTGACCCATACTCACCTTTAAGGAAGAGGAATGGATTACTTGCCAGGATCACGCCGCCCATAAGAAGAACAAAACCAATCGCGTGTCCTAATGCGTTTCGCCAGAACAAGCGTTTACGAATAAGACCGAACAATAGATAGACAGGAATCGTCAGGAAGAAAAACAAACCGATCACTTTTGTACCTGAAGCCAGGCCGGTAGCTACCGCTGCAAAATAATAAAAACGTCCGAAACGCAGGCTGTCCAGATCCAGGAAAAGAAAAGTCAGTCCAGTAAAAAATATCGCGAGGCTGTCCACATGCCACCAAAGGTTATTCTCAACAACAGCGGAAACCGACAGGAGCAGGATAAACAAAGCAATCGACTTCCAGCGCGACTTGAATTTAGTAGGGAGGTAGGTAAATACCAGGAGCGCCCCAAGCATAGGGAGCACACTGATCAGCTGCCTGAGCAAGAGCATGTTTAGCTGGGTGTTCTCAAGAGATGAAACCAATTCAACAGGAAGCAGGATTATGGCGCTGCTGAAATAGAATGGTGAACCGTAATAGTAATGACCATACTTAATGAAATTGAGAACAGTTTTATCAAGCGCTTCGTGCGGGGAAAGCATCCTCATAACGACAGGATATTGCGCGAACTCGTCGGTTTCGAAGAGCGAGATCATCATTGGGTCTTCAGCCCCGGTATTATTCGGAAAAATGAACAGGCTGAAATATATCACGCTGATGACTAACAGGATTGCAAAAGTGTTTTTTTGCCGGGAAGTCATTTGATCATGATACCATCTAAACCCAAGCGCCTGATCGGGCTTGGTTGTGGTGATAAATAAATTAAGAAAGATCGGTTAATCGAAGGAGAAATATCCTGGGAATCTCCCAAGCGTGTAACGATGCAAGAGCACAGGCTGCGGAGGTGAAAAACTTCACCAGAGGACATCCTGGACTAAGGAGTCATCCACTCCAAAATTAATTTCTTGATACGGTTATTATTTCTTTCTTTTTTTAGTCAGAGATGCAACCCGCGAGGTGCCTGATTTATTCGCAGTACCAGTTTTCTTTGCTGGAGCTTTCTTTTTTTCCGATGTTGCCGTCTTTTTCCTGCCCGACTTAGCCCCCCTAATTGGCGGTTCTTGTTTTTCGATTTTAATAAAACGATCAACCGTCCAGCCAATCGTTACGGCGGTGACAGTCTCGCCCGGTTTTAGCTCAACGAGCAGATTACCGCGGCTGGCGGTGCGTTTACGAAGAGGAGCTTCGTCCAGCTTGTGGGATCTGGGAGCATTCTTCGACGTATGCAATGTGATCGTCCAGTTGCCTTTCCCGCTTGCGAGAGCTGCGATCTTTACCCTTTTCGGCAGAAGCCAGGCACGGACACCCTTTCCATAACGACCCTGCCGTGGAAATTCCTTTTCGTCTACGCGCTTCGCTGTGCCATTACTCGCGAGGAAGAACAGTTCCCCCTGTACGGGCAACACCTCCGCACCGATGACCTCATCCTTTTCCTCGAGTCGGATGCCATTCACCCCGGCTGCAACCAAACCCATGGGGCGGACTTCGGTCTCGCTGAAGCGGATCGCCATACCTGAAGCTGTGCCTAGCAGGATATCCTTACTTCCATCTGACAATCCGACCGAGATGAGCGAGTCGTTCTCATTCAACCGGACCAGCGTAAAGGTCTGAGCGGAGGGACCAGGAAGGTCTGTAATCAGTGTTTTCTTTACCATACCTGAGCGGGTCACCGTCAATACGGAGATTTCCTCTGGCAAATCAGACCGCCGGGACGGGATCGAAAAGACAGCAGCCAGGGGATCAGCCTCTGAGAGCGGTGAAACCTTGTAGTAGAACGGACCGGTCGACAATTTATCGGCTGCTGGAATGTTATTGATGGAAACCGCTGCAGCCTGACCGGTAGCAGCGACAATATACAAGACATCGGTCGTATTAAGCCGGACCAGGAACCGCGGCGCATCCGTACCGCTCCCTTTGGGCTGTTTATCATCACGGGTGCGTGCCATGTGCCCATCCAAGGTGATCCCAACCCATACGGCTTCTTCAGTAACTACTTCAGCGGTCGTAAGGGGTTTTTGAGTGCGACTACCCCTTAAACTGACAATCTGTGTACGTCTGCGATCACCAAAGGCTACTTTTACTGCCTGGAGTTCCTCAGCGACAACCTCGCGCATCCGCCTCGCGGATTTTAACAGTGCCTCAAGGCTCTTGATCAAGGCGGTCACTTCCTTGTATTCAACATCGATTTTCTTACGTTCTAGAGCGGCCAGCCTGCGGAGTTGAAGATCCAAAATCGCTTCAGACTGAGCCTCGGTCAATTTATAGCGTTTCATTAATTTGAGGCGGGCAGTATCCACGTCTGCGGCAGCACGAATGATATTGACAACTTCGTCCAAATGCTTCAAGGCGATCAGGTAACCTTCCAGGATATGAGCTCGCTGACGAGCTTTTTCCAGATCGAAATCGGCACGGCGCTTGATTACCGTAAGTCGATGATCGAGATAAACGCGCAGTGATTGCTTAAGGGTGAGCGTGCGGGGTTCGCCATCCACAAGTGCCAGCAAGTTGATGCTGAACGTGTCCTTCATCGGGGTGCGTTTATAGAGAGTGCCCAGCACTTGTTCGGCGTCAGCGTTCTTACCCATCTCGATAACAATACGCATCCCCTGGCGATCGGATTCATCACGCAGGTCCGCCAATCCCTCAAGGGTACCGTCCCGGGCTAACTCGGCGATGCGCTCGATCAAACTTGATTTGTTGACCTGGTAGGGCAATTCAGTAACGATGATGCGGCTGCGACCCCTCTCCATGGATTCGACATGTGCTTTTGCCTGGATCGTGACCCGTCCACGACCAGAACCGTAAGCCGATTCGATGCTCTCATCCCCCTTGCCTTCGATGATCAATCCACCTGTCGGGAAATCCGGGCCCTGGACGAACTGCATCAGATCCTCGACTGAGATATCATCCAATTTATCCCAGTTGTTAAGCATATAAACCAGCGCGTCCACGATCTCACCCAGGTTGTGGGGAGGGATCGAGGTGGCCATCCCCACCGCAATACCTGTCGCTCCATTGACCAATAAATTGGGTATGGCTGCTGGAAGGACCGCCGGTTCCTGCAGGGTGTCATCAAAGTTACCGGTGAAATCGACCGTATTTTTACTGATGTCAGCAAGCATATTGATGGAGGGACGGGCGAGGCGCGCTTCGGTGTAGCGCATTGCAGCCGGTGGATCGCCATCAATGGAACCGAAATTTCCCTGTCCATCCACGAGCAGGGTGCGAAGTGAAAAATCCTGCGCCATGCGTGCCATGGCTTCGTAGACGGCCGAATCACCATGCGGATGATATTTACCAAGCACCTCGCCAACGATGCGGGCGGATTTTTTGTAAGCCGAATCGGCACGCAACCCCATGTCGTACATGGCATACAAGATGCGCCGTTGAACAGGCTTGAGTCCATCCCGCGCGTCGGGGAGAGCCCGCGCTACGATGACCGACATGGCGTAATCGAGGTAAGCTTGCTGCATCTCGCGGTCGATATCAATTTTTCTGACGAGGCCGAGGTCCATGATCAACTCCAGGAATTAAACGCAAAGGTCACCAAGGGAATTGCGATGTCTCCCTTGTGCACGTTATGATCGTGTTCCAATTGTATTATTCGATTCAAAAGCGATGCAATCTTAAGTGGAAAGACATGCACAGTCAAGTGGCTACCGTATCAATATGTCACGGTTCGTTGAATAACCTAGAAAATCCGGGATAAGGTTTTACAGGAATGAGCTCAAAGCGAATCAGGGAGTTTTGTACGAGAGGCAGTGTACTCAACACCCGGCCGGCTTCAGCAACGCTATCACATTCCAAAACCAACACTGAACTCGATCGATCCTGCCGGAAATAGATTTCCCTCAATACACCGGATTGAACCAGACTCCAGACCTGTCTGGCTTCCGCCTGCAGGTAGGGGTGAAATTCTTCCAGAGCTACTCCCTCGATCTCCTCTTCAAGTGCTAAAATCTTCATTTCATACCTCGTGAATTTAAGATGAAAAAAACAAGCAGCCGTAACACGGCTGCTTGTATGTATCTCTGAGTTCACTTCCATCCAGTGGAAATGGAGTTATTCGGCGGGTATAGACTAATCCCCGGGGCTCGTATCTTGTATTTCAATCCACTGGGACGAACCTACCTCACCACCGTTGCCTTCCTTGAAGCGGTCGGGGACAAAACCCGTTCCGGCCGGGATCAACTTGCCGATGATCACATTCTCCTTCAAGCCGAACAATGGATCCGTCGTTGAGCCAATGGCAGCGCCGGCCAGCACCTTGATGGTGTGCTGGAAGGAGGAAGCGGACAGGAATGAGTCTGTGCTGAGCGAGGCTTTGGTCACCCCCAGCAGGACTTCCTGGAACTTGGCAGCCTGCTTTCCATCTACGATCAGCTGCTCATTGATTCTGCGTATCTCCAACCGGTCCACGGCATCTCCGGGGAGATATTTGGTATCGCCCGGCCGGGTAACCTGCACCTTGCTCATCATCTTGCGGATGATGACCTCAAAGTGTTTGTCATGAATATTCTGTCCCTGTGAACGATAGACTTTTTGAACCTCGTTCAAAAGGTAGATCTGGCAGGCTTCGCGGCCCTGGATACGGAGCACCCGGTGGGGATTGAGCGAACCCTCGGTTAGAGCCTGACCGGCTTCCACCTGATCACCATCCTTCACCAGCAGGCGCGCGGTCGTGGGTATTTCCTCAACCTTTTCCTCCCGCTGTTCATAGGAGACCAGGATCTTGTGCTGTCTCTTATCCACTGCCACGCGACCGGCATGCTGGGAGACAATGGTGGCTTCGTCCTTGGAGGTGAGCAGGTCTCCGACCTTAACTTCCGCCTCATCCTTGACGACAAATTTCCAACCTTCGGGAACGGCGTATTCATCGTGGACCATTTCCGAATGCACGATCCTGACTTCGCGGAGGTCGGTGTACTTTTCTGAGATCAATATCCGAACCGTGCCGTTGATCTCAGCAACGAGAGCTTCACCTTTGGGTTGTTTGCGGGCTTCGAACAGTTCCTCTACGCGGGGCAAACCCGTAGTGATGTCCGCGCCGCCTGCGGCTACACCACCGGTATGGAAGGTGCGCAGGGTGAGTTGCGTACCAGGCTCGCCGATGGATTGGGCGGCGACAATGCCGACTGCAGAACCAAGCTCCACCGTCTTGCCGCGACCCAAGTCGATGCCATAACAGCTGGCACATATCCCGTGGGTCAATTCACAGGTGAGTGGCGAACGGACCTTAACCTCGGTGACACCAGCAGCGGCTATCGAGCGGGCTTGTTCGTGACCGATCTCATCATTATATTCACCAAGCACCTCACCAGTCTTGGGATGAAGCACCCGCTCAGCCAACAGGCGGCTGTACATGCGGTTCGTCATGGACTGCCCGGCGATATCGTCCGATTTACGGATCCACAGACCATCCCGGGTGCCGCAATCCTGTTCATTGATAATGATGTCCTGCGCAATATCCACCAATCTTCGGGTGAGGTAACCGGCGTCCGCTGTCCGTAGAGCGGTGTCCGCCAGGCCTTTCCGTGCGCCGTGGGTGGAGATGAAATATTCCTGGGCGGTCAAACCTTCGCGGAAATTCGAACGGATGGGCATCGGGATGATTCGTCCGGATGGATCCGCCATCAACCCGCGCATGCCGGCGAGTTGAGAGATGGTGGAAAAACCACCCTTGGTCGCGCCGGACGTAGCCATGGTTGAAAGATTGCCATCCGGATCCATGTGTTTTTTAACCGCGTCGGCAACCAGGTCCGTGGTCGCCTGCCAGATCTCGATCTCACGTTCGTTCTTTTCCTGTTCGGTAAGCAAACCTCTACGGAAATCACGGGTGACCACTTCGACCTGTTTGAGGGCTTCCTCGATGATGAGTTTGCGTTCTGGCGGGATCGAAATATCCGCTACAGCCAAGGTAGTGCCGGATCTCATGGCGTATTCAAATCCCAACGTTTTGATCTGATCGGCAACCTGGGTAGTGACATCCTGGCCGCACAATTCATACACTTCGGCGATCAAGTCTTTGACTCCGCCCTTATCCAGTTTATGGTTCACGAACCGAACCTCATCAGGCAGGATGCGGTTAAATAAGACCCGGCCAACCGTTGTTTCAATGATGCGATTTACAGGTTGTTCGAGACGTTCATCTTTATCATTAAACCAGGTAGAGGTAAGCAGTTTGATCTCACTGTGTATCTCCAATTGCCCCAGCTCATAAGCAAGTTCAACCTCGTCTATATCGGCGAAGGCACGCCCGTCACCGGGATGGGCGGCCTGGTGCTTCATCGTGAGGTAATAGACACCCAGCACCATATCTTTCGATGGAGAGATGATCGGTTCACCATCGGCTGGTTTGAGCAAGTTGCGGGAAGCCAGCATCAAATCACGCGCTTCCTGGACTGCTTTTTGCGAAAGCGGGACATGCACAGCCATTTGATCCCCGTCGAAGTCTGCGTTGAAAGCCGTGGTCACCAACGGATGCAGTTGAATGGCAGATCCTTCAATGAGGATCGGTTCGAATGCCTGGATACCCAGACGGTGTAGGGTGGGGGCACGGTTGAGCAGGACAGGGCGTTCGGTGATGACCGCCTCCAGGGCTTCCCACACTTCCGGCCGGTTCCGTTCGATCAGCCGCCGGGCGCCTTTGACATTGGCTGCGTAATTATTTTGAACAAGGCGGGCGATCACGAACGGCCGGTAGAGCTCGAGGGCCATGCTTTTAGGAAGACCGCACTGGTTTAACTTCAGCTGTGGACCGACGACGATCACCGACCGACCGGAATAGTCCACGCGTTTACCGAGCAGGTTGCGTCGGAAACGACCTTTCTTGCCCTTAAGCATGTCACTAAGGGATTTAAGCTCGCGACGGCCGCGGCGGGAAAGCGCCTTGCCTCGCTGCGAATTATCGATCAGGCTGTCCACTGCCTCCTGGAGCATGCGCTTTTCATTGCGGATGATCACATCCGGTGCGCCGAGTTCAAGGAGGCGCTTCAATCGGTTGTTGCGATTAATAACACGCCGGTAAAGATCGTTCAGGTCCGAGGTAGCGAAGCGACCTCCGTCTAACTGGACCATCGGACGCAGGTCAGGCGGGATGACCGGTAGGACGGTAAGGATCATCCATTCCGGCTTGTTACCCGACCGACGGAAAGCTTCCACAACTTTAAGCCGGGTGGTCGCCTTCTTCCGTTTTTGCTTGGACTTGGTCGTGCGGACTTCCTTCCATAATTCTTCTGCCAGCTTATCAAGATCAAGCCGGCCGAGAATGTCGAAGAAGGCTTCCGCACCCATATCGGCGCGGAATACCTGACCCCAGCGCTGTTTTAATTCACGGAACCGGATCTCGCTGATGAATGTGAACGGCCGCAGCTCCAGCAATTCATCCCGCAAACGGGAAGTATTGTTGGATGAGAAGGAGACCTGGTTCTCGAGGTCATTGCGCAGGATTTCCATATCCTGTTCCCCCTGGGCTTTGACCACAGCCGACTGTGTTTTCATTTCATCGATCTGCTGGTCTTTCTTACCCCTCAATTCCACATCAAGTGCCTCTAATTTTTTCTGGACGATCTTCTGCACCTGGCTGATGTGCTTCGCGTTTACCTTGTCGCCTGTATCTAGGATCTTTTCGCCGGAAGACTCAAAAATCACTGCCTTCTTGGCGTGTTCACCCATCTGGGACTGCAATAATTTTTCGAGTTTCTGACCTTCTTTGATGATCGGGTCGAGCTGTTCGGCAAGATATTCATCGTAGTTCTGTTCAAGTGTCGTGCGCTTATGATTCAGGTCAGCCAATTTCTGATCGCGATTGGTTTTAATCTCAGCGATCTTGGCGTTAACGACATTGGCTTGTTCGCGTTCAGACACCGAGATCTCGTCCTCGAGGCGTTTAAGGGCTTTCTGGCGAGATTCTTCATCCACATAGGTTACGACATATTGTGCAAAATAGAGAACCCGGTCCAGGTTACGGCGTGAAATATCCAACAGCATACCCAGCTGGGATGGGATGCGGCGTGTATACCAAATATGGGCGACGGGAGTAGCGAGGGCGATATGGCCCATCCTCTCACGGCGGACTGCGGCGCGGGTCACCTCAACGCCACATTTGTCACAGATAATGCCTTTGTAACGCGGATTTTTATATTTTCCGCAGTAACACTGCCAGTCCCGAGTTGGGCCAAAAATTGCTTCACAGAAAAGCCCGTCCTTTTCGGGACGCAGACGACGATAATTGATCGTCTCCGGTTTGAGGACTTCACCATAAGACCAGGACATGATCGTTTGAGGCGAGGCCAGGCCAATACGCAGGGCGGTTAAACCTTTAGTTTCCACGGGTCTTCTCCCAGATATAAATTGTGACTTGATGAACAGCGGGATGCAATAATCGTCCCATTCGATAGCAATTAGACGTCTTGGATAGCGTGTAGTCTACCTGTGCGGGAGACAAACAAAGGCAAGCGCTCTGAGAGGTTTCTCTCAAGCGCTTGCTAAACAATTCTGGATTGTACCTTCCAACCGTCCTATTATAAGCGAAACGACATGCCCGTCAAGACGGGAGGTGGTAGAGTATTCTAGTATAAAAGGAAAGATCTCTTCCCGTAGAAGCATGATAGAATGCAAATCGCTTTGCTGAAAAACCTTCCTTCGGTAACTCTGAGCGATCGGTTTCCTGTTTTATCAGCCTGAGGGATCGAAGGAAGCAAAGGGTCAAGGGCGCGTAGCTCAACGGCAGAGCAGTGGCCTTTTAAGCCATTGGTTGAGAGTTCGAATCTCTCCGCGCTCACTTAAATAATCAGACACTCTTGTAGTCGGGCCGTCAGTTCTTCCTGGTGCTCGAATACAAGAGATCGTAGGGGAAATCGAGACGGAAAACCCAGTATTATTCAGAGCTTTTGGCGTAGCTTTGGACCTTGTTGAATTATTGGACTGGGATATATAAAGTTCTAGGTGATCAAAGCGAAGATTCGAAACCATTTCCCACACGCAGCGTATATACTTGTGAATTAAATAACATAAAGGATAAATCGATGAACACCGAAACAACTGCAACCAGATCCGAACCACGTCCAGTGACCAAAGTGGTCAACAACGCCGGCGGGCAACCTGTCTACGGCCTGGGTTTTATCGGC
>MGNL01000112.1:5023-5675 GCA_001796785.1 Chloroflexi bacterium RBG_16_51_16 | reverse complement strand
AGAATGATCTGCTCTCAGCCTTCCCCGATGGTTATGTGAGCCAGACATGACTGCCAGGCATATCCTGATCCTCCCGGTCGTTCTTCTGACACTGGCTTGTCACCCCGTAAATCCCGGCGCCGACAGTGACACAGACCAGGCCTCGCAATTGATCGTTATATCTGGCAGCCGCGGATATTCTGTGCAGCAGCGGATCGTGCTCAGAAATGACGGCACCGATGAACCTGAAAAACAAAACCTGTGGGTGGCACTCATCCGGGATTTTCCTCCTTACCAGGAGGTGAAGTCAATGTCCGTGGAACCGGCAAATTACACTCTGGTCACGGACGAGTATGGAAATCAATATGCGGAATTTGATCTGTCCGACCATCCGGCAGGTTCGGAAAAAAGGATTGACATAACGACTCATGTGCTCGTCAACGAACTGGAATACGATCTATCCAAGTGCAGCGGTGTTCTAACGGATGAATTCCTTGAACCGGAGTTGCACATTGAATCGGATAATCCACAAATTGTCAGCCAGGCACAGAAATTGGCTGCCGGGGAAATAAGTGCGTGTCAAAAGATCCGTTCTTTCTACGACTACATAGGTGATGAGCTGACGTATACCTACAATGGTGAAAACTGGGGCGCGCAGGCGGCTTTGGGGCTG
>MGNL01000112.1:0-4998 GCA_001796785.1 Chloroflexi bacterium RBG_16_51_16 | reverse complement strand
GATGGCGGCTTTGAGTCGCGCTGCGGGTGTTCCTGCTCGCTATTTCGAAGGTTTGCATTATACGGAAAATGGAGAAGTTGCGGATGCCCTGATCCAGCATGCCTGGCCGGATGTCTTCCTGCCGGGCATCGGGTGGGTCGGATTGGATCCGACCCTGGGACGGTTACCAGTTAACCGGGAAACATACTTCGCGCATTACACCCCCGACCACATCATAATCACCCTTGGATCGAGTCCGTCGACGCTGCGGGGCAGCAGTTATTGGACGCACCTATACTGGCCCGGTGACGCGACGAATATCAACGTTAAGGATGCAGGATGGAAGATCGAACTGGTGAGCGGGGAGAACTGATCAACCAGCTCGTTTGCGCAAGTAGGTGTGCATGATAACCGAGAGCACGATGATCAACCCGTAGATCAACTGGGTCCAAAAGCCGGTCAATCCTGTTGCGACGGTAGCGGCTTCGATGGCGCCGATGATGAACGCACCCAGGAACGTTCCCAGGATGGTGCCGACGCCGCCGAAGACTGAAGTGCCGCCCAGGAAGACCGAGGCCAGTGTGTTGAGCAGGTATCCTTCGCCAAGGCTGGGCCAGAAATACGCGATGTGGAAGCTGTACAGCACGCCGGCAAATGCTGAGATCAACCCCAGCAGCATAAATACTTTAATACGCACTCCTCCTGTATTGATGCCCATGAGTTGAGCGCTTTGGACGTTATCGCCGATTAAATAAACGTGCGCCCCGAATTGATGCCGGTTGAGCAGGATCCAGCCGAAGATTGCGATCACGATCAACCAGACCATCTGCATTGGGAAATACCCGCCAATTTTGCCAACGAGCACGGGATACAGAAAAGTTTCCTTGATGTAACTCAGGGTGTAGTTCCTGCCTTCCGTAAGGACCAGGACTGCGCCCCGCCAGAAGAATTGGGTGCCAATAGTGGCCACCAGGGAAGGGATACCAAACCTGACGATGATCACACCGTTAAGCCAGCCGATTAGGCTTCCGGAAATCAGCGCTGCGATGAAGGCTAGGACTACCCTGGTTGTTACGCTGTCGATGTTCACAGTCCGTTCGTATACAAAGGAAAAAGCCACCATACCCATGCCCATGATCGATGGAAAAGAGAGATCCATCTCACCGGCAATGACCACCATGGTAAGCGGGATGGCCATGATCGCGAAAAATGGAATGGTGGACATGAAAGCGAAGTAGATCCGGGATGATAAGAAGGTGTCCGGGGCTGAAACAATGAAAATGATCCACAGGCCAATAAACACGCCGATAATTCCGAGCTGACCACCATTCGTGCGGACAAATCTTCCAAGGCTGAAGGTCTCTTTATAGGGCTGGAGCGTTGGGGAAGAACTTTCTTTGGTCTGAGTCGACATCGCGTCCATCCTTGTCCGTTACTCGAGTTTGCCAGATTCTGCTACCCGGATCATTTTTTCCATTAATGTGTCCAGGGTGATATCTTTCGTTAGAAATTCGCCGGCGATAGAGCCGCGGTCGATCACCACGATCCGATCCGCAACGTTGTACACGTGGATCACATTGTGATCGATGAAAATTGCTGACTTCCCTGCCTCTTTGATCCCCCGGACAAAATTGACGAGTTTAGCCGTTTCTTTTAAAGAAAGACCCATGGTGGGCTCGTCCAGGATGATGATCTCCGCATCGAAATACAACGCCCGCACTATCGCCACACCCTGGCGCTCGCCGCCCGAGAAGGAGCCGACGTGTGAGTTTGGATTCACTGCTGAAGAGGTAAAACCCATGGATTGGTTCATCAACCGGTAGGTTTCCTGTTTCATCCGGTTGACATCCAGCAGCCCCCACTGGTTCTTGAGCTCACGTCCCAGGAAGATGTTGCGCCACAGGGTTTGCAGTTCAGCCAGGGCGCGTTCCTGGTACACGGTTTCAACCCCGAGTTGTCGCGCTTTGGAAACGGTTAGGTTGGCAATGTTCTTCCCGTTGAACAGGATCTCCCCCGAGCTGGGTTGGTGGTAACCGGTCATGATCTTGATCAGGGTGGATTTTCCGGCGCCGTTATCTCCCAACAGACCGACGATCTCGTTCCTGCCTAAATGGAAGTTGATTTTCGTCAGCGCCTGAACTTCTCCAAAGGATTTGGAAACGTTTTTGAGCTCCAGGCGATGGTTCATGAGGCAACCTCCATTCGTTGACTTCCGAAGTGATTGACCATTGTTAATCGTAACACCGATTATTTTCCCGAGCTACATGATAAATGTAATTCGGCAAGTTATTTCGATCCTGCATTCTAATAATTAAGAAAGGACTAAGTGACTCTGGGCTGTTTTGGTGTGAAAGCGATGCGCGATGTTTGCGGGTTGGAGTCACTTAATCCATTGTGGGTTGTGATTGACGCCGATCCTCTCAACGAGGTCAGGCGTTATCACTCTGGATCAGAAGCAATTTATCGGATCTGCTTCTCCACCAGTGGGGCCAGCATTTCAATGTTGTCCTTGTCGGCGAAGCCCGCACCCGTGTCGATATGCAGACCCGCAAAACCGTAGTTGTGGGTCAGGCAGATCTGCAGGACGCCGAAGTAGCCTTGCAGCCACTGCTGCTGATCGATGACCAGGTCCAGGTAACCTGAGCGGATGGCTTCCACCGCGTTACCGGACATATCGAAGCCGGCTGCGTAAGCATCATCCGGACCAAGTCCGGCGGCTTCAAAGAAGGTCTGCACTGTGCCTGTCAGGTTGCCGTGGTCGGTGACGACCAGCTTGATATCCGGGTTTGCGGAAATGATACCGGTAAATACCGGTACGCCCGCAGATGCCGCCGCGTTGGTGGCATCGTCAATTTCCTGGTAGACAACGGTTATGCCAAGGTCCTCAAGGGCATCGATGATACCCTGGGTGCGCTCACCGCGGCCTGCCTGGGCAACCAGACCCCACACGAATGCTTTATCTCCGGCAGCCAAGCCGGCGCGTGTTGCAGCTTCCTTGCCGAGTGCATAGCCCGCGTCGTGCAGGATGGCGCCGACGTAGCCATAGCCCTTGGTCGCATAGGTGGCCTGGAGGCCAGCTGTCTGCGTATTCATGCTGGTGATGACGATCCCTTCAGCCTCAGCCGCATCGACGATGTCTTTGTAGGCTTCGTCACCTGGATGCCCCATGATGGCGATGCCATCGGGCTGGGTGGCTACGGCTTCTTGCAATTGGGTAACCATCTTCGCAGCATCCCAATCGGACCAGACATATTCCACGTTCGCGCCGGTATCCGCCGCAGCTGCCAATGCGCCGTTATAGACTACGGTCTCAAAACCGCCGCCTGGAGCGCCGCCCGGGAAGAAGACGATATCGGTGCCCGAGCACCAACCGGTTCCGGCAGCAGGAGCTCCGCCCTCAGTGGCCGCAGGTTCGGCAGCTGTCGGCTCAGCAGGTGCTGGAGCCTTTGCTGTTTCGGTTGCCGCCGGAGCGCAGGCCGCCAGGACCAGGGTCAGCGCAGCCAATACTGTAAAAATGTAAGTCATTCTCTTCAACATTACAAACTCCTTTTTATTTTACGAAATGGTTTCAGGTTCCAATGTTAGCCAACGAAATCCGATGTGTATCTCCGGTACCTCCTTTCCAAGAGATGCCAGTCATGGGAAGAGTTATTTCCACAAGCACTCTTTGCTCCTCCATAGCATCCACTAATTAAGCTACTGGCCATACTCCTCCACGTAGCGTCGGTGGGCACGCGCCACCTCATCCGCGGGAATTTCATCTGGTGTTCCAAGGTGAAAAGCATAAAACGCGGTGCGAGCTGCATCCTCCACCATGACGGCAGTTTTTACCGCTGCCTCCGGTGAGACGCCGATCGTGAATACGCCGTGATTTTTCATCAAGATCGCTGGGCTTTCACCGATCGAGCGGATGATCTCCCGCCCGATCTCGTCCCCGCCAATCTTGGCATACGCGCCGAGCGGGATAGCTCCTCCGAATTCATCGCAGATCGCGGTTAGGATCGGCGGGATGCTCCTGCCGGCAGCCGCCCACGCCGTTGCAAAACAGGAGTGGGTGTGAACCACGCCGTGCACATCCGGTCGATGCCGGTAAACGTATACGTGTGCGAACGTATCGGAGGATGGTTTGTAATCGCCTTCGACGACCTTTCCATCCAGATCTACCACCACCATTTTCCTTGGTGTCAATTCTTCATACCGAATGCCGGATGGTTTGATCACCAATAATCCGCTTTTTTTATCCCGGCCGGAAACATTGCCGCTGGTCCAGGCAACAAGATCGTTCTGAAGCAGTTGCTGATTAAGCGAGCAGATCTCACTCCGTAACGATTCGAGTTTCATCTAAAATATTCTCCTCATCAGATCCATGGTCGATTAATCAAAGTCAAACCACCAGTACATCGGCTTCCCTCTGCCTGGCCCGTAATTTCTTAAGTCTCTTCATCACATCATTACCACCGCGGCCGAAGAAGTCGTGCAGCTGTAGATATTCAGCGAATAACTCGTCATAGATCACCTGGTGATCGGCGATCGGCCGGTAAACGTTGTCTTTCAAGTGTGCCATCTGCCTGGCTGCCTCAAAGATATCGTCATACCCACCCGCCTTCCTGCCTGCAGCCACCGCTCCGAACATTGCCGAGCCCAATGCGGGAGTCTGGTTCGAGGCGCTGACCTTGATGGGCTTGCCTGTCACGTCGGAGTAGATCTGCATGAGCAGCGGGTTTTTCTCCGGCAAGCCACCGCACGCCACAAGCTCTCGGATCGGCACGCCGTTCTTCTCGAATGTTTCGACGATGACCCGTGTCCCGTAGGCCGTAGCCTCGATAAGAGCCCGGTAGATCTCTTCAGCTTTTGTAGCCAGCGAGGTGCCGATAAGTAAACCGGTCAGGTCGACGTCCACCAGGACGCTGCGGTTACCGTTCCACCAGTCCAATGCAACCAGACCCGATTCACCCGGTTTCAACCGGCTGGCTTTTTCCTCGAGCAGTTGATGGATGTCCTTGCCCTGCTGTGCGGCTT
>MGNL01000111.1 GCA_001796785.1 Chloroflexi bacterium RBG_16_51_16 | reverse complement strand
CAGGCCATTTTCCTGTGGGCTCGCTTTACCAATCAATACTTTTCGAGCGTGGTGCGGATTCAAACCGACCGCGGCCAGACCGTGTGCAAAGACGGTCCTTATCGATTTGTGCGTCATCCAGGTTACGTCGGTGGCATCCTCTTCGCGATCACCCTAGGGATCATCCTCGGATCATGGTGGGCCACCATCCCGCAGGCAATCGCGGCGGGCATGCTCGTGTGGAGGACGGGTATGGAAGATCGTACATTAAAAGCAGAATTACCCGGTTACATCGAATATTCCCATGAAACACGTTACCGACTAATTCCAGGTATCTGGTGACTGAGAACCACGAAATTTAATTCATAGAACGAATTCAGCGCTTTCCAGGTTTTCCATTGACTTGGAATGATCTGATCGTTGAAATAAACAATGCACGGGCATAAGACTTATGCCCGTGCATTGTTTAATAAACTTTCAATCTTAGTTATGCATTGACCGTGCTTTAACGCCTTTCAGATTGATGCCCCAGCTGCAAATTCAACAACCAGGTAACCGCCAGGCCGAATATGAAGTTCGAGGTCGCCGTTTCAATAAAGTGCGATAAGCGCACTGTCGGATCGGGCATAACCGGGTTAGGTATGAAGTGGGCAATATTCATGGGCAGCGCGTAGAGGAGGGCTACCATCAACGCCACCTGCCAGAGTGAACCGCGGGTCATGCGGATAACGGGGATCGCGAACAGGACCCAAAGCGCGGAGCGGACGATCTGCAGCAAGGTCAAGTAAAGCTGACTGAAAACGACCGGATCGGTTCCACCTGCATACATTTCCCGTAGCGCGGGATTCTGCCAGGCAACGACATAACCAAACCCAAAATACAGCGCCAGGTAAACTACGGCAATCACCGCCAACTTCCAGCCCCACTCGGCGGGCGATCGCGGCAGGCGAACCTGGGATTCGCCAGCTTCCTGTTGTGCTTTAGCCTTGCCCCATATCCAGACCGTAACCGGTGCCAGGATCGCGACGGAGACGAGACCGCGCAGGGCTACCCCGTAAGCCAGGCTCCTGGGAATATTCAAGGCTGGAGCGAACCATGCTGTTTCGATCTGAGCCATGATCGTCATGCATCCGAGCCAGGAAACGAAGGTTGCGCCTATGAGCTTCCAACCACTCCACCTTGACCTCACAACGATCAGTGAAATAACCAGGCTGATGACTGCAGCGCTGAGCAACAGCCCGGCAAAGACCACAGGCAACTGATCCGCGGGTGGCGTCCAGTCCAGGTCGATGGGCACGACGCTCGAACTCACCATATCAACGATGAAAAAGATCGCGACCAGAAACAGATATTTCAAGATCGAAACCATTATTGCCTTAAAATTCATGATGCTCTCCTTCATAATTAAAATAATCCCCATATGACATGAAAGACGATGTCCGTCCAGAAATGAAAGCCAACAGCGGCGACCAGGCCATCCTTCATGTAACGATCTCCTGCAGCCAGACCGATCATGCCGTTGAGCAGGAAAACTTCCATAAGTAAAATAGGATTCAACTCATTGAGAGTAGATGAGCCGGTAAAGACAAACAGTGTTCCAAGGTGACTGGCCCCAAAAGCCAGTGCAGCTATCAAGTTGGCGCTCCATAGAGCCAATGAGCGGCGATTGAACCGTTTAAACAGCCAATTGAGCAGGACAGCCCATAAACCGAAAACGAATCCACGGAAAAGTATTTCTTCTCCTATGCCTGCGGCGACGGATGCCAGAATGGAAACCGGAAACGGTGGATGTACCAACCTTCCGAACCCATTGATCGAGGAAAACAACAGATCGCCAAGCGTGATCAACAAACCGCAGGCGATGCCGATCGCCAGTGGGATGACAAACCAGCGTCGAAAATTGCCGTCTAAGCTGTAGATGCCGGGCAATTCCAGTCTGGTGGCAAACCAGGAACCGATCAAACCGAGAAGTCCGTAGAAAACGATGACGATACCCGCATAAGCCAGGCCAAGAACAAGCGGGGATATTTCCGTCTCCGGCAGCGGGACACCAGCTGAAAGAGCCATCTGGTCAATGAAGAAAGTGTACGTCAGGAACGCGCTCAAAGCGTAGAGGAGCAGCAGTCCAGCGAAAACGATCCTTTGGAATCGGTTCATGAAGAAATTTTTCTCCCAGTGTCTTTAAGACTCGGCTCGCTGCTTAATGCCAAGCAGCATGCCGCGTTCCATGATGAAAACACCCGGGCGGATCACATCCCAGATGCCGCCGGTTTTCGTATCCCGCGAACGCAGCACGAGACGGGTCGAGCCGTCGACTTGTGGGATCAGAATGAACTGCCAAGTATCTGACCAGACCCCATTATCCTGATGACCCAGGACCATCGCCTGGTTCGGGATGAGTTGAGCCACCTCCCACGGGAGCGGTCCGAAATCATCCGGGCACATCTTGATCTCGTCACCCACCTGAAGATCCTGCCACTCGACATGGATCCGTTCAGCGTTGGTTAGCGGGCAGCGGAGAACGGACGTCTCAAGCCATTCATAGCTGTAATACCCGCCGCGTTCGGCACCCAGCTGGATGATCCACAGATAAATTTCTTCAGCTGTTGCGTCAATAGTAATCACGCGGTTGTAGGCAAACGCCGGGTTCGGCACGAGCTCATCGCAAGGATACGTGGCGGCGATCTCCGCATCCGTCGCGCCCCAGCGGTCCATCCAGGGGATGAGCAGAATGGTGGCGACCACCGCCAAGATGACAAGGCCAGCAATGATAAGGAATACTTTAAGCAAATTCTTCATTGCTACTGACCTTGTGAAATGGCTGTAAGGAGCAACCCCAAAATTCCAAGGACCGCCATCCAATTTGTGTACCGCCGAAATTGATCAAAAGCCTGGCCGGCGCGGTTGGATGAGACAAGCGTTGGGCCGACGCGCTGGATGGCGTTGTACCAGAACCCGATGGCAAGCATGGCGAGGATAACGCCATGTTTGAGGAGCATCACTACACCCCACAGGTTGCCAAAATTCATCAGGCCGAGGTAGTTCTGGTCGATCAGCATCAGGTGTGTGCCGGTGATGATGAAGACGGCCAGAGCCGCATATAACCAGGTACGGCTGAGCTTCGAGATCCGGCTGAGAATCTCGAAGGAGGCGTTATCTTTCAGTCCCTGGAAGGCTGGGATATAGACGACTGCCAGAAGAACAAAGTGGCCGATGAATACCGCGGTCGCGATCGCGTGCAGCCATACGGAGAGGGAAATCCATGAAGATTGCATCTGCTATATCCTTTGGATCATCATATTAACTTCGCAGGTTGGGATTTTCCCCTCCCCGTTGGGGAGTCTTTACCTAGCCGGGTGGACAGCGGGATGGAATTTCGTTAATCAATGGAAAATCCCCCTTCGTGAATAGAAGGGGGTGAAAAAGATCCTGAAAATATTCTGTGAATAGATAAATTCCTAAAACTAACTTTCAACAAGAGCGGGAGACGGGATTCGAACCCGCGAATATCAGCTTGGAAGGCTGACGCCTTACCACTTGGCGACTCCCGCAGGGGACTAGATTTTACTGCGCCCGCGCAGGCGGGTCAAGCAGAGGCGGAGAGCAGGGAACGATCAACGCGAAGCGCGGTTGCGGTACAAGCCCTCATCAGGTACGGCGACCATCTGGCGTATGTCCAGGGGAAAGCTGATAAAGTTGGCTACGCGCTGGCAGTCGTGCTCGGGTGAAACCATCATGCGGTTGTAGTCCACGTAGAGCACTTCGAGGTTGGGTTGGCGCGCCAGCCAAAACTTAACCGCCGCGAGATGAGCCTTGAACTGCGCTTGCATGGCTTCATCGGTGAGCCTGGCCTCCTCCTTGCGGTTGTCGAGCATTTTTTTCTGGGAGACCAAAACCTCCGACAGGAGGCGCTCCATGAAGATGATCTTGTAATGGTATTTCGAGGGCAGATGTTCAAGCAAGGCGGAGATCACCTTGACGGCACGCCCCTGCGCGGCCTCCAGCCAGGCGGTATCGCCGTTGGTCATCTGCTTGACGGATTCGAATTCGAAGTAGCCGTTTGGATTATCGTCATCGGCGCGGCGGTGCTGATCGGTGATGATATCCATCCCGCCGGCAGCCAGCATTTTCATCATCATCGAAGTGCCCGAGCGCGGCAGGCCGGAGACAACGACGATGGGTTTCGCTTTATCGGCGTGGGTGGTTTTGGCGGAGAAGAGATTTTTCAACATAAACGGCTGTAATTATACGCGGGTTATCCAATTAGATTGATGGACCATAGGGTATCGCAATTTAATTACATTTGCCCCATTAATTTGTTGGCGGCATCGAACGCATCGAGCAATTCGTCTTTGAGGGATTTCATAATTGAGGGTTGGGATGGAACCAGGTCAACCAGCTCTTCGGGGTCGGCCTCGAGATCATAGAGCTCGGACGAATCCTCAGCTTCGTATCCCGTGTAATAGATCAACTTGAAGTTTTCCCTGCGGATCGCGAGCGTGGCTTCCCTGAGAGGAGCGTACGCAGGATTGTCCTTGGCGTCGATCATCAGGCTGCTTCGGTTTGATCCAGCCTGATCGTCAAAGCCGGGTAGTACGCGACCCTGGCACCAGTCAGGCAGGTGATGACCGGTCTGGTGCAGCACGGATGGCAGCAGGTCGATTCCGTTCGTGGGTGTGTGCACGTCGAGTCGATTGGTCTGGCCGGGCAGTGAGATCAAGAGCGGGATGTGCACGATCGGTTCGTACATCAGGCGGGTGATGTGACCTTCCACGCCGCGCTCGAGCATCTCGCCGTGATCGGAGGTGACCACCACGATCGTGTCCTCCAGTCGGTGCTCTTCGCTGAGGGTGTCCATCAGCCGGCCAAATTCGAAATCCACCTCGGTGATGTACTCGTCGTAGTTCTTGCGTCTACTGAAAAGGCGGCCGGGCAAGACGTTGCTTCCCAATCGGTGGAAAGGCTTAACGGGCGGCGCCCAGGTGTCTTTGAAGTATTCATCGAAGGAGGCGCTGGGTTTGTAGGGATCGTGGGGAGCCCACAGGTGTAGGTAGGCGAGGTAGGGGGAGGGGAGGGAGCGGATGACCTCCAGCACTCCGTCGTAGACCTCGCGGATGTCGAAGAAGATCGGGTAATCCCCGGCACGGGGAAGCCCGCGCGGGTACGCCTCCCGCGTGGAACGTGCCTCGCGGCGGTGGAGCTGGATGCGGTGCGCCAATCCGAAAAATAATGAAGCGGGCGGTGAGCCATCTCTGAAGAGGAAATCATCGAAGGCGCGGTAGGTCTTTGGGACGGCGCCGAGCCGGGTACCGATCATCTCGCTGACCACGCTGAAGGATTCGGGCGGGAGGAGCGTGTCGATGTCTGACTTGAACTGTCCGAGCAGGTAGTTGGCCCACACATTCTGGGTGTAGGCGAGGCGGTGATACGCTTTACCAAAAAGATTGAAGATGTTCCGGTCAACGAGATGGCGGGCGACCATGCCGGTCATGTTGAGGGCGCGGTGCGTCCAGGGCAGGGTGCCGGTCAACAGGGAGGCGGTGCCGGGTGAGGTGAAGCTGCC
>MGNL01000110.1:8372-9011 GCA_001796785.1 Chloroflexi bacterium RBG_16_51_16 | reverse complement strand
CCATCCGCAGACCGATGCGCCGTCATCATAATAGCGCACGTGATACGAGCTTCCGGGACCTCCACCGATCCGCAAGGTTTGGTTACTGGTATCGATATCCACCGAGTACCAGGTACCCTTGAATGGATCAGGTGCGGCGGCGGCTCCGACAACGAGCAAGGCAGCGATCAGGATCGCTAAGGCAGCCGCGGCTAAAGGAAACGTTTTCTTATGGTTGTACATTTGGGGTCTCTCCTTTGTCTGATCATTCAGTATAAGCACACCTCCCGGATAATTTATGAGTTTTTGATTAGTGACTGATAGTAAAAAAGTACCGAGAAAATAAGTGACACACTTCACACGCAATTTAACCACCCGTGCGTGTAAATTCTCCACCAGGAGCTGGAACTGGAGCTTACTTATGTCCTCCCACAACCCCGGAGCAAACGCCGGGGCAGGCTAACACGCGGAACAAGTCTCCCATCAAGGAGAGGGGTTTTTGTTGATTTGCATAGTGAATTGATTATTCAGGTAAAGAACGTAGTGTTTGGGAATTCATAAAATTCGTTAACTGGTCTGAAGTGGATCTTTTGTTATATACTGAAATTGGAAATTGATTCAGAATTTATTGGTGGGAATTTGGATGGGAAATCACCATTT
>MGNL01000110.1:6955-8123 GCA_001796785.1 Chloroflexi bacterium RBG_16_51_16 | reverse complement strand
TTGCTTCTTGCCAATTCCATTGGCCTCGGGCTGCCCATCCTGGAAGCGGCTTTGAGGAAGGAGTCAACAGGCAAGGCAATCCGCGAGATGCTGCCGATCAGCATCATCCTCGGTGCTGCCGGAGGCTCCTTGATCATCCTCCTGGATCGACTTATTTTCCAACCCGCGATCTTCGCGGAGGTGGGAGAGAAAGCCAAAGCCCTTTTCTCCATGGGGGCTGAGGCTGGTCCCTGGAAGTCATTCCTGGCCTCGTTTTACGGCGGCATCGACGAGGAGATCATGCTCAGGCTGTTCTTCATGTCACTGCTAGTGTGGCTTGGGCGTTTTATCTCCAAAACTTCCGATGGCAAGCCTACACTGGTTGTCTTATGGACTGCGGCCGTGCTGGCTGCGGTAGTCTTCGGTCTTGCTCATTTGCCAGCCACCGCCAGCTTCGTCCCATTGACGCCGTGGGTCGTTGCAAGGGGTATCTTGCTCAACAGCCTGGTTGGCATTCCCTGCGGATATCTGTACTTCAAGCGAGGGCTTGAGTCGGCCATGGTCGCTCACTTCTCCGCGGATATCGTCTTGCACGTAATTTTCGGGATATAGATCAAGATCCCAGTCAGGACGGAAAAATTGAACTGCTCTGGACGGAGTAGGATTAGGGATCGGAGCGCATCCTAAATCTTCCGCAAACTCGGAATGGACGCCCCCGGACCCCGGATCGATCACCGGGGCAGGCGAACACCGGGACTTCGCAGGACAGGCTAACGAAAATGGAGAGGGAGAAAAGGGATGGTATTTATAAAAGACAGTGAGTGGCGCTTCGCGCCACTCACTGTCTTTTTTTCAGAGGGAAATTCGCAGGAACGATCAGGTTTTACTATAAGGATCTCTCCATTATTTTTCGGTATGTTCTGCCCACTAGGCTATTGATCGATATACATTTTGAAAGCTATAGCATCAATAAAATCCGGAAGAGGTATTGTTGCAGTAGTGCCGTTCGTTGTGATCGTCATGGAACTGACAATATCGGTCCCGGTCTTCGTATCATAGAAATCAATTTGCCAGTTTTCAGCAGATCCAGGCACCGTGATGGTGACGCTCTCACCGGAGAGGATGGGCTTAAGGTTCCATCCTGGCGGTTCGCAGGCGGCATCCCGGAACCAACCGATGATGTACTTTT
>MGNL01000110.1:6624-6917 GCA_001796785.1 Chloroflexi bacterium RBG_16_51_16 | reverse complement strand
TCGTTCGTCAAGGGTTTAAAACCTGAGAAATCGATGCCTTCAACAAAATTCGCCGCCGGCAACTCAGCCGTCTGATATTGATTCAACCAAAGCATGCCAAGCTTGGGAAAATAGATCCCATAGCCGTCTTCCCACCACAGGGAGCGACCGTTCATCGCGCCGGATACGATCGATGCCCAAATGGCATGGTTAACACCGAGCTGAGCGTTCTTTGCAACCGTTAATTTCCCTGCCTCAGAATCCGGAGTCGCTGCACTCAAACCGGATTCGCCTATCAGTACAGGCCGGCCGTA
>MGNL01000110.1:5435-6589 GCA_001796785.1 Chloroflexi bacterium RBG_16_51_16 | reverse complement strand
CCCTGTCCAGCTGGGGTGTATAGGGATGCATTTCGACGAAATCAATATTCGCCTGTTTGTAGAAATTTGGCCAGTAGCAGGCACCGCTACCAGGCGGGCAATCCGCGATGGAGGCGGTCACCGGTCGGCCGGGATCCGTCGCTCGGATCAATGCTGCTGCCGTATTGACGAAATCGATACCGGTAGTCTCGGTTGACCCCGTGGCCAGATTAACCTCAGAAAAGATTTCCCAGGCAAGGATATTCTTGCGAGCATGCCAGTGGTTTACGAGGGACTGCATCCAATCCATCCACATCGTCTGGGTCGCGGATCCTTTCTGAAATAATTCAGCCGGTGATTCAACGGGTCCGCCATTTGCCCGGTTCACAAGGTTGTTATTCCATGTGGAGTACCCCACATCCGGATCGCCATTATTCCAATCATGCCAGGTGGAGAATACCGGGAGAACATAGAACCCGTCCGCTTCGGCTTCGTCAAAAATCCCATCCCACTGGGAGAGCCAATCCGGATCAACTTCTCCCGCGCTAGTGAACCCCATCCCGCCAAGATTGTCGAGTTGGACGCGGATATATTTGCTGCCCCCGGCCTTGGAGCGATCGAGCAACCAATCATAATGGGACTGTTGGTAGCCGGCGATATTGCGGCTGAAAATAAACCTTTGTTTTCCATCCACGCTGAAATAATGATCACCCGGTTTGAGGGTCAATGCAGGGAGGAGTACAGGAGTTGCAGTTGAAGGTGAGGTAATGGAGGGAATTGATGTGTGAGCGGGTGGAACTGTCGGGCTGGGATTGCAACCTGTAATCAGGAAAAACAAACCAACCAAAGCCGCGAAAATCCTAAGAGAAGAATAGCAATTTCTTTTGATCATCTTTCTCCTCCCATGAGTCAAGGTTTGGAGGCTGCATATCTGCTCCGGCCGAGAATCAATTTGAGCAAGACATGCGCTTTTAGAACGCTTCTATTAATTTCTACAATTAATCCCGGTAATTCGTCTGCAGATATTTCTAAAGGATCCCCTCTTAAAGTATAGCATGATCACCTTCCTTCGAAAGCGTACGCTTAAAATTCAAATGAATATTTCATAGAACCCGAACGGCCAGTTTAGAGGCTTACCAGTCCCTACAGCGGGTTGCACGGGCGCTCTCTACCAA
>MGNL01000110.1:5052-5380 GCA_001796785.1 Chloroflexi bacterium RBG_16_51_16 | reverse complement strand
ACAGGCGTACGCCGGGGCAGGCGAGCGCGCGGGACAGGGCTCTATAAACCTTCGATTGGGAGAGCAGAGAACAGGGGGTAGGTGTTAGGATATGAAGTCAGGAGCCGAGTAATCCAGCCGTTTAACGGATTAACCCTAACAAGTCCACTGAAATGAAAAAAGAAATATATCCAGACAGAAATCCCTTATCAGTAAGATTACTGGAAGGCGCGGCGCTGTTCTTGAAACTCGGGATCACGGCTTTTGGCGGACCGGCTGCACATACCGCGATCATGCACGATGAGACGGTTAAGAGGCGGGGATGGTTGAGCGAGGAGGAGTTCCTGGA
>MGNL01000110.1:0-5044 GCA_001796785.1 Chloroflexi bacterium RBG_16_51_16 | reverse complement strand
GAGCGACCAACCTGATACCCGGTCCAAATTCAACCGAGATGGCGATCCACCTGGGCTACCGGAGGGCAGGATGGCCGGGGCTGATCGTGTTTGGCGCATGTTTTATCCTGCCAGCGGCGATCATCGTAACGGTATTGGCGTCGATCTATGTGCAGTTCGGATCGACACCGCAGGCAGGTACACTCTTGGAGGGGATCAAACCCGTGGTCATCGCCATCATTCTCCAGGCGTTGTGGAGCCTCGGGCGAAAGGCGATGAAGAACACGGTGCTCGCAGCCGTTGGCCTGGGTGTGCTGGTTTTGTATCTTATCGGTGTCAATGAAATCCTGCTCCTGTTTGCGGCCGGCGTGCTGGTCATGTTGATCACGAACTCCAGGCGGCTGGCTGCAAAAAGTATCAGTTCGCTACTGATCCCGATTAAGGCTGAGCTTGGAAGCTATGGACTCACCATGCTGGCTTCCACGACTTTCAGCCTACCCATATTATTTTTGACCTTCTTGAAAATTGGCGCGATCCTGTATGGGAGCGGCTATGTGCTGCTGGCATTTTTGCGTGCCGATTTTGTGGAACGGCTGGGCTGGCTGACGGAAAAGCAATTGATCGACGCGGTTGCGGTGGGGCAGCTGACACCGGGTCCGCTTTTCACAACCGCGACTTTTATCGGATACATACTAGGAGGGGCACCAGGCGCGATCCTTGCCACGATCGGGATATTTTTACCCGGGTTCATTTTTGTGGCGATTACGAATCCCATTATCCCGCGGCTGCGAGCCTCCAAAATGGCGAGTAGTTTGCTGGACGGGGTTAATGCCGCTTCTCTGGGGTTGATGGCGGGTGTGACCTGGCAATTGGGGAGGGTGTCGATTAACAACCTGATGACGGCGCTAATCGCGATCATCGCGTTCGTGCTGCTGGCGCGGTTCAAGATCAATTCGACGTGGTTGATCATTGGCGGCGCGCTGGTGGGGGTGGGGATTGGAATTATGAATTGAGTCGGGAACCAGGTTGGAGATTCGTTAGTGCATGGTTAGACCCCACCCATTTCTCGCTCCTTATTAATTGTCACGGACATCGTGTAAGGGGTAATAAGTTCACGCCTGCGAACGTCTGTGGATGCGGTAAATCGTCAAAGTTTTTGTGAACCTTATTTCGAAAACCCAACTGGGGCGGGAGCAAAGGACTCAAACAATCTCATGTCCATATCATTTTATCTTGCCTTCAAGGAACTCTGGCGCAACCGAGGCCGATTCTTTTTGATTTCATTGGTCATCGCACTCATATCACTGCTTGTCCTGTTCAATGCTGCATTAGGGGAAGGGCTGGGAACAAACAATCGCCAGTACATTGCCAACCTGGATGCACAACTCATTGTGTTCCTGGATAAGGCGGATTACCTCATTTCATCCAGCCGGCTGGACCAGGCGGACTTGAGGGCAGTGCGCCGCATAGAAGGCGTGGCTGATGCCGGGCCGATATCCACCTCGAACACGGCTATCCTACTGAATAATGACGAGGTTCTGAAGGTATCCCTGCTGGGAGTTGAAGCCGGACGTCCCGGACTGCCGCAAGTTGTGGAAGGATTTCCACTCAGGACCGACCAGGCTAAAGAAACCGTGATCGACCGTAATGTCGCACTGCGATCGGACATCCAGGTCGGCGATGAAATCACGATCCGCTCGACACAAGGACCTGAAGATGAATTTTATGTCCTTAAAGTTGTGGGATTAACAGAGGGACAGGCATATTTCTTCCAGCCAACCATCTTCGTAACACCATCCATATGGGAGCTCGTCCGACCCAAATCAGAAGTGGAATTAAACAAGACCATACCGGACATCAATGTCATCGCGGTCAAACTTAATGATCCAACCCAAACCAAAGCGGTTGGGGAGAGGCTAACCACCCTGGTCACGAATACCCGGACCGCCGACATAACGACCACGATCAACAATATACCCGGTTATACAGCTCAGCAAGGTACGATACAGACTATGGGCATCTTTACACTGCTGATCGGAATCCTGGTGATCGGCGGTTTTTTCCAGATCCAGGTGCTGCAAAAAGTACCGCAGATCGGAATGTTGAAGGCCATTGGTTCATCCAATGAAGTCGTAGGTGGGGCAGCGGTGATCCAGATCATGATCGTAACTGCCCTGGGCGTTGCCATTGGCGGGATATTCACGTTCATTCTTTCGCTGGTTTTTCCACCCACCGTCCCGCTGATCTTCAACGGATCGGCTTCTGTACTCGCAATCCTCGGGTTGTTAGTGATCGGACCCATGGGCGGGCTGGTATCGGTGCTGTACGCGGTATTGATCGAACCACTCAAAGCGCTGCGCTTGTCGCAGTAACGAGGGCCCATGAGAACCATTGCACTTGAGGTTAAGAATATTCAGAAGACTTTTTCCGTTGACGGCGGAAAGATTGACGCGGTCGCGGATGTATCCTTCCAGGTGAGGGCGGGAGAATTCGTTGCGCTGGTAGGACCGAGCGGATCCGGCAAGACGACACTGCTGTCCATCCTGGCGGCACTGCTCACAGCCTCCAGCGGAGAAGTTCTCGTGGACGGGCAGGACCTGGCCAGAATGAAGGAGAGGCAGCGTGTTGAACTGCGCCGCAAAAAGATTGGATTCACTTTTCAGACCAATAATCTCATTCCCTACCTGACGGCATTGGAGAATGTGGAATTTATGCTGCGGTTGAACGGTCTCGATGGCCGTGAAGGCCGAAAGCGCTCCAAGGATCTGTTGAAGAGACTGGGATTAGGCGACCGCTTGAACAATTTACCCGGGCAGATGTCTGGTGGGCAGCAGCAGCGGGTGGCGATCGCCCGGGCGTTGATCCACAACCCGGCTGTCGTCCTGGCGGATGAGCCTACTGCCAGCCTCGACACCCAACATGCCTTCCAGGTGGTGGAAGCCTTCGCAAAGCTTGTCCACGAAGACGGGCATGCCGGAGTTATGGTGACACACGACCTCCGAATGTGCAGGTATGTGGACCGGGTGCTACAGATGCTGGATGGGAAACTGGTGCGTGAATATAAAAACCGGAAGGATATCGATCGATTGGCTGAAAAGGGGGTGTGACCAAATCATCGGATGATTGAAGATCCTGCAAAAGAGACAACCGGGTAAAAAACGTTCCAGCTTTCTTTATTAATTGGGAATAAATAGGTTTGGAGAGAGTATTGATATACTTGTTCCTTGGAAAGGACAAAGACAATGCAGACCTTCAAACCTGTCATCCGCTGGTGGACGATCGTGAGCATGCGCATCCCGGCACATTTTTCAGAAACCCTGGAGGTAAGGGAGGATCGATTGGTGTACATCAAAGGAATCTTCAACAAGAGCGAGGTGGTGATTCCATTTTCAAGGATCACCAATTATTCAGCCGACCAGAACGTATTCGACCGGATCTTTGGCCTGGGGAATTTCAAGGTGGAGACGGCGGGGTCGAACATCACGCCAGAGTTGAACTTGATCGGGTATTCGTATAAATTACGGGATCTCCTGGCGCACGCTCTGGAACGCGATAATCGTTAAACTGGAAAAAAACCATAAGAGATCAGGCTCGATCAATAATCGTATAGATCCAAAGTTATTTATTGATAAGCGACAAGAATGATGGCTTGGTTTAAAAAGCTGGCGTTAATCCTCAGCGGTGTAGTGATCACCGGCTGCAGCTCGGGCCAACAAGCTGTACCCAGCTTGGATACCAAATCAGAAGGCTGGGTACAACTCGCTTCCATGATTACCGCGCGGTCTGAGATGGCCGCGGCGGAACACGACGGAGTGATCTACGTGCCTGGCGGCTTCGGGGGTGAACGAAAATTCGAGGCTTATAAGATCGACTCAGATGCCTGGCAAACCCTGGCAGAACTCCCAGAACCGCGCCATCATTTGATGGCAGCCGCGTTCGAAGGGCAGGTGTATATCTTCGGTGGTGGCAGATCCGTTGTGGATTGGTCACCCACCGCAGAGGCCTGGGCATACAACCCGGAAACGAATGATTGGACCGCAATTGCACCCATGCCGGAAGGACGGATCGCAGGCGTTGCAGTAACCCTGGACGAATACATTTACATCGTTGGAGGCATGGGGGGGACGAATGCCCTGCTCCGGTATCATCCCGGCCGGGATGAATGGACCAGCCTGGCGGCACTCTTCGAATCCAGGGAGCACAATGCCGCAGCAGTGCTGGACGGCAGAATCTGGGCTCTGGGTGGACGCTGGCAAAGCCGGGGAGAGCTTGCTTCTGTGGAAATCTATGAGCCCGCTGCCGATCGTTGGATCAGCGGTCCGAGCTTAAACACTGCGCGAGCGGGTTTTGCGACGGTGCCATTCAATGGCAGTCTTTTTGCGCTGGGTGGTGAAATCTTAACCGGCAAGAATCAAGCCTTAACCAGCATGGAAGTCCTCGATCCCGGTGGGGGCAAATGGGAGTTCGGACCCAATCTGCCCCTGCCGCTCCACGGAGTGCCCGCGATCTCGGTTGGGGAGACTTTATATGTAATCGGTGGAGCTGATAAGCCGGGTGCGATATCAAATCAAGGATTGGTATATGCCTACCGTCCGTGAAGAAGATCAATCGTTGGATTTTTTATACAATCATGGGATAAAATCGAGTTCTAACAGAGAAGCTGACCCCAAAGGATAATCAAGACGAGGAGATTTACTATGATGAGCAAAAAAACCCTGAGAGCGTTCTTCGTTAGCCTGATCCTCATGTTGGTGTTGACCCAAACGGTCTACGCGGGTAAACCCGGACCCGGGACCAGCACTGGAACCGGACAGGTGTTCTTCCCCAACCCGGTCGCGTATTTACAGGACCAGTCGCTGACTGATCAAAAGGATGCCAATTATCCCGCACTTGGTCCGGCATATGTAAGCGTTACATTGTCCAACCTGGACGGCAGCGGCTATCTCGTCGGGGATTGGGCGAACATTACTAGTAAAACCGGAGATGCGGCCTATTCACCCGATAACACATTTGTGTATACACGGGAGGATGACCGTTTTGAACAAGTGATGGCGTATTTCTGGGT
>MGNL01000109.1:5309-7546 GCA_001796785.1 Chloroflexi bacterium RBG_16_51_16 | reverse complement strand
CTGATCGGGTACTCGTAGGTTTTAAAAGCGGTGGCAAGGACATGGCGAACATCCCCGGCCTTTCGGAAAATCTGGTTGCCTATGAACTCACGACCAATATGGCATTCTACACAGGCAATCCGCGCGTGAGGCGAAACCTGATAGGCTGCATATTCCGGCGGCATGGTATGGCAGGGTGTTCCGCAAAAGGCTGGCGAGTTGGTGTAATCCCATGCGTAAGCACCGCCGATTAAAATGAACAGGGTTAGGATTCCCAGAATAAGGTAAGGCAGGACCATCATCCAGCGCGGTGATCCGTGGGGTGGAAAGAAAAACTTTCGCAAGCCAGCGCTTATTCTTTGCAGCATCTATGAAACCTCTTCAATTATTTTTTGCACCGGACCGGATCCACTCTAAGATCAGATCGATCTCTCCTTGAGGCAGGCTTCCGGAAGGCGGCATAAGATCGCCTTGCGTGCCGAGAATCCTTCCAGCCAAAATACTGCCGGAAACATCTACCGGTAATACAACCGGTCCATTCAAACCCGTGGTCATCACGGAATCATAATCGCTTGCGTTCCAACCACCGAGGATTGTGCTCGAATTATGACACACCTGGCACTTTGATTTTAATACAGGCAGCACGTGTCTGGAAAAAGTTGGCTGGCCGGTTGGAGTTCCCGCAGTAGATTTTGGTTGTTCTGGCTGCTGAATTGGGATTTCCGGAGGGTTTTCCTGCCAGTTGCGGATAAACGCCAGGATGGCATCAACCTGGTCTGAACTTAGTGGTCCGCCAAAAGCATCACCGAATGGGGACATACCAAAATCCGGCTGCCCCCGGGAAATAATATTTTTAATCGTCTCGTCGTCGCGCGTCGAGAGGTATTCCGCGGAGCTTATCGGTGCGATGATATCGCCAGCTCGAGCAGGATTAGGACCGCCTTGGCCTTGTTGCCCATGACAGGCGGCGCAATTGTCTGCGAATAGCTGCGCACCTGTTTGAAGATCGGTTCCTTTGCTTGATTCGAGCGTATATTTTACAAGGGCGTCGAGTTGTTCAGTTGTGAGAATGTCGCCCCAGACAGGCATGGTAATGTGGGCGCCACCTGATCCAACGATCTTCAAGGCACTGGACTTGTCGGGCGCAGAGGGCACGCGCTCACCATGGCAAGCCGTACAATGTCGATCGAACAACGTGCTGCCCTCCCCTGAGGCTTGAGGATTGACCACGTAGTCTGCAAGCGTGTTCAGATCGGATTCGCTCAAGGTGCCGCGCCAGGCGGGCATGTCCAAATGCTGTCCACCCTGACTGATAAGCTGGCGCAATTCAGCTTCGGAACCTGAGTAAGCAACTCCGCGGCCATGGCAACCACCGCAGTTGATCGTGAACAAACGCTGACCATCTGGAGCTGCCAGAAAGTTTAACAACGCATTTTTTTCCGATTCCGAAAGCGTCTCATTCCAGTTTGCTGCCTGGAAGCCTTTGTGAGGTGGATAATCATATCCTTCATCGAAAACACGCTGTAACTCGATCGGATTCCCCGAGGCAATCAATGGTTGTTCATGGCATACGGAGCAATTCTTCGCGAACAGGCTGGAGCCCTTTGGGGAGAGGATAAAACCCGCTAGCGCATCGATTTCGTCGGTGCTAAGATCGCCTCCCCAGGAGGGCATGCCTTCATGTGTGCCGGCGGCAATCACTTTGTGCAGGTCCGTACCAGGCGGCACATCGATTCCGGCGCCATGACAATTTGCACAGTTGGTCGCGTAAAGGCTGGCTGCCTTATCGACAACAAGGGGAGCCAGTGGCGGTGGCGCTTCATTTACTGCCAGAACAGTCAAGGCACCAACACCCAGTACAACAAGCAAGGCAGCGGAACTGGCGAATACCCGGTTTGAAAAATGCCGTTTTGGATTTCGATCGAGAAACGGAAGGGCTAACAGCAGCAAAACGAAGAAACCAGGCAGTACCATGGCACCGATTACTTCAAGGTTACCCGGGAAATATTTCAGCATCTGGAAAAGAAACAAGAAATACCATTCAGGCCGGGGTGTGTAGGATGTGTCCGCAGGATTTGCACGGGCTTCGACGGGAGCACCAACGAAATAAGCCAGGGCGACCAATACAAGGAATACAACGAATGAAGCGACAGCATCCTTGAAAATAATGTCAGGGAAAAAAGGAACGCCTTTTTCCTTCTGTTTTTTATACTTTTCGAGATATGCTTTTTTCTCTTGTTCGTTCATCGCCTATTCTT
>MGNL01000109.1:3635-5030 GCA_001796785.1 Chloroflexi bacterium RBG_16_51_16 | reverse complement strand
ATAGCAACACTCCTGTGATCCAGGTAGCTTCCCGCGGATATTTATAGGCACCGTAAAAAAACACGCGCAGCAGATGAGCCGCAGTGAGGATGACCATCGCGCTCGCGCCCCAATGATGCAGGCCGCGGATAAACCATCCAGCCGGAAGTTGGGTCGAGATATAAACAACGGAATCGTAGGCATGATCCGGGGTTGGTACGTAGTACATGGTTAGCAGAATCCCCGTCACTCCCTGGAGAACCGCGACAAAAAGAGTCGCGCTACCAAGCGTATAGAACCAATTTACTTTCGGTACCTTCCGTAAAAAAATCGCATCCCAAACCTGCCGCCAGTAGAACCGTTCGTCCAGCCACTCTCCAAGTTTCGCGAGCATATCAGCCTCTTTTTATAAACAGGACACCGTCTTCGATCTTTGTTTCGTAGCGATCCAACGGTTTTGGCGGCGGACCGGAGACCACACTGCCATCCCTGGCGAAGACACCATTATGGCAAGGACAGAAGAAACCGTCCTCCTCGGGGATCCAACGTACCCTGCAGCCCAAGTGGGTGCAGATATTGGACATGGCGATAAAATCCTGTCCATCGGGGGTCAACACATATACGGAAATTTCCTCTTCGGCGTTGATCCAGCCGGTCTGAGTTTCGATCCTGGCTTTAAACAAAGTCGGATCGTTCAATTCCACCTTGCTTACGGTTCCAAGCGGAATCCAATCCGCTGAATCCTTTTTCAGAGCAGGTCCGATGACATAGGGAATAGCCGGGAGACCGACAGCGGCTGTTATCACACCGCCTATCGTGACGATCACGGCTTTCATAAACTCACGGCGAGTAACTTGTTCTTCCTTCGATTCATCCATGGCTGTTCAACCCTTGAATAAACGCTTTGAGATGAGGAACTTGATTCGTGATCGCAGCTTATTTTTCCGCAGCGCCTGTATTGATCCAGTTGAGGACGACAGATAATTCGCCAGGGGATAGCTGTCCAGGGTGTCCACCTGTCTGTTGTTTGCCAACCAGAAGGCTGTTCGCAGAATCACCCGGAACAATCACCGCACCGGATTGTCCACCTTCCATAAGTGAAGCATAGGTGCTCATATCCAACCCACCCATCCGCGAGGCAGAGTTATGGCAGCCTATGCATTTTTGTTGGAAGATGAGGTTGATCTGTCCGTCCCATGAAACCGGGATCACTGACCCTGAGGGTGTACTGGCAACTTCAACCGTAGGAGCAGGCAATGTCGTAGGTGAGGGTGTAGGTGTTAGGGGCACGAAGACATCTACTCTTTCATGGGGCGGAAGTGTCCGGATGGCCGTTTCTTCCGCATTCACGAAACCATAAACCGCACCCAACATGATCACTGAAAAAATCACAGCAACAGGATAATACACCAAACT
>MGNL01000109.1:3418-3561 GCA_001796785.1 Chloroflexi bacterium RBG_16_51_16 | reverse complement strand
CAAGGGGTGTTCATGGAGCATTTCCGTTTCCGTTTGCACTCCCGTCCACATGGCTTTGTTAAAACGCTTGAGGTGTACTCCATACATATGCCAGATGATGATTGCCAGGACCGCCAGTACTGCCTCACCTCCGTGGGCAGCTT
>MGNL01000109.1:2064-3376 GCA_001796785.1 Chloroflexi bacterium RBG_16_51_16 | reverse complement strand
TGATCGGATTCCACATCAGGAAGCCGGTAACTCCCATGATCAGGGTACCCCAGACGAATGCCCAATATTCCAATTTTTCCTCAAAAGTGAAGCGACCCATCTGAGGATAAGACTTGGAAAATCCCAGGTTGTAGCTTAAGGCAGTCCAGCCGTCCCTTACGTCCTGCAAGGAAGGCAGCATTGACATCCGTGAGCGCAGCACGAACACCTGATAGCCCATGATGAGCAGGTGCCAGGCTGTGCCTAACATCATGACAATCGCGGCTACATGGTGAATGGAGCGAATCCCTTCGATCCCTCCCAGCAGGTTCAAGAAAAGTAAGGCGATGGGGGAATCCGAGAATTTTTGGCTCAAACCAGTCAATCCAAGCAGGAAAAAGGACGACAGCATTACCAGATGTTCCAACCGCCTGGCCAGGCTGAAACGAACATATTTACGGGAGGCTTTGGTCATGCACCCTTCCCCTTCCGGCGATTAATCACCCGACGGTAGATATCCGTGGCTACAAAGAATGACATCCCGCCCAGCACTCCCGGGATGAATATCTTATAGAACAGGTTCACGTAATAGACCAGGGGTTCCTCCTGCGGGCTGGGCACGTAGTGGCTCATCCATGCATTCGTAAAATTGTCCGTTGACACATCCGGATGACAGCGCTGGCATTTAATGAGTAAATTCTGTTTAATGGCCACACCTGCAGCAGGATCGTCCACACTGGCAATATCGTGGATCCCATGGCAATCCGTACAGACGGGTTTATTATTTGGTTGGTCAGGATAAATTTCATCGAATATTTTTACCGTAGTGCCATGGAAATCAGAAAGATAGGTATCTAAAACAGCGGTCGAGAGACCATATTTATTCATAATTTCCGGATTTGTGTGACAACTTCCACACAGATATGGAGTGCTGTTGCGAAAAGTGTTCGTGGTCGGCGCCTGGATATTATGCACACCGTGGCAGTTGATACATGTGGGAACGTCCGTGTTGCCTTCTTCGGTTAAAGCCCTGCCGTGGACGCTCATCTTGTACGTTTCATAGATCGCGCTATGGCAGCGGGAGCAAGTCTCAGGGATATGAAGGCGGGCTGCGTTGGTTAACTGACCGCTTTCTTTACCAGTCAGCCGAGGCTGGGTATGCGGGTTATGACAATCGGTGCATACAGCCGCGTTCGTATTGCCGGCTGCAAGAGCGCGCTGATGGACACTGTCCAGCACCTTTTCATACTGCTCCAAATGGCATTGTTTGCAGGTTGTGTACATTTCAAGGGAAAAATCGCGCGGACTGCTGGCTGTAACCGTGGGATGTGGA
>MGNL01000109.1:0-2056 GCA_001796785.1 Chloroflexi bacterium RBG_16_51_16 | reverse complement strand
GATGTTTGTATGACAGTCGGTGCATTTGATTTGCTCTGTACCGTGGACGGAGTCTTGGAATGCGACCCCATCGATCGTCAAGGGGAGAGCCAGTCCACCGATCGTGGTGGATAGGGTTGTTTGCGAATGACAAACGAGGCAAGCCTCGTCCGTTTGCTCAGGTTGAAAACCGGACGTCAAATATTGGCTGAGCTCGGATGTTGGTCTAAACCTTGAATTAGATGAATTGGTATCTTGATGAAATAATGGAGAGAAGGCAGACAAGCCGATTAACAGCAAACCCAAACCTATCAGATACCATACCTGTACATGAAGTAACCTTCTCGTGTTACCCCTGCTTCGTTGCATTGCATTCTCCCAGCTATATAAAGGGTGATATTACTGAGAATGGGCGGCGTTATTTACAAGCCGCAATTATAGTTTCCATTTCAAAATGCTACAAGCTACCCAATGTCCTCGTGGGCCGAAAACCCCAATGTTGTGATAATTATATTGGATTTATTATGTAATTCGTCACATTCGGTTGTGCAATAAAAAAGAATGGGGGGCGTATTAGGCCCGCCATTCGTAACCCTCCCCCAAATTCGTATTTCAATTATGGTCGGGTGAAAGCCGACACATTTCCACCCAGATCCGCGATCGAGTCGATCAGGAACTGGAGGACATACTTCGGGTTGTGAACGTAATTACCCGGATCTTTTTGGACATACTGGTAATTGAATGCAGCCTTCAGTAAGCTGGGTGTCCAAGTGGCATACGCTTTTTCATCTGCACCAAACCAATACGGATACGCACTGGCATTGTATGTTATCGGCCCACCCTGCTTTTCCGCGTAGGCTTGGATTTCTGTGTAGAGTGCATCTGCGATCGTGCTGATCTCGCTCTTCATGCCTTCAGTCACATTTCCGTCGCCATCCCAGTCCGTGGTATTGGTATTGAAGCGGATATCTTCTGGGGCGGCGGATCCATGGCAGGCTGCGCAAGCCTCAACCTTGGGTTCGAGAGCGTGCACGTCGTGGCAGTCCTTGCACTTATTGAGCGGGTGCGCAGCATTGAAACCGACGTATTCCTTGCCAGTGTATTGATAGGCACCCTGGACATCATTGCCGAACAACGTAGCGCCTGCTGCAAAGTAGTGGATGTTGCGGAAGCGGATTGCGGCATCAACCGTATCTTCCGGTTTGTCGCCCAACGCCTTATTGACGCTGGAGGTTGATTCACGACCCTGGTGGCACAGGATGCACAGGTTGGAATCATCCGCAGCTGGTTTGCCTTCTGCGTCGGTCGCGAAGCTGACGGCCTTGCCGGAGGGGAAGGTCACGCTGGCGATCTGATAGCGCTCGGGCCAATTTGCTTCATCATGGCAGGTCGAGCACTGGAAGCCGTTCGAGGCGGGATTGCCAATAGTCGTACCTTCTACTATGAATTGCGGCAGTCCACTCGCGCTGTGGCACTTGGCACACGAGCCGGGGACAGTCCCGTTGCCTTCTTCCTCACCATCCCAGTGACGGAAGGGTTCGGTGTTGCCGGCAAAGTGACCCGCATCATCGCGAGCTAATCCACTGACGTTACCGCCCAGGTCTTCAATCGAGTCGTGAAGGAGCTCGACGATGTACTTGTTGCCGTGGGCGAATGCGCCAGGATCCTTTATGGATACCTGGTAGTTGTAAGCAGCTTTGAGCAGTCTCGGAGTCCAGGCTGTGTAGGCTTTACCATCCGCACCCATGAAGTAAGGATACGTGGCTGCGTCATAACTGATCGGTGTGCCTTGTTCTTCTGCGTAAGCCTGGATCTGTGCATAAAGGATCTCCTGCAAACCCTGAAGTTCGTAGAACATCCCTTCAGCTACATCACCATCACCGTCGTAATCTCTCATGGACGATTTCTCGCGCACGTCCTTCAGATCCTCAACCGTCGCAACTTCCTGATGGCAATTCGCGCACTGCTCCACCCTGATCTCCAAGGTGTGTTGATTGTGGCAGCCGATGCAGGTGTTGTATCCGGGCACATGATCGTGTTTGGCATCATAGGCTTTACCGTCATACTCATAACCACC
>MGNL01000108.1:18769-19045 GCA_001796785.1 Chloroflexi bacterium RBG_16_51_16 | reverse complement strand
GCTTGTTTCGAGTCATTGTCTGTGAGGATTAGAAGAAATGGTATTTTGGCTATCCGGTTGAGTGAGCTTGAAAGAGGTTTTAATTTGAAACGGATCAACCTTGATTTCGGGTAACCAGTGTCAGATCAGCGGTTAGGTGTTGGAGTTAGCTCGATATTACCGGGCAACACTTCTCTTACAATGAGGTCGGAAAACGCGACCGTGGCCGGCGTATCACCGTCTGCCCTCACGAACACACCGATCAGACCGCTCCTGTAATTCGCATCCTGGACTGTA
>MGNL01000108.1:0-18700 GCA_001796785.1 Chloroflexi bacterium RBG_16_51_16 | reverse complement strand
CCAGGCGCGCCCGGTGGAACATCTCCACTCTGGACGTAATCTTGGAGGACGTGGCGCTCCTCGACACTGGCGCGGTCAACCCGAACCGAGCCATTGCAGGCTAGCACGAACCGATAATGAGCGACCGTTGTGCCCCGTACCAACAATCCGTAATCGTCACCGTCCCGGCAGAGAAGGGGCTTAGCCTTGATCTCTGCGTAAAAATCAGAGAACACCCGGTCGTCGCGAAGGCTCACCATGTAAGCGCCAGGTTGAACGCCGAGGATGATTTGGTTGTCCTTGATGGCTGCGCTTACTTGATCTGAAGTGGCGAGGCTCCAGGTTTTGGGATTTGCGAAGTTATCCGTAAGGAGGATCCTGCCAAAATTTGGCAGGATTTCGGGTGGGGTGGACTTTGTGGCCAGAGCCTGGACGATCGCGGTGGGTGAGGCTGGGAACCAATCAATCGTGGGTGATGGAGAGGGTGTGTCGGAGGGTGGTATGGGTGTAGGTATGCTTAACTCCAGGGCTGCGCACCCTGCTGCGAGGTATGCCAGGACCAGAGTCAGGCCGGTACAGGTCTTAAAAAGTTTAGGCACACTTTTAGGACGCCGCAATCCCTGTAGATCTGAAGCGCTGTGATTCATCTTTTTTTCAATTCACGAGATCAGCAGAAAAAAAGTGAGAAGATTCAGGTCGAACGATGACAAAGGGCTTGTCGATTCATCGTACAATAAAGCCGACTTCATTCTAGCATACAGGAGCGCATCCATGGGCGATAAGCAGGTGCTGGTGACAGGTGCGTGCGGCGAGATAGGTCAGGCGCTCGTACAAGGACTTGCAAAACGCGGCGGATTCCGGATTGTTACTTCCGACCTTATGCCGCTGCCCGACTCAATCAAGTCATTGGCAGCCGAGCACGTTCAAGGGGATTTGGTATACAAGGTCAAGAACTTTTACGATTACGATTTCGAAATGATCTTCCATTTGGCTGCATCGCTTTCGTCTAAGGCAGAGGTGGCCACGGAGGAGGCCCACCGGATCAATGTTGAGGGCACAATGCAGCTGCTCATGCTGGCTGCCTATCGGTCTGAAAAATATGGCAAGCCGGTCCGTTTTTTGTTCCCCAGTTCAATTGCAGCATATGGAATGCCGGATCGGGCCGAGAAGAAAAAAGCCGGACGGGTAATGGAAGGCGAGTGGAATACACCTCACACGATGTACGGCTGCAATAAATTATATTGTGAAAAGCTCGGGGTTTATTACAGCCGGTATTGCGGTCAGCGGCATCTGGATGAACATCCTCCGGTCATGTGCGACTTCCGCGCCATCCGCTTCCCCGGCTTGATTAGCGCCTTCACACTTCCCAGCGGCGGCACGAGCGATTACGGGCCGGAAATGCTGCATCAAGCCGCCCAGGGCAAACCCTACTCGTGTTTTGTTCGCGAAGATACCCGGATCTCTTTCATGGCCATGCCGGATGCAATCAAATCCATTCTCATGCTCTCGGAAACCCCTCGGGAGAAGCTAAACCACACTGTCTATAACATTGCCGCCTTTGCACTCACCGCAGGTGAGTTTCGGGATAGGGCTGTAAAGGCCTTCCCTAAAGCGCAGATCACATTCGAACCCAATCCGCGGCGCCAGGGGATCGTGGACTCGTGGCCTGAGGATGTTGACGACACGCTTGCCCGTACCGAATGGGGCTGGAAACCGGATTACAATGCGGATCGCTTTTTCGACGATTACTTCCTGCCTGAGATCCGTAAAAGATATCGGAATTAAAAAAACAAAAGCGGCGCTCAGCGCCGCTTTTTGACTTTAAGGAGGTGTCTCAGACATCCAAATTCCTAACGCTCTTGGCGTGGGTCTGGATGAACTTGCGCCGTGGATCGACCGCATCGCCCATCAGCATATCGAAGGTTCGGTCTGCTTCCGTCGCATCTTCGATCGTAACTAAAAGCAAGGTGCGGTTTTCGGGATTCATGGTAGTTTCCCAAAGCTGGTCGGGATTCATCTCACCGAGACCCTTATATCGGGAGATACTGGCTTTAACGTCAGCGCCAAGATCCTTCAAGATCTTGTCTTTTTCCTTCTCACTATAAGAATACTTGATCTGGTTCTTATGGGAAATCCTGTATAGAGGCGGTTGGGCGATATACAAATGTCCCTGTTCGATTAAGGTAGCCATGTAACGGAAGAAAAAGGTCAACAGCAGAGTTCGGATGTGGCTGCCGTCAACATCTGCATCCGTCATGATGATGATGCGGCCGTAGCGCAGTCCCTCCAGGTCGAAATTATCTCCGACGCCCGTTCCGAGCGCCGAGATGAGCGCCCTGACCTCGTTATTACCCAGGATCTTATCCAAGCGGGCACGCTCTGTGTTCAAGATCTTGCCCCTGAGCGGCAAGATAGCCTGAAAGTGGCGGTCGCGACCCTGCTTGGCTGATCCGCCGGCCGAGTCGCCCTCAACGATGTATAGTTCAGTTTTTTCGGGATCCCGTTCGGAACAGTCTGCCAGCTTGCCGGGGAGGGTTAGCGATTCCAGGGCCGACTTGCGGATCACCAGGTCGCGTGCCTTGCGCGCCGCGTCCCTGGCGCGGGCTGAGGTCAGGCATTTGGCCACAATAGCTTTCCCTGCCTGCGGGTTTTCCTCAAGGAAGCTGCCGAAAGCCTCACCGGTCACCTGGGTGACATAGGTTTGTACTTCGGGATTCATCAACTTGACCTTGGTCTGCGATTCAAACTGCGGATCGGGGTGTTTGATGGAAACGATTGCAGTTAATCCCTCCCGGGTGTCGTCACCGGTGAAATTGGGGTCCGCATCCTTTAACAGACCGCTCTTTCGGGCATAATCGTTGATCACTCTTGTGATCGAAGATCGCAGTCCGGTTAGATGGGTGCCTCCATCGATCGTGTTGATCGTATTTGCGAAAGAGTAGACCGATTCAGTATAAGCGTCCGTGAATTGGATGGCGGTCTCGATGCCAACGCCGTCCTGGTCCTTCTCGACATGGACCACAGGGTGAAGCGTTTCCCGGTTGCGATTGAGATATCTCACGAAAGAGGTAATGCCGCCTTCAAAATAGAAAGTCATCTGGCGGTCGGTGCGCTCGTCCATGAATTGGATGGTCACGCCGCGTGTAACAAATGCCATCTCGCGGAAGCGTTGGACGAGAGTGTCGAACCGGTAATCGATGTCCTCTTTGAAAATCTTGGGATCGAACTTGAACGTTACCTTGGTGCCAGTGTCGTTAGCCTTGGTCTTGCCCGTGGCTTTGACATCCGCTTTGGGCTTACCCCGTTCGTAGCGTTGATAATAGATCTCTGAATCACGCCTGACCTCGACCTCGCACCATTCTGATAACGCGTTGACTGCGCTTACTCCCACACCATGCAGACCGCCGGATACTTTGTAGCCGCCGCCACCAAACTTGCCACCGGAGTGCAGAGTAGTCATCACCACTTCGACGGCGGATTTTTTCATTTGCGGATGAATACCCACCGGAATTCCGCGGCCGTTGTCCGTCACGGTCACGCTGGAATCCGCATGGATCCCAATGTCGATACGCGTGCATGCGCCAGCGAGAGCTTCGTCGATGGCGTTGTCCACCACTTCATAAACGAGGTGATGGAGTGCCTTGATGTCAGTACCGCCTACATACATGCCTGGGCGTCTGCGCACAGCTTCCAGTCCCTCAAGGACTTGGATGCTGCTGACATCGTAGTTGTTTTTATCCGTCGCCACTAAAACCTCCAGATGCTCGATTCGATTGCAAGGATTGGGACGAGCAGCCAGAAATAATTATCAAACCTGCCTGGTTACAGTCCGACTGGCTTTTAATCGTTCCATCACGGTTTGCAGCCAGGCGGTCATATCCCGATAATAAATAAAACTGGCTGCCAGTAATGCGGTGGTGATGAACGCATGGCCAAGGATGCCCACAACGGTCATCCAGGATTCGGGTGAAGGGATGCTCCAGACAAAGTTCAAACCGAAACCCAGGAGGAAGATCGTCAGCACAAACATGCTGCTGGTCGGCAGGGTAAAGCGCGCCATCTGTGCACTGCTTATGATGGCCACTAAAAAATTCTGATTCTTGATAAAGATTCCATGCGGCCAGAAAAACATGGGTACGATCAGCCACATCGAAAGGAAACTCGCTCCAAGGATGACGATCTGAGCCAGGATCGAATTGACCTGAAAAAGCAAGGCAACAAATAAGAAAACCGGCAGTCCAATAGCCAGTGTCAATCCTGTCCAGACGATTGATAACAATACCGTTTGAGCAACGGCCTTAAGGGTTCCTGGAAGTTGTTCCTGTAAATCAGGAATTGAAAATCTGGCAACCCAGCGAAAATATAAGCCACCGCCTACCCAGCCTAAAAAGATCAGCAAACCCATCCAGAGGATCAGGTCGCCGCCGGTCACCTGCCAAATCGTTGGAAGCCCCAGGGGTGTTTGGGGAAGGTTGCGGGCGAACATCAGACTTGATATTCCAACCGGGATCGTTCGTAAAAGCCAGAAGAGATTGAACTGGGGTACCATATTTTTGTACCCCTCCATGAGTTGTTCGAGGTCCGCAGCAGAAATTCCTCCGGCTTTCCAAATAGCCATCATCTCGGATTGGAGGCTTAGGAACAGGCGCTCGAGGCTCAAGCGCGGACCAAGCCATAAGAACACGTCCAGCATCAAGGGCAGCAGGATGGCAGCCAGATTCGTACTGATCACATCAAAGCCCGCCCGGATGGAATGAATGATTCCGGGTGGTGGTGGGAGCGATTCTGTTTTCGGCGTGACCATAACCAGTCGATTCTACCATACCGGTTTTCCTAACATTCCTGGGCTTTATATTCACCAGAAGATAATCAATTGGTCGTCTCTCCAACTTATTTATGTAGGTGGGACCTTCACTGTCCAGGACTTCAAGCTCGGTAATAATTACTGAGCCATCAAGGAGAATTTACAATGGGCTTTAATGATTCTGCCACCATGATTGACTCGTTAATGGGCAGGCTGGATTCCAGCCTGAAGGTTACATCAGCATTTGACCAGATCAAAACGTTGCCATTGATCATGCGCACGAGTTCCACATTTCCATTACGCATTATCAATGGATATGGACCTACCGTCCAGACAGCCTGCTTTCCATCGACAAGGGTTTCCTGGTAAATGCTCGGTCTAAACTTCTCCAATACCCAACTACCTTCAGGAATTATCTGAAGGCTCATGCGGACAATTTCCGGATTTGGTTTTTCGAACCAGATGAGAAAGACCATTTTGCCGTTTGTATCCTGGACAAATACCCGATCGGGCTTGCCGAGACCATCAGGTAATGATGGCAGAAGGATGGGGAATTCAACGCTGTTCTGAGCTTGCTCAAGACTCATTTCGCCGGTTAGGTTTTCCACATCGGTGAATAGTGGAAGATGACTGGCAGCCGTGGCTGTCCGCTCAAGGATGTCCTCTGGTAATCCAGTGGCAGTATTTTCAGGGTTGGCTTGTGGTTCTTCATTTGTCGGCAGAAAAATGCGGACGACGCCTATCTGGATAAAATCCAGGATCGCTGCCCGGACAGGTGGAATGAGCCCAAGCGTGATAACCAGTAATAGGACTATGATCCCCACCTGGAGCAGACGTCGCGTAATCCTCGCTTGGGATGGCGGCTTTTGGATTCTCGATAATACTGGATCAACCAAGTCCGGTGTGTGGGGATAGACCATTCTTTTTGCGAGCGCAAAAAGATAATCTTCAGTAGGCTTCTTCATTCTGCCAATCCTTGAAAGAATGCAGGATCATTCTCATCTATGGTCTTCCGCAGTTTAATCAACGCCCGGTTGAGGCGGGATTTAACGGTTCCTTCGGCGATCGTCAAAGCCTGCGCAGTCTCGGTTATGTTAAGTTCGAGGAAAAAACGCAAATAGATGATCTGTTGGTCTGCAGGATTTAGTCTTTGTACCGCTCTCCACAGATCAGCGCCCTGCCTTTCGATCAAACTTCTATTTTCTATGTCATTTCCGCTGGGGGGATTTTCCAAGAAACCGCGCCTGAGGGCAGCCAGGTAACGTCCGACCGAACGGCGCTGGTTTCGAGCCAGGTTCGCCGCGATTTTAAGCAACCATGGTCGAAGATGTCGTGAGACATCGAACTGTGCCAAGTGACTCCAGGCGCGCACGAACGTCTCCTGGGCGATATCCGCAGCCTCATCCGGATCACCGATCAGGAGATAGGCAAGGCGGAAGACCTGTTCCTGGTATGTCAGAATCAAAGGCTCCCAGGCGGCCGTGTCTCCGTCTTTAACGCGCTGGATGAGGGTTATTTCATCCAATCAGGAATTTCCGGAAGGATCCACTTTGAACAAGATACACCACTAAAGCATGTAAAGTTCCATCTTACCCAATATTAGCCGTTTAATAATTCATGGCAACCATTAGCAGGCTGCTTCGAACCCTACGAACCCTAATCATCAATTATTTTCACCGGAATTTGCGTTTAAATCATCATGTTTTTGGTTTTCTGGCATACCCCCAAGGGTAGGTTGACCAGACTTTTGTTTGCTCTTACAATACTGTCATGGTTTACAGTTCGCAAACCGCTGGAATGAACCCATATTTTGGCGGGTTCTATCGTCCAGACCACGATCCACCCCTCTATCCTCCGTTCCACGCGCCTGTACTGCCTTAATTGTTTGTGAGTTACACCCGGAGGAAAATCCAATGAGTACACCTTTTATTTCAAAGCGCGCTGCGCTGTATGCAGATGTCCCTGACGATAAATGGAACGACTGGCGCTGGCAATTAAGCCACCGCCTTAATACCGTGGAGGAATTCGACAAGGTCCTTCCTCTGACCGATTCTGAGAAGAAAGCCTTGAATACCACCGGCCTCTTCCGTGTCGACATCACACCTTATTTCATCTCCCTGATCGATCCAGATGACCCGGATGATCCGGTGCGCAAACAGGTGATCCCTGTGGCTGAAGAGCTGCAGAGTTTCACTGCCATGATGGAAGACTCGCTGGCCGAAGACCGCCACTCACCTGTACCCGGTCTCGTTCATCGTTACCCGGATCGCGTGCTCATGCTCGTGACTACGCAATGCGCCTCGTACTGTCGTTACTGCACACGCTCCCGGATAGTCGGTGATCCAGGGCAGACTTTCAACCGCCAGGAGTTTGAGCTCCAGATCGAGTATCTTAAACGGACCCCGCAAGTCAGGGATGTACTCCTCTCGGGTGGTGATCCACTGGTGCTTGCTCCGAAGATACTGGAGGAACTGCTCAGCCGGTTGCGGGAGATCCCGCATATTGAAATCGTCCGCATCGGATCAAGGGTACCGGTATTCATGCCCATGCGGGTGACGCAGGAACTCTGCGACATGCTGGCAAAATTTCATCCTTTATGGTTGAACATTCATGTCAACCATCCCAATGAGATCACGCGTGAGCTGGAAGACGCGTGTGATCGGATGACGCGCGCCGGAATACCACTTGGGAATCAATCGGTTTTGTTGGCGGGCGTAAATGACTGCGTGCATATCCAGCGCGATCTGGTTCAAAAGCTGGTGCGCATTCGTGTCAGGCCATACTACCTGTATCAATGTGACCTGGTGGAGGGTGCCGGTCATTTCCGCACACCGGTAGCCAAGGGAATCGAGATCATCGAGGGATTGCGCGGTCATACTTCCGGTTATGCTGTTCCGCAGTTCATAGTGGACGCTCCGGGTGGCGGCGGAAAGATCCCAGTGATGCCGAATTACCAGGTTAGTGCGTCGGATCATAAGATCATCCTTCGCAATTACGAAGGATATATTACGACGTATGAAGAACCTACCGAATACCAGGCTCACGATCCGGCTACCTGCAAATATTGCCAAAATAAAAGGCTGGAGCCCGGTCAGTCGGGCATTACCGGCTTGCTGGATGGTGAACAAATGTTTATTAAACCGGAGGGTTTCGACGAACTCCATGATCGCGGCGGCATCCAACATCGACTGAAGGACCCTTCGAAATGGGTGCCGCTTGGAATTGGTCCGGGAGAATCGAATCCCAAATAACGCACAATTAGAGATGGCGGTCAATCCAACCGAGTGGATTGGTAGAACTTGATCTTGATGACCCGCCATCCAGAACGCAAGGAGAAAAAAATGCAAAACCCCTTTCGGCTGATCCCCGCCCTGCTGGCGTTTATATTGTTCGTCAGCGCCTGTGCTCCCAGCGAAAGCCCGGAGGAAGTCGAAGCGAGGATTGCCACATCGGTGGCGATGACGGTTGCCGCGCAAGGCCAGGTCGGAACCTCCGTAGCCCAAACTTTGACCGCCCAAAGCACTCCATTAGCTTCACCGACCTCAACTTTGAGAGTTACGTCGACACCTATTCAAACCTTTACACCTCTGCCAACAGCGACTCCATTCACTTCTTCCGGAGGCGGAGGAGGTGGCGGTGGGGGTGGTGGTAGTGGAGGAAGCTCAAGCACAACCAGCTATGCTTGCGCATGGGTGGGGCAGAAACCCAATGACGGATACAAGGTTAATCCCGAGGTTTCGTTCGATGTGGTGTGGACCGTAAAGAACACTGGCACGAAGCCCATACTTGTCAGTGAATCCTACCTGAGCCGCACCGGCGGGGATCCGATCTCAAACACACCCAACTTGTTCCTTGCCGAAAATCTAAAACCCGGCAAGACTGTCAATTTCAGGATCGAAGTCCAATCGCCTGTTCTTTTTGACAATGACGAACACATCTTCATCACGGTATGGTCACTGATCGTTAACGGCACCAAGCTGTGCAAGGTGGATTTCGGGATGCGGGTGCAGAGACCGCCGTGGTAGATTTGTTTATTAAAGAAACTGTATGATTATATAAATGATGGTTTGCAAAGCCGGGTAAAGTCAGGGTGAGGAGAAAATCCATTGAACATTTCCAACCGGATCCATCTCCTGGCATGCGTGCTCCTCGCGGGTTGTGCACCCTTGCTTGCACCTCCACCCGCGCCGACGCTGGACCCAGGATTACTCAATTCCATCGTGGCTCAAACCGCCAACGCAGCTTCAACTCAGACAGCCTCGGTTAGGATTGAATCACCAACTACTCTTCCGACCTCGACCCTGTTGATTACGACCACACCTAGTCCAGTCCCATCCTTAACACCCACCTTCATATTTATCCTTAGTACACCAACCAAGCCATCTGCAACTGCGGCGAGCTCCGGCGGTGGGGGAGGCGGTGATTATGATTGTGATGTGTTATCCCAGTTACCGAAAAATAACACGGTTTTCTCGCCCGGTGTTGATTTTGAAACCCGTTGGCAGGTGAGCAACACAGGCACTCGCATCTGGAATAAGGATAATATCGATTACCGTTATGCAAGCGGTGATAAGCTGCATAAACAAGCGATTTATGATTTGAGCAAGGATGTGCCAGTTGGAAAGCTGGTGGATATTCTTGTGAAGATGAAATCGCCAGCAGACGCCGGTTCATATTCAACAACCTGGAACTTGAGACTTGGTAAAGACGCTTTTTGTACGATGAAATTGACGATTATTGTTGAATAAGTTGGGTTTGGAGGATACTGATTTCTTCGATCAGCTTCTCAGCCTCGCTCCGACCGCCTGTTCCAGCTTTTTAACGATCGCATTTCGAATATCCGCTGCCTCTGCATCGGTCAATGTCCTATCCGCAGCCTGATAGGTTAGGCTGTAAGCCAGACTCTTTTTACCTAAACCGATTTGCTCACCTTGATAAACATCGAATAAGCGAGCATGGGTAACACTTCCGCCTCCGCCTTCGAGGATCAGGGATTCAACCGTCGAGGCAGGGATGGATTCATCCAGTATCAGCGCTATATCCTCATAAATTGCCGGAAAATCAGGCACTGGTTCGATCCCATATACGGACGGGATGGAGCGCAAAGCCTGAAGGTCAAACTCCGCAGCCATCACGGGGGCTTCGCTTAAATCATAAGCCGCTTTAACCAAGGGATGCACCTCACCGAATACCGCGACTGTTTTGCCACCAACTTTAACTTCCGCCGATTTACCGGGGTGTAAAAAGCCTGCCGTATCGATATCCGCATAGGAAATGGGAGTGAACCGGAGCGCACTGAGGATTAGTTCAATGCGTCCTTTTAGATCAAAGAAATCTAACCAAGGTAAATCCTTCACGTCCCAGGAGGTGTGTTCCCTTCGGCCGCTCAAAACCATGGCCAGCATACTTCTTTCTACAGGGGGTTTATTTTTCACCGGCTCGAAGATCGGACCTATTTCAAAGAGTGAAATGGTTTCCCTGAAGTTGATATTTTTTTCAAGGGCCTCCAGGACCGAGGCAGTCAGGCTGCGACGTAAAACACTGCGTTCAGGCGTGGTGGGATTGGCAATCACTGCATAGTCCGGGTCCTGCCGGCTGCCCGGACTTAACACCCGCCTTTCACGTTCGATGGATGTAAGCCGATATCCGACGACTTCCTGGAATCCGACCGCCACCAGGATGTCCCGCAAATGCTCTTCCCATTCAAAAATCGGGTTTCCAATTTGAGGTGGCAACTTATCCGCCATGCGGGTTTCCGGGATTCGATCGTAACCATAAACGCGTGCCACTTCCTCCAGAACATCTGCCAGGCCGACGAGGCCCTCACCGATGTCCATGCGATGATCCGGTGCGGTGACGCGCACTGCTGACTTCGTAAGCACACATTTAAATTCTAGACGACTGAGGAGCCGTGCAATTTCACCTACTTTCAGATCGATACCGAGCAAGCGTTTCACGTCGGTAGGCGATACCTGCACCGTTGGATTTTTGGGTTTGAGCGGATATTCATCCACAAGACCTGGCGCAACCTTGCCGCCTGACCATTCTGCCATCAGCTGCAAACCGCGGCGGACGCCAACCTCCGCCATGGCTGGATGAACTCCTCGCGAAAATCGAAAGGATGCCTCGGATGGCAGGTTATGCTCCTTAGCCGTTCTTCGGATATTAATGAAGTTCCAGGCTGCCCCTTCCAATAGAACATTGGAGGTACTGCGTATTCGCTGGCTGGCTTTGCCTTGTCTGGATTTTGGATCGATGACCTGCTGGTTGTCTTCGGTATGCATCTGCGTATCTTCCGGATTAACAACATCCAAGTTCTTATTGGACGCGTCATAAACCTCGCTTACAGCACCGCCCATGATTCCGGCGATGGATAAGGGACCTTTGGAATCACACACCAGCACGTGTGATTCGTTGAATTTACGCGATACACCATCCAGGGTAGTCAATTGCTCCCCTGCTCTGGCTCTTCGCGTGCTAATCTTGATCTGTACAGATCGGCCTGCCCGATCCGTGAGGACATCATAATCAAAGGCATGCAGAGGCTGACCCAGTTCAAGCATGGCGTAATTGCTTGCATCAACAATGCAGTTGATCGGGCGCATGCCTGCCAGCTTCAAACGCCGCTGCACCTGATAAGGACTCGGTTTGATTTCCACATCCCGGATGAACCCAAGAACAAACCGGGGATTGAGTTCCGGCTCATTAACTTTTATGGTTACCGACTCTTTTACCGGTGATCCACTGGTTTTCAATTGGATGCGCGGCTGAATTAATTTTCTTCCAGTTAACGCGGCAAGTTCGCGGGCTACTCCAAGCACGCTGGCACACCGTGCCATGTTCGGTAATATTGCTATGTCAAGCACGGCGTCCCCCATGTAATCTGCCAGCGGCGTGCCTACCGGCGCATCTGCATCAAGCAGGATAATGCCTTCATGCTCGTCCGAGATGCCGAGCTCTTTTTCCGAGCATGCCATGGAGTACGATTCAACACCGCGGATTTTTGTCCGCCTGAGAGTCATCAATTGCCTTCCCTGAGCATGACCGTCGTAAAGGGTGGCGGCTTCCCTGGCATATGCGACTTTTATTGACTTCGCTAATTTCCCCCTGCCTTTATATTCAAAGAGGTTGGGCGCACCGGTAAGTACGACATGTTGCTGAATTCCATCGAAGAGGTCGCACAATACCAAACGATCTGCATTCGGATGCGGATCAACGGAGTAGATCTCTCCGACAACGATCTTGTCCTTATCCCAACCGATTCCGCTGGTCTTGAATTCGTGCTTGCTTTCAGAATCTGTAGCCGCCACTTTGGATTTGGGTAGTGGCAAGCCGGCATAGATGATTTCCTCGACTTCGAGGCCAGCCAGAGTGAGCATTCGAGCAATATCTTCGACGGAAAGCCCGTCAATTTTTATGAAATCTTTAAGCCAACCGATGGGTAGTTTCATTAGAACTGCTCCAAAAAACGGACGTCATTACCCCAGAAATAGCGGATGTCTTCGATCTTGTAACGAAGCATCAACTGACGCTCTGGTCCCATTCCCCAGGCGTAGCCGGTGTAACGCCGCGGATCGTAACCCCCGTTCTGCAGGACCAGCGGATGAACCATTCCACAGCCAAGGATCTCCAGCCAGCCTGATTGTTTACAAACCGGGCAGCCTTTCCCACCGCAAACAAAACACTCCATATCCATTTCAGCTGAGGGTTCAGTGAAGGGAAAATAAGAGGCACGAAACCGTGTCCTAGCCTGCTGGCCGAACATACGGTGGGCGAAATCGGTCAGGGTCCCTTTAAGATCCGCGAAGGTGATGTGCTCACCAACCACGAGACCTTCCACCTGGTTGAACTGGATTTCTGTTCGGGCTGTGATCTGTTCATGTCTAAAGCACATTCCGGGCAGGGCGATTCGGATGGGTGGAGGTTGGGTGGGATTGGTCGCCGCGAATTCACGCATGGCCCGGATTTGACCTGGAGAAGTATGGGTGCGCAATAGAATCGGGTTCTCGCCCCGGCCGGCTGCCTCCAGGTACAACGAATCCTGCATTTCGCGTGCCGGGTGATGTGGAGGAAAATTCAACAATTGGAAATTCATCTCATCCGTCTCGACCTCAGGCGAAAGATAGACCTGAAATCCCATATCTGCGAGAATGGACAGCACCCGGCGAAGTTGTTGTGTTGAAGGATGCAGCCGACCGCGTTGAATGCTGCGCCCAGGCAGGGTGACATCCAGCTTCTCTTCCTCGAGAGATCTGGCAAGCACGGCAGACTTGATTTCGATCTGGCGTTGTTGCATGGCTGATTCCAAGGATGATTTAACCCGGTTTGCAGCCTGGCCGGCGCTCGGGCGTTCATCTTTGGACAGATCACCCAGATCGGAAAACCAGGTCATCAATGGTGAGCTGCGGCCTAAATGAGCCACCCGCCATGACTCCAGGCTGGTTTCATCCCTAACATGGGCAAGAGATTCCAGAGCGGTCTTTTCAATTTCACTCAATTTGTCGAGCATTTGATCTCCATCAATTTAAAACCGATCCCAAACATTATTAATTGAACTTATTCGCCATCCAATACAGAGCAAGCGTCATCTGTGGCAATCGAAAAACTCCCATCCCAAAACTGGGACGGGAGAAATTTCCCGCGGTACCACCCGCTTTGATTGTCTGTTGCGAACCAAACAGACAATCCACTTTACGCCGACGTTCATCGGCAGCTCTGATAACGCGTGCAGCGCGGCTCGGGCTACAAAACTGTTCGGCTCTTCACCCGTGCAGCTCGGGAGGGAACTTCAGCCACTTTCCACCTGGGTGGAGTCTCAATCCATGCTCCGCCTTCCCTGTCGGTTTTCCCTGGCTTACTTTCCACCGTCCTAGCTTTTATTCAAAAAATATTTGCAGTGATTATACATGAGGAGCAGGCAATTTGGAAATCGTCAAAGTTTCCTGCCTTGAGACGACTCGAAACCCCGATTGGTATAATGATTCCTGCCTGGAAATGAATAAGCCCATTCGTGTTGTGATCATCCTCATTGTACTTTGCGGCTTGATCGTGCCTCGCATTATGCAGTTAACAGACTTTACGGCTGCAGATGAGCCTTTCTGGCTAGTCGTCGGTGCTAATTACTACTACGCATTGACTCACTTTGAATTCGAGAACACGATCTATGAGTATCACCCCGCGGTGACCACGATGTGGATCGTGACCGCCGCCATGCTGGTTTATTTCCCAGAATATCGCGGTTTGATGAATGGATATTTCCAGCAGGAAAAGACCAGCTTTGACAGTTATTTGGTCGAACAGGGAAGAAACCCGTTGGATTTGTTAAGGTGGAGCAGGTTTTTCCAGGTGCTGGTCAATGTCGCTTTATGGGTGACGGCGTTCATTTTATTAAAGATTCTTTTGGATGAATTATCCGCCCTCGCTATTGTGCTTTTCGCATCATTCGCACCCTATTTATTTGGACAATCCCGTCTGCTGAACCATGAAAGCATGGTTGGATTGTTCTCACTAATCACTATTTTAGCCCTCACGATTTACCTGTTTAAGGGAAGGCATCCATTGCATCTCGTCCTCTCTGGAATGGCGGCGGCACTGGCAAACCTGACCAAATCTTCAAGCATTGTGTTGCTTCCAGTGATCGGGATGATTGTTGGTTATTGGTTTCTTCAAAATGGATTCGAAAAGGAAAATATCTGGCAAAAAACCAGGGCTGCAGCCGGTATCTTTCTTGGGTGGATTGGAATTACGATCCTCTTTTATTTCATTTTTTGGCCGGGTATGTGGGTAGCACCTGGAAAGATGCTTCATGAAGTTTATGGAAATGCATTCAGTTATGCGTTCCTTGGATCGAGGCTCTCCGTATCCGCCGGCTTGGAACCAGTCCGGTTCAGTTTGCCGGAAGCGCTTCGAAGCATGCTGGCTATATTGGTTTCCATCGCTTGGCGGACGAGTCCACTCACCTGGATAGGGGTCGTACTTGCCTTCATTGCAATCGTAAGTAAAAATCAACCGCGATCCCAAAAGATCCTAAAACCTTTTTTGTTATTTTTATTCCTGCTTACGTTTGCAGCCATCAGCATGTTTGCTGTCATCAGCGGGCGCGATCAGCCTCATTATGTTCTTGTTTCCTATGTCTGTTTTGAAGTGATTGCAGGTCTGGGTTGGGTGGTTTCCCTGGGATATTTATCTGACAAGCTGAATTCAAAACGTCCAACGATGATTCTAATAGCGCTGCTTGGCGTGGTGCTTGCTTTTCAAGCTGCTGGTTTGCTGTCCTTCCGACCTTATTACTATACCTATCTCAATCCCGTCCTCACCTTCAACAACAAGGATCAAGTTCCCGTTTTCTTTTACGGCGAGCGGATGGAAACGGCGGCTGCCTACCTTGCGGAAAAACCGAATGCGCAATTCATGACCGCCCTGGTATATTTTGGACGCTCGTTCAGTTATTACTTTCCCGGGGATACGTTGGTGTTTAAACCCGTCTTCTTCACGGACAAGTCGCAATTACAGGACAACCTGCGTAAATCGGATTACCTGGTTATTTATTCCGGATTGCATGAACGCCTTCCGATCTTGAATGAAATGACTCCGGAACATGTTATTGACTTAAACGGCCGGCCTTACCTGGAAATCTATCCGGTTTCAGGCGTTCCCCCAAGCTTCTACGAGAACTGATCCGACTGATGAACTTCCGAAGACTCCTCCTCTATGTCATTTTGCTGAGTTTGGTAATCGCTCCTAGATGGGCGAGCCTCAAAGCGTTCGTGACCGTGGATGAGCCCTTCTGGCTCTCGGTTGGCGCCAACTTTTATTACGCCTTGGGTCAGCGCGAGTTTCAGAATACGGTATATGAATATCATCCTGCGGTAACAACCATGTGGTTTGTTACCGGCGGATTCCTGATCTATTTTCCAGAATTTCGCGGGTTCGGCCAGGGTTATTTTGATGTGGACAAGGATAAGTTCGATCCATATCTGTTGGATCATGGAAAGTCCCCCTTGCAATTGCTTTTTTTCTCCCGTTTGCTTCAACTCCTATTGATCACTCTAATTGTCCTGATTATCTTTCACCTGTTGTCACTTTTGGTGGGAGATGGATATGGTCTGCTGATCACCGGATTCATGGCCAGTTCGCCGTTCTTTCTTGGGCATTCCATCCTGTTAAATCACGAGGCTCTGCTGGCGGTCTGTGCAGTCACATCACTTCTCAGCTTGTTGGTTTACCTGGTCTATGCTCGCAAACTTCCTTATTTGATCCTATCTGCTTTCGCCGCCGCACTGGCACAACTGACCAAGTCTTCCGCGATCGCTTTCATTCCCGTGATTGGCTTGATCCTGTGTGTGTCCACCATTAAAAAAATGAGGCACGTTGGATTTGGCGATGCTCTGATCGACCACTCGAAAATCTTGGGCATCTGGATCGCAGTTCTGGCGTTGGTGTACGTCATTATCTGGCCGGGGATGTGGGTTGAGCCCGGCAGAATGCTGTACGAGGTTTACGGCAATGCATTCAGTTATGCATTCCAAGGCTCACGCCTTCAGGTAACCCATGAACTTCAACCGGCTAACTTCAGCCTGGATGCAGCCGGTCCGGTGATCCGGGGATTTACATCCAGCCTCTTCGCGCGTTCCACACCGTTGGCATGGTTTGGTTTTTCCCTGGCGATTTTGAGTTTCTTTATTCGCGGAGAATCATCACCAAAGCCTGTGTTGAAATGGCTTCAGATCTATTTGATCATAACCGCCGCACTTTTCATCTTGATGTTCGGATTAGCGCAGGGACGCAATCAACTTCATTACATTATGACAAGCCATGTCAGTTTGGATCTGGTTGCTGGCTTGGGTTGGGGGATATGGATCGCTTGGTTGGCTTCAAGATGGAGAACGCCAGGATTGGAGGTAATCCAATTCGCATGTGTCACGATCTTGCTCGGCATGCAATTGTGGAGCGCACTGGCATTTGGACCTTATTACTACACATACAGCAATCCCATCCAAACATTGCTGACTGGCAGCCGCCCCAGTTATGGTTATGGCGAAGGAATGGAATTAGCCGCAGACAACATGTCAGCAAAACCAGATGCGGCATCCAAAACCGTCCTGGCATACCATGGCCGTGGTCCTTTCTCCTATTTTTTTCCAGGCCGTACCTTATTGCTGAATCCACTGTGGCTCGAGGAACCTGATATGGCTCCCATGGTGGAGCGCCTGGTCCAATCTGACTACCTGATCTTTTATGACGAGTTTGCCGGCCGATCCCAACGCACCGCGCAATTTGTGCACGCATTGGACGATATTCAACCCGAAAACGTGATACCCGTACAGGGGTTGGAAAATATTCGGATCTATCGCGTCACTGACCTGACACCGGAATTTTATAAAAAGCTGACCCCTTAAGAAGATGCGACGAACTCAATGGACCAGGTAGTATAATGCCACCTTCACCCTAACCAGGATGTCGGGATTATTGACAAATTTAGAGCAGATCAATATCTATTCAAGCCCGGATTATCTAATTTCATGCTCCTGGCGAACCTAGAGAAAATGAAGATCCACATCTACAGTTTTATCGTACTGGTATTGCTGTCCAACGCTTGTGTACCATCAACCACAGCAACCGAGATGATTCAGGTTGAGCCATCAACCGCGAATATCATAACAAGTCCGGCTAATTCCAACGCGACCCCTGCAACTCCTCCCCAACCGCCCAATCCGAATGGTTGGATCTCATTCATTTATAAAAATAACCTTTGGCTTATTCATCCGGACGGCAGCGGTTTAAATCAAATCACATCGAATACCTTGCCGAAGGACAACCAGACGGTGAGTATCATCCACCATGAATGGTCCCCCGATGGAAGCCGGCTTGCATATTCACAGCTGGCTCATGGTGAGGCGGATATTTTCCTGTACGATCCTAAAACCGATGAAACACTGAAATTAGTATTTGGATCTGGAGGTGGATTCAATTGGTCTTCGAATGGCAGGCAGATCATTTATGATTCGCCACCCGAGTGGTTTGACCCTAATCTGAACAACGGGATATGGTTGATCAACCTTGAAAACCTCAAGAAGAGACGCATTGTGCCTCCGACAAATGAGATATCCGGGATGTTGAATCCGAAATGGTCTATTGACGGAAGCCAGGTTATCTTCAATATTGCATCCCAGATCCCTTCTGAATATGGTATCTCAGACTTCGCGACTCGTTCCGCGTTCAGTCTTCCTTATACCGGGTTGACTAACTGTGAATGGTCTCCGGTGGATTTGATAATCGCCTGTATCAAACATCGCGCGGGTGAAGCTTCGGCAAAGACAGATCAACAACTTTTTTACCTCCATTTGGATGATCGGCAGGAAAGAACCGTACCGCTCCGTGTGTACGCCAACCAGGTGCAGTTGGTTTGGTCACCAGATGGAAATGATTTAGCCATTGGTTATATTGATGAAAACCGGCGATGGACAGATATCGTCTCTTCGGAAACAGACGAATTCAATGAGCTGTCATCTGGCTTGGTATCAAGCTGGTCGCCGGATGGAAACTGGATCGCGGTCTCGGATTTGAGCCTGGATGGTATGTCAAGAATCTATCTTATTAGCGTACAGTCGGGGGAAAGAGTCGCCCTCACTGAAGGGACCAGCCCTGTGTGGCAACCCTTCATCCGTGCCGGGGATTGAACTTCACAGAATAATTTTCTTACTGATGTGGCTGGACTCCAGCACCGTCATGGTTGAGCTGGAAGGGTAAGATATAATCCCGGTGATCTGAATTTGGCCAACCATCGAAGAACAGGGTCAACGGTTAACCATGGCTACGTTTCAATCCATCATCATTCAACTACAGGAATTTTGGGCCGCACATGATTGTTTAATCGCCCAACCTTATTACACACAAGTGGGAGCCGGGACCATGAAT
>MGNL01000107.1 GCA_001796785.1 Chloroflexi bacterium RBG_16_51_16 | reverse complement strand
TCATATTCGGCGACAGCACCGGTTATTCCAGATGACGATCCTCCGGCATATTCGTGATTACCTTCAAACAAATTCCACCCAAAATTCAATCCGCCCTGACCTGCAGGAGCAACATCGATCTCCTCCCAGGATCCCTGTCCGACATCCGCGATGAACATATCGCCAGTGACATGATCGAAACTTAAACGCCAGGGATTGCGCAGACCATAATGCCATACTTCCGATCCAAACGGATTGTCCCCAGGTACCAGGTACGGGTCTCCCTGATCCACATCAATCCGCAGGATCTTGCCGAGCAAGGTATTCAACTTTTGACCATTGCCGAACGGATCACCACCTGAGCCGCCATCACCAAGACCCAGATACAGGTATCCATCGGGTCCGAAAACAACCGCACCGCCATTATGATTTGGGAATGGCTGCTTCACACCCAAAAGTTTTTTTTCGCTGTTGGGATCAGCCGAGTTCCCATCCGCGCCCACCTGGTATCGGGCTATAGCCGTGTCGCCGCCGGCCTCCGTGTAATTGACATAGAAATATCCATTGTGTTCATAATCCGGATGAAAAGCCAGACCCAATAACCCCATCTCACTTGCCGAATCGTCCACCCGATCCGTGATGTCCAGAAAGGCGGGTTCAAGCAATTGCCCATTTGCAAAAATGCGAATGCGTCCGGGTTGCTCTACAATGAACAAACGCCCCGATCCGTCCCCGGCATTCTGAATATCCACCGGATTTTCCAAGCCAGGGATCCATCCCTGCCACTGGTAATTATTAGGATCGGGAAACGATACAGCGTTTGGTAATGTTGGCAAAGCTGATGTTGCGGAAGGTACCGGAGCGGGCGAGATGGAAGTTGACGGCGGGGTATCAAGGACGGGTAAAGGTGTTCGATCGCTAACCGGAATTGGTTCAACTGAACCGCACGCCACCATGATAAGAAACAGGAATATCATCCACCGATTCATTTTATTCTCCAAATGGATATATGATCGCATCCCCCGTTGTTGCTTCCTCGAAAAATGATAAATTACTTATTTTGCCAGAAGTTAATCCTCTTTTACTTCGGTTGATTCACCCTCAACCACGTCATCATTTTCGATACTCTGCAGATTGCTGCTGAGCTTATTCATATGTTCTTGAATAAGATCGGGTGAAACAAGTTCGAGGAACAGGTAAGGTCCAAGCCAGAGGATGGCCACATCATCCAGCGCACCGATCACCGGGAGCACGACCCCAGGGGCCAGGTCAAACGGCCAGATCAGGTAGGCCACGGAAGCCAACGGGAGAACCTTGAGGAGGAGATTTACCCGCGAGTCCCCCATTAATTTCAAAATCAATTTAATCCGCATGAGGACATCACGGATGACGCTGCCCTGAGGCGGGATAATGATCTTCGAGGATTCTTTTTCAGTCATGAAGTGCTCCTGCAATATGTCATTGAAAACGAATTACATTATACACGCAGAACTTTTGCTTCCAGCGCATCTATAATCGAGAAAGAGTCAATAAAGAAACCGGACTGGTTCCTCCGTCGGCCAAACCCAGAGGATTCCAGGGCTAATAATTCATATACGATTAATGATCTAAGGAGTATCAACATGGAGATCACGATTGATTTTCCCGGGGGGTCGAAAGTGGACGCACACTTCGGAGGATTCACGGTGAAAACCGATCAACCGCCAGGAGGAGGGGGAGAAGGTTCCGCGCCAACTCCCTTTGCTATGTTCCTAGCCTCGATCGGGACCTGTGCCGGGATCTACGCGCTGGGTTTTTGCCGACAACGGGGACTTGCGACTGAAGGCTTGCGGATCATCCAGAATGTACAAAGCAACCCGGCAACCGCAATGGTCGAGCTGGTAGGATTGGAAATAGAACTGCCCCGGAATTTCCCTGAGAAATATCGCGAGGCGATCATCCATTCCGTGGAATTATGTGCGGTGAAAAAACACTTACAGCAGCCGCCGCGTTTTGAGATCTCGACCAGGGAATTTGCTCCAGCGTTGTAATTATCGCTGAAAATGGTGGAGCATCAACCAGGCTGGACAGCAACCTATATAAACGACCAACCAGGTCTGGTTGACAGGACGATCATGAGCACCATAAAAAAGAGAAAAAAAATACCTGTGCAAAATAGGACAAAATTAGTCCATTTCTAATCAAAGATTAATGTAATTCCGATAAATCAGGTGTATATTGCAGTCATCGACACCTGCCCTCCCTTTTACTGGTAATTGGTGTCTTGCCGCCGCCCGTGTGAGCATGCCCCCCCCATGCTGACAGGGCGGCGGATGTTTTTCAGCCTCAGATCATCAGGTGACTGAACCAGGTGATCTGATTTTCTTTTAATCCAGCCTGGCGATTAAAAGGTCCAGGTTTGATTGGGCGAAGTCGGGCTGATAATTGATGCAGGAAATAAGAAGATAAAATATCTGAAATCGATGCGCAGCGTTTACACATTCATTCCATCCCCCGGGCATGTGTACCCCGACCATCCCGAATCTCCGGAACGGATGGAAATCCTGGAAAAGAAGTTATCGACCTTTGCGGCTGAAGCTCTGGATGCGTCACCTGCAACCCATGAACAGGTTGTTGCTGTGCACCATCCGAAGATGATCGGAGCAATCGAGCAAGCCTGCAAAGCGGGACCTGGAATCATCGATTATGCACCCACTTACGTTACCGGATCTTCATACAAGGACGCATTACTGGCTGCCGGTGGTGTGCTGGGCTGCACGAAGGCGGTCATGAACGGCGATGCCCGCAATGCGTTCGCGATCGTCCGTCCGCCGGGTCATCATGCCGAGCCAAGCCGCGCGATGGGTTTTTGCATTTTCAATAATATCGCCATCGGTGCATGCGCGGCGCTTGCGAACGGACTCGAGCGCGTAATGATCGTGGACTTCGACGCCCACCATGGGAACGGCACCCAGGCGATTTTCCTGGATGATCCCCGCGTAACTTTCATATCCTTGCACCAATGGGGGATCTACCCCGGGAGCGGATGGATCGATGATATCCCGCACGACCGACAGCGAATCATCAATGTCCCATTGGATGGCAGAGCGGGGGATACGACTTACAGGCGAGTCATTCAGGAGATCGTCAAGCCTGCCGCTAAAAAGTTCAATCCACAACTCATGTTGATATCCGCAGGCTTCGACAGCCACTGGAGCGATCCCATCACCACGTTAGGTTTATCCACGGCGGGATTCTTCTCCATTTCAAAATTGCTCGTTGAACTGGCTGAAGAACATTGCAACGGCAGGATCATTTTCGTCCTGGAAGGCGGGTACGACCCGGTCAACGTCGCCAACGGATCTTCGGCAGTGTTTTTCGCCCTCACCGGTAAATCATCTGCACCAGATGTACAGGATACCTGCCCGTACAATGACCCGGACCATTCCAAACGCATCGACGAGGTGTTGAGTTGGCATGGAATGACGGCAGGATGAGAGAGAAGCGGATAAAAATATTTCTCATTAACTCAAACACTATTCTTTCAGCTCTTTTTGGAAAAATCCCAAAATAAATGCCCCCAATCCAGCGAAACCGGTATAGGGCAGGAGCAGAAACCATCCCGCGAAGGGCAGCGCACCGCCAAAGGCGAGGATCACTGTTCCCATAACGACCTTCATCCAGGATGGCGACTGAGGAAAGAACCGTCCCGCGATTACATTTGCCACTGCCGCCCAACCGAATCCTAGTGAAGCGGTCATTGCTCCGGCGATCAACAGCGCAGGCAGAGTGAGCAGGGTTTTAACAGCTCCACTTGCCCGCTCAGCCATTGAAAACAGCGCTACCACGAGGACTGCAAAGAAAAGTAAATTGATCAGCCCAAGCAAGAAGGAGCGAGCACGTGACTGTTCGAAGATATGCTGCGACTTAGCCAACCTGTGGGCAAATAACGCGTTTAAAACCAGGAAATAACCTGCCAGGCTAACCGTCAGGACAATTAATAGGAAGAACATACGACCGATCTCATTCATGGATGATTCCTCCGCGTATCTTTCAATAACATCCCGTTCCCAATGAACCAGGCAATTGAACATGCCAACAATCCGAGATAAAGAATTTGATCTGAAAATTCAAATCCGGTAAATCCAGGCAATGCTGGAAGATGAAAATCCTTTATTACGATCCACCAGTTCAACCCCATCATTTGAAGATCAAACCATGGTTGCAGAGAAAAACCAAATTCAATGCCGGTCATACTGGAGGCAATCTTCTCATACGCGTAGGGGATCGTGATGGCTAAACCCAACAGTGCCAGAACGGCTTGAAAAGGCGCAGCCAGGCGGATAAGAGGAGGTAAAGCATGGGGTTGTGGCAGCGAGCGAAGAATACCTGAGCTCAGGTCGTGGGATAGGCTGGCTTCCGGTAATTTACTCAATTGGGCAAAAACCTCCTGGAGAACCTCGAGATGGGAAGTGCACTCAGCGCATTCAGCCAGGTGAAGCTCCAGGGATGACCGATCGAACTCAGCCAACTCATGATCAAGATATTCATTTATTGCATCATCTGTCAGATGTTTCATTTGAGTTTCTCCGCGAGCATTTTACGTCCGCGAAAGAGGTCGCTCTTCACATCACTCAGCTGGATCCCAAGGTTGGCAGCGATTTCCGAATAAGACATCTCCTGGAAATGGCGCAATTCGATGACCAGCCGGTAGCGGGCAGGCAGGGATGCCAGCGCGATCCGGATCCGGTTAGAGTGTTCCTTATTTTCATAGGCAGTTTCCGGCGAAGGGTTTTCATCGGCATCCCGCTCCTCATCCAACTCGGATGGCTTGAGCTTTACGGATTCCAGGTAGTTGAGGCACACGTTCGCCGCAACTCGCCCGATCCAAGGCCCGAATGGACGTTCAAGGTTGAAGGTGTCCAGCCGGGAATGAATTCGCAAAAAGGTCTCCTGGGTCAGGTCCTCAGCCTGGCGGCGTTCGTTCGTCATGCGGTAGCACACGTTAAATACACGGTTTTGAAAGCGCAGCACCAGCTCGCCGAATGCCTCCATTTCACCGCGGCGGGCACGCAGGATGAGGTCGCGGTCGGAAGGCGAGGCCATGGGTTAATGGTAATACAGGGGGAGCCAAGAAAAAGTTGCTGAAGAGGCTAGGCGTGAGTATCACAATGGTACGGCCAAGGAATTACGAGACATTTCGCGAGTGATAAATTCTGGAAGCTCTACCTTAAAACACCCCTAACCGTACGTGAACTAGCAGATAAAAATTTCGAAATCCTCAAGACCAATCCAAATCATCCATCCCTGCATTTCAAAGAGGTGGGCGAATATGTTTCAGCAAGAGTCGGAATCAAGTATCGAGCAATAGGCATCAAAGTTGCTGATGGAATTCTCTGGTTTTAGATCGGCACTCATTCCGAATACGGCAAGCTTATAAAATAGATAAACTCCACGCTGAAGATCTATGTGGGGCTTATATAATAATCTCGTTATCCGATCATACAATACTACGGACTATTTCGCTTTATAAGCGGACCAAATCTCCTTCCTCAGCGCAGCTTGAGGATCGTCTCCCTTTGGATAATCCATAACGAATTCGATCTCGACCTGGTCGTAACCGTGTTTGAGCAGGTATTGGTGGGCGAAAGCAGCATATTCCTGCATCTCCTGCGGTGAGGCATCCGAACCGAATGCGGCCGGGTTTGTTGAAACCAGAAATTTCATCGTTTTCATCGGCATACTCCTATCGTATGCAATGATCATAGCCCAATCGGGTTGAATGGTCAGCCGACCCTTTTGGGCTATGTTTTTTACGCGCCCATCCCCCTACCCCCTTCCCCCGGGAAGGGGGAAATTCGGAAATAGAAGGTGCGTGC
>MGNL01000106.1:11129-21544 GCA_001796785.1 Chloroflexi bacterium RBG_16_51_16 | reverse complement strand
GGAAGGGCGAACCATTGGTCCTTTTCGGTGCCTATCGTATAAACTTCCGAGTCCGCAGCAGCCCGGATGGCTCCCTGGCCGGTGCCACCGCCGACGGCGAAAAGAACATCCACACCGCGGTGGATCAATTCTCTGGTGACCTTTTCTGCCCATTCCGGGTCATTGAAGAGTAGATCCGGATCTTCATCTTCTCGATAACGAACAAGCACTTCGATCGTTTGATCCGGGCGCAGTTGGCACATTTCACCACAGCTGGACGCCCCTAGTCTGAAGCCCTCGCATTTTTGTCGGATCCTATCGATCTCAGACGACTCGCATACCGCCCCAACCAGGGATGTTTTAGTAAGCATGGCGGCTACAGCCCCAGCGAAATAACCCATTTGTGCATCCTGAAAGAGGATCGCATGAAGGTTGCTCATGTTTTCGTTGTAGGTTTGGTCGATTCCAACGAATTGAACGGCCGGATAATTTTCGGCTGCCTGTTGTGTTTCCAGACGCTGGCCCATACCAACCGTGAGGATGATATCGAAATCCCGGTCAGTGAAATACTCGATATTTTTTATATAGTCCCGTGGTTCGGATGATTCGATGTACTCGACATGATGGATCGTATGCTCCAGGAGCGCATCTTGCAGACCTTCCCACGCACCCTGATTTAAACCAAAATCATCGATGCTCCCTGTATCGGTCACCAAACCTGCGCAGATGACCTTTGTTGTTGCGCAATCCAATCGTGAGGTACAGGCTGGAAGAATAAGAACGCCAATTAAAATGAATGACAGGATGACAGAGATACTATACCCGGTTATTGTGTTCGGGTCGGGCTCTTCCATCTCAGCCACGCACTACCGGGAATTCGATTTTCGTCGGGCCTTCTCCAGGAAGCTTCGATCAACTTCATTTAATTCAGCTTTATCGAGCATATCGGGACGTTTGTTCAAGGTCCGCAAGAGCGCTTGCTCGCGACGCCACAGATCAATTTTTGCGTGGTCACCTGAGAGGAGTATTTCTGGGACAACCCAATCCCGAAATATCGGAGGCCTCGTATATTGAGGGTACTCCAGCAAACCCATCGAATGGGAGTCATCTTCTGCTCCGGTCGGATCGCCCAGAACACCGGGGATGAGACGGGCAACTGTGTCGATCAGGATCAACGCGGGTAATTCGCCACCTGTCAGAACGTAATCCCCGATCGATATTTCGTCAGTAGCCAAATACAATCGGATGCGTTCATCGACACCTTCGTAACGACCGCACAGGAGGGCGATCTTTTCAAATTTAGATAGCTGCTCTGCTATGTATTGAGTAAACACCCGTCCCTGAGGAGATAAGAGAATTACGGGTGTTCCCGCCCGTCGTCCGAGCACGGTCTCAACGGCTTCGAATACCGGTTCCGGTTTCATCACCATCCCGCCGCCGCCGCCGTAGGGTGTATCGTCGGTGGTATGATGTTTATCGTGGGTGTAGTCGCGGAAGTTGTGAACGCGGACCTGGATCAATCCACGTTGGCTGGCGCGCTGCAGGATGCTGGTTCCAAGATAAGGGGGGAAAATTTCCGGCAGCAGGGTGAAAACCTCAAACTGCATGGGAGGATTTTAGCATATAAGAACCAAATGAGAAGTTGGACCACCTGCTTGACGCCCGTTCGGGCGGAATGGTAACATGACCGCCGGTTTCTAAAGGAAAGCATGTATTTACGCGGCAGTAAGTGGAGTATGAATCGCAGGCGGAGGCGGCCGAACTGGTTCCGCATTATTTTGCTTTCCCTGCTGATCCTTGGTACGGCGTATGTTAATCGGTATATTATCGCAGCCAGGCCGTCACCATTTTTACCAACACCCACAGCTACCCGCGATCCGCAATCGTTTGTGACAGAGGCGGAACAGTTATTTAAAGACGGCAAATTAGTTCAGGCAGCCGATATGTACGAGCAGGCTATCGCAGCGAGGCCTGAAGATGCATCCATTCATATCGCGAGGGCGCGCACGCTTGTTTTCGCCGGGCAGTATCATGACGCCGAGATAAGCGCCGGAGATGCCCTGCTGCTCAATCCAAACAACTCCATGGCGCACGCGGTGCGAGCCTGGGCGCTCGATTTTCAGGGAGAATATCTGGAGGCTGAGGCAGCCATCAAGCGGGCGCTGGAATTGGATCCGAACAACGGGATGGCACACGCATATTATGCAGAAATCCTTGTGGATTCCTATGTTTCTGGCACCGGTACGTTCGAGGGTGTGGAGAAGGCGATTGAAGAATCCCGGGTTGCACTTGCACTCGAACCCGATGCGTTGGAATCCAGGCGTGCCAGGGGTTATATCCTCGAGGCAACAGCAAATTACGAGGAGGCCATCCGTGAATACCAGGCGGCTGTGAATATCAATCCCAATATCGCAGACCTGCACCTGGCTCTGGGCAGAAACTATCGGGCATTGGGCATCTATGATCAGGCTGTGGAGGAATTCACGCGTGCCAACGCGCTCAATCCCACCGATCCGACCCCCGACCTGCTTATCTCAAGAACCTACGCGACCGTTGGTGAGTATGCCAAGGCGATGCAGTACGCGGAAACTGCCCGGGATAATAATCCTATCGACGCCAACCTGCGCGGCAACCTGGGCGTGATGTACTACCGTAACCTGCTCTGGCCGGAGGCTGTGGATGAGTTGGTGCTTGTAGTTCAGGGAGGGTTTACAGAGGAAGGTGAGCGGATCGAACCGATCAACCTTGTACCGGATGCCCGCATCGCCGAATATTACTTCACCTATGGCCTGGCTTTAGCCAGGTTGAGCAAATGCAGGGAAGCTTTGCAGGTTGCACAGATGATCCAGGCGCGCGTTCCATCCGATGAATTGGCTGTTGGCAACGCGGTTGAAATCGAAAACCGCTGCCGTTTGAACTTGACCTCGGTGCCTGCGATAGAAACGACCTCGACACCGACCGCGTTTGAAATCGGAGATACGGCTGGCCTTTTTGAATCCACTCCTACATTACCTTGATCAAGCGTCGATCTCAATGCAATCGAAATCCAATGCAAATCAATGGGTATCAACCCATCCCTAAGACATTAATATCCAATACTTTATGAATATCTATCCTCGAAGAGCGATTTTCCGCCGCCGTCAGCAGCCAAATATTTATCGTATGTTTTTGTGGGTCACCTTAATTTTGGGGGGATTTTGGCTTATCCGTCTCTTTCGCCAGGGCGAGATCAAACCATTATTCCTGGCAACCCCAACCCCCACCCGATCGGCGACTTCTTATTCCCTCGAAGGTGAAGCTAAATTCACAGCCGGTGAATTTGCTGGAGCTATCCAGGCTTTTCAGGAGGCGGTTAGAGTGGATCCACAAGATGACACAGCGTGGGCTGACCTGGCGCGTATTCAAACCTATTCAACTGCCCTGCTTACAACTGACCCTGAACGCAAATCCAGGCTCGCCGAGGCACTCGCATCGATCAATCAGGCAGTTGCCATCGCTCCGGACAGCAGCCATGTGCATGCGGTGCGTGCGTTTGTCTTGGATTGGAATGCCAGTCCGGGTCTATTAGATGCACGCCAAGTGCAGGCATTTCTTACCGAGGCCGAGCAGGAGGCAGTGCGCGCACTCCAGCTTGATAACAGCAACACCATGGCATTGGCGTATTATTCGGAAATCCTGGTTGATCAGCAGAAGTGGACCCAGGCGGATCAAAATATTAAACAAGCTCTTCAACAGGACGATACCCTGATGGATGTGCACCGCGTTCACGCGTATGTGCTTGAATCCCTGGGCCAGTACAACCTGGCGATCGACGCTTATGATCGGGCGATCACAATTGCGCCGAATATGACCTTTTTGTATTTGCGCGCTGGTGCGAACTACCGTCGACTGGCATTCGAAAGCCCGAACGAACAGGTCCAGCGCGACCTTTATGAAAAATCCCTGGAGTATTTTGCAAAGACAGCCCAGATCAATGCTCAACTCGAGGTGGAAGATCCGGTTCCTTATCTCTCCATTTCCCGCACGTATTCCCAGATGGGTGAATTCTTCATTGCTGCTCGAAACGTGCAAAAAGCGCTTGAATTTCAACCCTACAACGCGGATATCTATGGTCAGCTGGGTGTGATCTACTTCAAATCCCGGAACTATGAAGGATCGATTCCTTCCCTCAAATGTGCTGTCCGGGGCTGCACGGCAGAGGAATCGTGCGACGGCCGCGGCGGTTGTGGTCCGAACGATGAACCCTCGGTGGTAGTCGGCTTGGATTTATCGCCCAATACGGTCGTTTATTACTATACATACGGTTCTGTCCTAGCCGCACTTTCACGACCCCAGGCAAATTACTGCGGCGAGGCACTGGATGTGCTGCAGGAGGTGGAAGCTAGTTTTGGGGAAGATCCGGATATCGCAGGAATCGTTGCTGCGGGCCAGGAAATTTGCAGTTCGGTGGTTGGAGGGAATAACGCAACGGCTGTGCCCCTCACCACCTCCACCCTGGAAGCCATGCTCGAAACGCCTTCACCCACACCCACTCCTTAACCTATTTTGATGCGGCAAATAATTTAAGGGGGTGATTTTCATCAGAAATTTGTAAGAGACTAATAGATTCCCTTGACTTTGACTGAGAAACTGAGTATTATCTAGATTAGCACTCGTTCTCTTAGAGTGCTAATTTCATGCGTAGTTTGACAAGCCGATTAAATTATTAACGCTGGCTGTTTGAATTCACCAGCCTCATTCTGACCGCTCTCGTATAGCGCTCGAATGAATTGTCAAATTAACAAACGCTATTCTTAGGAGGCTTAATATGGCAAAAATCACATTTAAACCGCTGGGAGGTCGCGTCCTGGTGGAACCCATCGAGCAGGAAGAACTGACTGCGGGTGGGATCGTACTGCCGGAAACAGCCAAGGAGAAACCCCAACAGGGCAAAATTCTGGCTGCCGGTCCAGGCGATCGCGACGAGGAAGGCAAGCGCGTACCCATGGATGTCAAGGTGGGTGATACCGTGCTCTTCGCCAAGTATTCAGGCACCGAGGTCAAGATGGACGGCAAGAAATTGCTGATCATGCGCGAGAGTGACCTGCTCGGGATTATGGATTAAATCATTCTGTTACCTTAATCAAAGGAAGTGAACTATGGCTGCAAAACAATTATTATTTTCAGAGGAAGCACGACGGAAACTCAGGAATGGCATGAACGTGGTTGCGAATGCCGTTTCTTCGACACTCGGACCCAAGGGGCGCAACGTCGCAGTGGACCGCAAATTTGGTTCGCCGACCATCACCCACGATGGAGTGTCTGTCGCCAAGGAAGTTGAACTCGAAGATCCATTTGAGAACATGGGTGCCCAGCTTCTAAAAGAAGCTGCCTCAAAGACCAACGACATCGCCGGAGACGGCACCACGACCTCAACCGTCCTGGCTCATGCCATTGTCAATGAAGGTCTTAAGGCGCTTGAAGCCGGATATAACCCCATGCTGCTAAAGCGAGGAATCGAGATGGCTACTGAAACGGTAGTAGCCGAACTCAAGAAGTCCTCCGTTAAGATCGATACCAAGGAAGAAATTGCTTCAGTGGCTACAAACTCCGCAGCCGATTCAGAAATTGGCGACCTGATCGCCCGTGTGATGGATAAAGTTGGCAAGGACGGTGTAGTCACGGTTGAAGAATCTAAATCCCTCCAGTTCGAAGAGGAATACGTTGAGGGCATGCAGTTCGATCGCGGTTACATCTCCGCATACTTCGTGACCGACCCGGAGCATATGGAGGCGGTCATAGCCGAGCCGTATATCCTGATCTACGACAAGAAAATTTCCGCTGCCCAGGACATCGTTCCACTTTTAGAGAAACTCGTCCAGGTGGGCAAACGTGAGCTGGTCATCATCGCGGAAGATATCGATGGTGAGGCTCTGGCAACCCTGGTGTTGAACAAACTGCGCGGCATGCTGAACGTGCTGGCTGTCAAGGCGCCTGGTTTCGGTGATCGCCGTAAGGCTATGCTCCAGGACATCGCCGCACTGACAGGCGGACAGGTGATCTCTGAGGAGATGGGCCGCAAGTTGGAAACCACCCAGACCAGTGACCTGGGACGGGCTGAGAAGGTTGTCTCTGACAAGGAGAACACCACAATCGTTGGCGGTAAGGGCGAAAAATCCGCTATCGAGGGCCGGATCAAGGAGATCCGGGTCGAGATCGATAAGAGCACCAGCGATTATGACAAGGAAAAACTCCAGGAACGGCTAGCCAAGCTTTCAGGAGGGGTTGCCATCATCCGGGTCGGGGCGGCTACCGAAACCGAAATGAAAGAAAAGAAACACCGGGTCGAAGATGCCTTGTCTGCAGCGCGTGCAGCTGTGGAAGAAGGGATCGTTCCCGGGGGTGAAATTTCGCTCCTGAATGCGGTTGCCAAGCTGGATAAACTAAAGAGCGAGGATGAGGAAGAGCGGGTTGGCATCAACATCGTCAAGAAATCTCTGGAAGCGCCCATCCGCAAGCTCGCCTCGAATGCTGGCCAGGACGGTTCGGTGATCATTGACACCGTCCGCCGTAAACAGCAGGGTGAATCATCAGATGGTAAAAAATCCGTCAACATGAACATCGGTTATGACGTGCTCACGGATGAATACGTGGACATGATCAAGGCAGGGATCATTGATCCTGTGAAGGTCGTCCGCGGGGCGCTCGAAAACGCAGCCTCCATCGCAGCCATGATGTTGACCACCGATGTTTTGATCACTGATATCCCTGAGAAGGAAAAGGCACCGTCCATGCCACCCGGCGGCATGGATTACTAAACCCTGGACCAAGACGACTCCCCATAAGATCCAGAGCATAAAATAACCCGATCCTCACCCCGGCTATCTCTCTGAACGACGAGTTGTTATCCAGAGAGATGAACGGGGTGAGTTTTTTATCATTGGTATAATGCTGTCGATGAATTCCATGGCTCAACCGCTTTTAACCAGGATCACCCGGATGGTTGTAATTACGACCTCGTTACTTGTTCTTTCTGCATGCGAGGCAATTCTTGGATCTCGGGTAACACCCACAGCAATCCTGCCAAGCGCAACGCCTGCGCCTCCAACACCGACACCGCCACCGTTGGCCGCAAGGGTTAACGGTCAATACATTACCCTCGCGGAATTCGAGTCAGAGCTGGGACGCTTTCAGAGTGCTCAAATTGAACTTGGAAAATCAATACCCTCAGAAGAAGCTAAACAGACCGTTTTGGATGATCTGATAGATCTTGAACTTTTGGCTCAGGGAGCGCACGAGGCGGGTTATGAATGCCCCGATTCAGAATTAGCATCCCGCCACCAGGCACTCGTCGATGCGCTTGGAGATGAAGCAGCTTTATCCAAGTGGATGTCAGAGAATGGATATACGGATGAGTCTCTGAGCGTGGCGCTGCGCCGTGCGATTGATGCTGCTTGGATGCGTGACAAAATCATTGCAGATGTATCGACGAGCACTGAGCAGGTTCATGTTCGCCAGATCCTGACCTATAATGCGGGTGAAGCGGACGAGATTAAAGCCCAACTGGATGGTGGCCAGGATTTTAATCAATTGGCAGCGATCTATGATCCGGTCGCACGCGGTGAATTGGGCTGGGTGCCGCAGGGTTATCTGCTCGATCAGAGCGCGGATGAAGCTGTCTTTAGCACACCGGTGGGCAGTTATTCTTCTGTAATAGCTTCAAAGGCTGGTTACCATCTCTTTTTTATAGTTGAACGAGGGGACCGTCCGTTATCCCCCGATGCTTTGCTGGCCCTTCAAGAGAAAAGCCTGCTCTCCTGGCTGGACGAAAAAAGGGTCAAAAGTGATATTGTGCAGTTTCCCTGATGTCGATATAGTGGCAGGACTGGTACATGGATAAGTACGATAGCTTGGAAGCACCCGTACGTAAGCCAGGCCCACGCATTGAGGTGTGGGATTTCCTGTCTGTTTTGGCCATGCTTGTCACTCTCTGCTTGGCGGGATATTTTGTGATTCTATTTATGAATCCTTCCCTTTTCATTAATCCATTGCCTCCCAACGAAGCCAATCCGTATGCCCCGCCTACATTCACCATAACACCCATACAACTCGAAGCGACCTGGACACCGACGACAATCGGTGGATGGACACAAACTCCGACCCTCGTGCCCACCTTTACTCTCCAGGCTTCACCGACAGGATTCTCTCTCGTTCCCCCGAGTAAAACCCCCAGCCCTACCAAACTACCCACGACCGCTTTTTCGCCTGACAATCCGCAGGCCATATCGAGCAGCTTGATACCCCATCTTCAAAACGCAGGGTGTAACTGGCAGGGTGTAGGTGGTTCTGTACTGGATACGAACAACAGTGATATCGTCGGTTTGGTCGTACGGATCGTCGGCACTTATAATGGAAAAAACATCAACATGACCACGGTCAGCGGGGTCAACCCGGATTATGGGCGTTCGGGATTTGAGTTCATGTTGAGCTCCACACCGATCACCAGCAGGGATCAGTTGTATTTGCAATTATTGGACCAGGCCGGCAAGCCGTTATCCGAGAATGTTTACCTCGACACGTTCAATGAATGTGAAAAGAACCTGGTTTTGGTTCGGTTTAAGAAAAATTGAAAATTGAAAATGAAAACCGCCTGCGGAAATGTCGCAGGCGGTTTTTTAATTAGCGTATTCCTTTGAATCAATGATTCACTTAGTTATACTTCCACGTTCCAATCCGTATACTTTGGAATTCTAGCCCGGACGATATTCTCAACCAGTTCACGCAATTTTCCAGCAATCGGACCTATCTTACCACTGCCGACCGGTCTGTGATCGACCTGCGTGATCACCGTTACCTGGGCGGCTGTACCACTGAAGAACAATTCATCTGCGATGAACACCTCTGTGCGGTCAATGGAGCGTTCGACCACATCGATTCCGAGTTCCTTCCTGGCCAATTCCATTACGGTCCGGCGCATGATTCCCTCCAGGATGTTGTCCGTCACCGGTGGGGTAATCAAAACACCATCCCGGACCATGAAGACATTCATCGCCGAGCCTTCTGAAACGTGGCCGTTCTGATCAAGTACTAACGCCTCGTCATAACCGGATTGAATCGCATCCGATTTGATCAACGAGGAGTTAGCGTAGGCACCCGCTACTTTGCCGCGGGCGGGTATCACATTATCATCGATACGGCGCCAGGACGAGATCGTCACGTGGGCGTTGTTGTCATTGGGGACGTATTTCTCATACGCTGTAACGAACATACAAAATTCGTCGTGAATATCATGCAGTCGCACACCGATCCCGAGATCGCATTTGTAAATGGTTGGACGCATGTAAATGTCCTGTTTCCAGTTATCCGTCCGACACAGGTCGATCGTCAGTTGGATCAGGCTTTCTTCATCGTAGGTTGTACGCATTGACATCATGCGCGCCGAATGCAGCAGACGGTGGAAATGGTCAAAGGGACGGAAAATGAAGAGTTTTTTTTTCTCTTCGTTCCAGTACGAGCGCATCCCTCCGAATACGGCTGTGCCGTATAAGAATGCATGGGTGGCGATATTAATTTTGGCTTCTGACAGGGGGACGATCTTGCCCTCAAAAAACGCGTGCTTCGAGAGATCCACGAGGCACCTCCAAAAAGGGATGGACCAACTCTTACGTAAGAATTATAACCGAACTGGTAGGCTGACTATTTCGGACGCACTAGCCCGGAGCCTCGCTGTCTGAGCACCTCGAACATCAATATCGATCCGGCAACGGCTGCGTTGAGAGATTCGTATCCCTGCTGCATGGGTATTCCGATTTTCTTCGAGGCGAGCTTGCGCGCCTGCTCACCGGCTCCTTCCGCTTCTCCTCCCACGATCAATGCGAGTGGAGGGCGAAGGTCCGATTCCCAGTACGGCAATCCGCTCATTTCAGCCAGATAAACCAACAGAGCCGCTGACTTACACATGCCGCCAATCTCATCCCAGGACATTGTTCTTATAGGCAGCCGAAAATGAGCACCCATTCCCGCCCGAACGACTTTGGGTGCATAGATATCGGTCGTGCCATCGGGCAGCAGAACCGCGTTTACCCCGGCTGCGATGGCGCTTCGCAGAAGTGATCCCAGGTTTCCCGGGTCGCGAATTTGGTCGGGTATCAGGACGAAATCCAACCGAGGGGGCAGTCGCAGGCTACGTTCATCGAGAACGGCAAGTATGCCTTGAGAGAATTCGGTCTCTGTTAGGGATTGGATAAGATCGAAGGCGGCTTGTTCGACATTAATACCCATTGCCTTCGATTTTTCGATCAGTTCATGTCCACGCGTACTGACCTCCTCGGAATATAGGATATAACGAATTGGCCAGCCCGTTTGTACCGCTTCTTCGATCAAGCGGACCCCTTCTGTTAAAAATGCGCCTACCTCGCGGCGATCCCGCGTACGACCAGATAAGGATCGTGCCAGCT
>MGNL01000106.1:8247-11110 GCA_001796785.1 Chloroflexi bacterium RBG_16_51_16 | reverse complement strand
GGACGTTATCATGGAAAAGCTCGGGTGCAAACCAATTCAACGAACAGGTTTGCACAGGCTGATCATTACTTAGGTTGGTCCAATCGGTGAATCATCGGGGACTAATTTATCGGTAAATTTCTGCATCTCGTCCAACGCATCGTTGAATGCAGATATTGTCTCCTGATCGATCAAAGTCAACCGGATCCTTTTCAATTCAGAGGTACGGATCCCTGAAAAATAGTCTTTCATTGATTTAACAAAGATTTTCGCAGCCTGGTCCTTCGGGAAGCCGAAAATGCCCGTGGAGATTGCGGGAATTGCCAGGGATTTGCATTTAAGCTCCTCCGCTTTGCGCAGGACGCCGATGATCGCCGAGCTCAATTTTTCAGCCTCGGCGCCTTCACCCCAGACTGGTCCGACTGCATGAATGACGTAGCTTGCTTTTAGAGAACCGGCTGAAGTCCAGGCGGGCTGATCGTGACTGACCGGTCCGTGCAGTTCGACCCATTGATCCGATTCACTTTGGATGACCGGACCGCCTTTACGTGAAATAGCTCCGGCGACACCTGCGCCGTGCTGCAAATGAGAATTGGCTGCGTTGACGATGGCATCCACGGATTCCTCGGTGATGTCACCCTCAACAACCTGGATCAATTGACCGGTTTTTAGCTTGAATTCCTTCAGTACAACATTCATGGAAAGATTTTACCTCTGGAAACCCAGGCAAATTTTGAGCCAGAAACATCAAAAAGCTCCCTTCCAATTTGGAAAGGAGCCTCGGTTTATGAACATGAAGCGTGTGTTGTGGGCGCGAATTATTTCGTCTTGGCAACCACCGCTGCGAACGCCCGCGGATCCCGCACGGCCATGTCCGCCAGCATCTTCCGGTTAATCTCGATTTTTGCATTTTTCATCGCTGCAACCAACCGGCTGTAGGTTATTCCGTTTAATCGGGCGGCAGCATTGATCCGTGCGATCCAAAGTTTGCGCAGATCGCGTTTACGCACACGCCGGTCACGGGTGGCGTACCAAAGGCTTTTAAGCATGGCTTCGTTTGCACGCTTGAAAAGCAGATGCTTCGAGCCGCGCTGTCCCTTGGTGAATTTCAATACTTTTTTGTGACGCAGATGCCCTTGCGGGCCTCCTTTGATTCTCATTCCATAACCTCCTGCGACCAGGCGGGCGTCGGCGGGTTACGCCAGTTGCTTACACTCGTCAGCCGCAATGAACTTGAAAAAAATCCTGAAGAAAAACCTCACAACCAGTGAGTAAATTACTATTCCATGTTTGGATTGAGCCGCTTGACGCGTTTGATGATGCCACGGCCTTTAACCGGGACCATTTCACTCAGCAGCGCTTTCGCACGGGATGACCTCTTGCGGCGCAAGTGGCTCTTGCCACCTTTGGTCCGCACCAGCTTGCCGGAACCGGTCAAGCGGAATCGCTTGGAGGTTGCTTTGTGAGTTTTAAGCTTGGTTTTGCCTTTTTTTTGCTTGCGAGGCACAGCAGTAATCTCCTTTCACACAACGTAAACCGCGGGCGAGAATTATACACCCGCGGAGTTTGAACATCTTTGGGCAACCGTCGATTGGGCTATTTTGTTTTTGCGGCGGCTTTCTCGTCTACTTCGACGGCTTCAGATTTTTCCTTCTTTTTCACGCCTCCCTTGCTCGGCGCAAGCACAACCAGCATCGTGCGGCCTTCCATCTGAGGCGGTGATTCGATCAAGCTGATATCGGAGAGGGTCTGGGCGATTTCCTTAAGATCCTCGAGGGCAATCTCCGGGTAATCCATTTCGCGGCCTCTGAATTTGATGGTAACGCGTACCTTGTGCCCCTGGTTCAACCAGCGGCGGGCGTCGTCCACCTTGAATCCTCGATGCGCCTCATTGGTTTTTGGCCGCAAGCGGATCTCTTTTACCTCGATTTTGGTTTGTGATTTGCGTGCTTCCCGATCTTTCTTTGCCCGCTCATAAACAAATTTTCCAAAATCCATCACCCGGCATACAGGAGGATCTGCTCCTGGCGAGACTTCGACAAGGTCGAGCTCAGCATCCCTGGCGATCTGGAGGGCTTGCTTAATCGACACGACCCCGACATTTCCACCATCGGCTCCGATCAAGCGGACCTCCGGAACGCGTATGCCCTCGTTAACTCGAAATTCGGTTGCGCTTATATGGTTCTCCTTGGGTTCGATCTGTTCGATGGCTTGTCTTTAGGTCAGGATGAGGGGCGGGCGTACGCCCGCCCCTCATCAAATTAATTGGACAATATTACATGACGCTCAATGGATTTAGTCGTTGGATAATACCATGAGGAGTGCGAATCGTCAACGAACGCGACAACCGGGATGGAGAGGGGTGCGAAATGCTGCCAAGGTATATTTGAATCGGTGCCAGGATTACGGCTCCGCCGAAATGATCATTGGCAGGAATACAGTCTGGTATAGCGCCTCATGTTCGTCTAGATTTGAGATGAGATTGAGGATAATCGAGCGGTTTTGATATCCTGCCACACCGATATCTACCGGACGGTCGTCCGAGGAGGAGGAGTAGAGGATCCATTCAAGTTCATTCCCTTGAATCATTCCGACTTCAACCGGCGCTGAATCGAGTCCAAGAAAACCTGAGCTTGGTGATCCAAAGTATTCCACTACATTGTCAGGACTGACCCCAACAACAGCCACACCTACCTGGGCGATATCCAGGGGAGAATTGTTTCTTAGGTAAATGTCCTGGTCGAAAACACTCCAGGTCTGGGGCACCAGCAGGCTGATACCCGAATGTTTTACGGTTTTGAGGGCATAAGGGGGTTTTCCTGTGTACGGGGTAATGAACCGGATAGGTTTCAGAGCATCCAGGCATTCTCGATCTGGTTCATGC
>MGNL01000106.1:0-8159 GCA_001796785.1 Chloroflexi bacterium RBG_16_51_16 | reverse complement strand
AAATTCAAAATAATAGCTGCTGCCGAGGCGCTCGTAAAGCTGTTGGGCGAAGGAAGGCGGAGTGGTGGGATCAAATGCCCCAGCGATGAGCAGGGTTGGGATGCTGGAGTTCAGCGGTTGGTTCTCCCCCAACCAGGGACCTTGTGCACCCCAGGTCTTGCAGGTTCGAACGATGTTTTGTACATCGCCATAAAAGGGCAGCCATGCATACTCTCTGAGGGCACCGGCTGCTTTGTCCGCTGTCTGCAGCTCCTCGAGAGGGGCAGCCAGGATCTGTTCATGACAGATCATCGTGATATACAAACCTGGGCTGATGCCCTCGAAAATATTCGGTAAGGAAGCCTGCGTATCGATCAATGCGGAATAGTCGCCATTGTTAAAACGGTAGATCGACTGGGGAGCAGTTTCGATCAAACTGGATTGTTTCATCGAACGCAGCACTGTATTCATGAATGTCGACCCATTCAATGTCTCGGTGATCGTGCCTGTTTGTGGCGAGGAGGTCGTCAGCGAGATAGGCTGAGTATCCAATTGATCAACCAATTCCCAAAAGACCGTCTCGAGCTGCGGGTATGAGGTGCTGCATTGGGGATCCTGGGAGCAAGCATCAAATAATCTGGCAAGCGCTGTTTCGATCCCCGTCTGAAACTCGGTGAACAGATTGGCTTCCACAGGAACGACAGAATCCAGGATGGCACTATTTACCAGCTCCGGGTAATCCCTCATGATCACCTGAGCAAGCCGCGTGCCGTAGGAAGCTCCGAAAATATTCACCTTCTGATGATCCAGGAGCAGCAGGATATCCCTGACGTCCGCCGCACTAGCGCTGGTCGTATAGGCATCCAACTCCACGCCTTCGACGATCATGACCCCATTGCAAGATATGAACGCGTTCGAATAAACCAGGGACCGCGTAGAACCCGGGATCAAACCGTGAATGTCATCAAGATAAGCTTTGGTTAACTCTTCACAGTCCAGCGAAGGGTAGGACATTCCAGTTCCGCGTTGATCAAAAACAATAAAATCTCGTTCCTGGACAAAAGGCTCTACCAAAGCTTGATAAGCCTGGGCGCTCAACTCTACGGCTCCTGCACCCGGCCCGCCTTGCAAAAAAATCACAGGGAGGTTATCAGGGTTTGGCTCGCCTGCTTTGTAAACTGCTACCAGCAATCGGATCGTGCGTGAGGGATCACCTGATCGATCTTCGGGCAGGATTGAATAACCGCAGGTGACATCTGCTCCCGGTGGGATATCAAACGGGCATTCCGCGCTTTCGAAGGTGGGAATATAAGCTACGGTCGGTTTCGGAGTGGGCAGGTATGGTGTAGCTGTGAATGTCAATGTGGCGGTTTCTTCAGGTGTCTCTATGGTCATCTGAGCGGTGTTTTGCTGAGTTATCTGGGTTGGTTGTAGGGCTTGCAGGAGCCTGCTACTGAGTTGGCCTGAATTTATAAGAAACACGACCGCGAGAATACAGATAAAGAGCGCCGCCAAGGAACAGGTGAGAACGATCGGCGTGATATTTGATCTCCTGCGCCTTTTTCCAGGTTGAGCTTTTGGCTTTGCTGATGGAGTGCCGGGGTTGATAGGAGGAGACGTAATTTTTTTATTTTCAACGGCACTCGATTTGTCCAATGTACGTTCCCGCGGTAAGGCCGGTGTTTCAGCAGGTTTTCCCGAAGGTATCGGACTGCCTGATTTTTCTATGGAAGCAGGTACAGGTGCTGGGGTGGATGAGGGTTTAGCTAAACCCAACTCCTGCCGCGCGCCTGCATGGATCGGATCAAGGACGAGCACACGGCGAAAGCAATACTCGCGCCGCTCAGGAATGGTCAGGCTTTTTCCAAGCCAAAACCAGGCTTCGACAGATAAAGGGTCATCCTTGACAACCTGCGCCAGGAGCGAAGCTGCATTCTTGAGATCGCCGGATTTAGCCGCCGATATTCCTGCTTTTAGATTTTCATCAATGGACACCACGTCCTCGATCGTAAGTCTGAATGGATAACTCCGGAATATATTCGGATTGAAGGTTCTAAAATTCTATTCCATCGGACTTGATCTCTAGCAAATTGTAATGGGACTGGATTTGTTTACAATTCACTTGAGCGCAGGGCGATCCGGTCATTAACGCGGGCGATAAAATCACCCAAGTTGATGTTATTTTGTTGAGAGCCATCCCGGGCGCGCAGGGAAACCGACCCGGCTTTCAATTCGTTTTCTCCGACCACCAGCATGTACGGTATTTTCATTAGTTGTGCAGAGCGGATCTTGGCATTCATTCGCTGGGCACTGATATCTGCGCTGGCCCGGATGCCGTGATCCCGCAGCGCCGCAACAATTTGGTGTGCGTAATCGTTCTGCGGGTCGGTCACCGGTACAAGACGTACCTGCTCGGGTGCCAACCAGACAGGGAAATTCCCGGCATAATGCTCGATCAGGAATCCAACCAGGCGTTCGTGAGTGGAGAGCGGAGCGCGGTGAATGCACAAGGGGACCTCCTCGGTTCCCTGCTTGTTGATGAACTTAAGATCAAAGCGCGCGGGTTGTGCGAAATCCACCTGGTTGGTGGCCAGGGAAAATTCCTTGCCGATCACGCTCCAGATCTGGACGTCGATCTTCGGCCCATAGAAGGCAGCCTCATCTACCGCTTCAACGAAGGGAACGTTTCCGTTCGTCATAGCCCGGCGGACCATATCCTCGGTTTTCAGCCACAGTCGCTCATTATCCACATATTTTTTACCGAGGCCTTCCTTGGCGTGCAGGCTGAAACGCATGACATACTTTTCGATGCCAAATAATTTGAAATATTTATAGTAAAGCTCGATCACACTCATGAACTCCTCTTCGAATTGCTCCTCCGAGCAGTACATATGGGCGTCGTTCATTTGAAGTGAGCGAACCCGCATCAGCCCGAACAGCTCACCGGATTTCTCGTAGCGGTAGCAGGTCCCGTATTCAGCAAGGCGGATGGGCAGGTCGCGGTACGAGCGCGGCTTGGAACCGAAAATCTTATGATGCATCGGACAATTCATGGGCTTAACGTAATATTTGACTCCTTCCAGTTCCATGGGCGGATACATGCTTTCGGCATAGTAGGGAAGGTGACCGGAATGGATGAATAAATCCTCCTTGGATAGGTTCGGCGTACGCACACGCAGATATCCAGCCTTTTCCTCCATCTCCTTGGCGAGTTTTTCGATTTCCTCGATCATGACCCCGCCATTCGGAAGCCAAAGCGGCAGCCCGGGTCCCACCTCATCGTCGAAAATGAAGATCTCGAGTTCCTTGCCCAGCTTGCGGTGATCCCGTTTTTTGGCTTCCTCGAGTTGCCAGAGATGGTCTTTCAACTCCTGGGCAGATTCCCAGGCAGTGCCGTAAATTCGCTGGAGCATTTTGTTGTGCTCATCCCCACGCCAGTATGCACCCGCCACATTCATGAGTTTGATGGCATCCGGCCTGATCCGTCCTGTGTTGTCTACATGTGGTCCCCGACATAGATCGACAAAAGCGTCGTGCTGGTAAATCGAGATCTCGGGTTTTTCCCTTAGCGGATTTCCGTATTCGTCGGAGCCGCCTTTTTCCAGCCCATCGATCAATTCGAGTTTATAAGGTTGATCCTTGAATATGACTCTGGCTTCACCGGCTGACATGATTTTTTTTATGAAGTCGTGTTTACCGGCGATTATCTGACGCATACGCTTCTCGATTTTCTCGAGGTCCTCGGGCGTCAGGTTGCGCGGCAGGTCAAAATCATAATAAAAGCCGTTTTCGACTGGCGGGCCGATGGTGTACTTCGCCTCCGGAAACATTTCCACGACCGCCTGGGCCATGATGTGCGCAGCCGAATGGCGGATCTTATAAAGCTGTGATTCCTCGTATTTTTCTTGGCCGTAATGCGACATTCTTTCTCCTTTCGAAATCCCGGATTGCTGGTAGCTTGAACAGCTCCTTTATTTCATGTGCGATACAAAAAAATAAAACTCTCGCCCGAATTCGGGGCGAGAGTTTTATTCTCACGCGGTTCCACCCGATTTGCCGGAGGGAGAGACCATGTGCCGATAGTCCTTCCGACATCTCTTGGGCCGATAACGGGGCCTGCCGTTCGCCTTGGAGAAAGGATGAGCTGTTTACATCCTAACCTTGCGGCTCACGCTCACGGGTGGTTTTCGTTGGATGATCCCTGGATGCGGTTCTCAATCAATCGCCGCAATTCTCTGTCAGGTTTCTATTCCTGCTACTCGGCCCGGTCACTGCGATAAATTATTAAAATTAACCCTGTCAATCTTCCCAGTGGGCGAGACAGGGCTCGAACCTGCGACCTCTGCGATGTCAACGCAGTGCTCTAACCAGCTGAGCTACCCGCCCGTATGGACAGGTGGACATTATAACGAGCCGGTATCAATTTGACAATGTCCTACTGAAAGCCGAAGACAACCAGGGTGACGTCATCTGCCAGGGCTTGACCAGCGATAAAATCCGCCAAAGATTCGCGAATATTTTTTACAAGATCCTTTGAAGGCAAATCAGCATGTTGACGCAGGATCTCAACCAGGCGCTCCTCCCCAAAAAATTCAGCGTTTCCATTAACAGCTTCGGTGACACCATCGGTGTAGAGCAGCAACCGGTCTCCTGGATGGAGTTGAATCGTTTCTGCCCTGGAGGTAAAACTCTCCACAAGGCCTATTGCGGCATTGGTAGGCTCCAACCGTTGGATTTCCGTGCTCGTTTTCCGGAAAAGAAGGCCTGGGCTGTGACCAGCATTGGAAAAGGTCATCGTGTTTTTCCCCAATTCCAGGCGACCGAAGAAGACCGTAACGAAAGTAGTGAAATTAATATTATGGATAAACAACCTGTTAATGCGCTGCAGAACTTCCGCGGGAGAAAGCGAATCGGGGACCAGGGTGTGAAACGCGGTTTGCAAGCTGGTCATCAGCATAGCCGACGAGACTCCATGGCCGCTTACATCCGCGATTACAAAACCCGCTGAGCCATCTTTGAATTGGAGAAAATCGAAATAATCCCCGCCAATGATATCGGATGGGCGGTTGAAGGCAGCCACGTCCAACCCGGGTAGTGAGGGTACGTTCTGCGGAAGCATGGCTCGCTGGACAACTTGCGAGAGTTCAAGCTCCGTTTCCAAATTCCGCAGTTCATTCTGAGAATAGTGCCCCAGGCATACGGTAGTGGTGTAATCCATTTGAAGGAGCTCATCATCCACGGTCTCGTGGCAAACCTCGCAGATGCCGAAAGTGCCTGCCTCAATCTTCTCAAGCGTGTCATCGATTACATGCAAGTGGGTTTCCATGCCGGATTCGTCATCCGAAGCAAGGCAGCAATCCCGCTCAGCTTCACTGGAACCTTCGCGCCATTGATCGAGCTGGGTGCGCTTTTCGACCAGACCCCTGCGAACTTCTGAATCTATATCTCCAGACATCTCAAACCTCCGGTTTAATTTAGCCAGTAATAGGTTGTACGGTAACGATACGCCATGACCATGTTTATTGATGTTTCGTATGGAGGCTAAAATTACTCATCTAATGGATTAGATTAAAGTTACTAAATTTCGATATCCTGCTACTTCAACTTAGAACAGATGTTCAATTCTATCAAATAAACGAATATCGAACAAGGGGTGCAAGTGGCTCAAACGGATGGCGGTATAATGTTTTCCGCCATGTCCAGACGCAGATCTCCGGAAGACTTGTCTGTTGAAGAGCTACGCCGCTTGCTGGTGGAAAAGAGACGCGGGGCGCGCAAGGAACGGCTGGATCATTTCCGCCGCACCGGCCGCGTAGTTGCAGTGACCAACGATGAATCGGATTCAGCGCTTGCGTCGCTGCCGGAGGTGGAAACGCCGGATCTATCCGATACGCTTGGTGGTGTACCTGATTCCAAAAGCGACAGCCGTTCGAAAAGACGCAAACTGGCAGACAGGTTGCTTCTGGCCATTGAGATCATTTCAGTGATCAGCCTGGTGGGTATCCTGGTCAACGGGCTCGGCCTGCTGCGCGAACTTAACCAGGAGGTCGCCCAGGCGCTCAACCCTGTAACCCCAACTCCCACACCCCTTGTCATGGCGGTCGTGCTGCCTTCCGGCCACACTCCACCGGATGCCCAGGGAAATACACAACCCAATGAGGCGGAGATCCCTGAACATCTTCGACCCATACTGCAATCCCTGGCGAACCCGCCCATACCCACCTCAGCGCCGGATCAGGCAGTCCGGATCCAGATCCCCGCCATCCAGATCGATGCCCCGGTAGTCCAGGGCGATGGTTGGGAGCAATTAAAGAAAGGTGTCGCGCAGCACATCGGTTCGGCCAACCCGGGACAGGATGGAAATGTGGTCTTGTCAGCACATAACGACGTGTATGGTGAACTGTTCCGCCATCTTGACAAGCTGGCGCCGGGCGACCAGGTGATCCTTTTCACCCAGCAACGCCAATTTGTTTATATTGTAGACCGGACTGCATTGGTTGAACCTACTGCGGTGGAGGTCATGTCTTCGACCGGAAATCCATCTGTAACCCTGATCTCTTGTTACCCATATCTCATTGACAAGCAGCGGATCGTCGTATTTGCCAGGCTGCAGAGTTAGCGGATTGATAATTTAGAAAGCTTGGATTTCGAAAATAATATCCGAGAATCCAGACTGAGATTTCTATACAATTCGAGTGGAATAAATATCCATCTCCAAAAAACCGAGTGAAGAGGTGACCAATGTCCAAGAATAAGAAGCGCTTCATGAGAACGACCCCGGATGCAGGTCCAGGTGCATTAGCAGGCGCAAATGCCAGGTTCGATTTCAATCCGGATTACACTGACGTAAAAAAAGATCTTAGAAGGATCGGCTTGCTGGCTGGATTTTTCATCCTGGTGTTGGTCGGGCTGTCTTTTTTCCTGCGATGATTCGCCAGGTTCAAAACGCGACCCCAACCATGTATAAACGCTCGTCAAACCCATCTCGCGGAGCTGGTTGATCAAGATGGCACCTATGTTCGTTCCCGGTCCGGTCGATGTCGACGGGGAAGTCCTTCGAGCTCAAACGCGACCCATGCTGCCTCACCGCAGCAAGGAATTTGAAGCCATCTACGCACGTGCGGCGGATAAAGCCCGGCAGTTGTTTCTGACAACCCATCGCGTTTTTATCATGGCCTCTTCAGGCACGGGATTGCAGGAAGCCGCGATTCGGAACTTTGTGGAACAAAAAGTGCTGACGTGTGTCAACGGGGCGTTCGCCGAACGCTGGCATGAAGTTGCGCTCTCCAACGGAAAACAGGCTGGTAAACTCGAATTCGCGTGGGACGAACCCGTAGAACCCCAACGCGTTGCCGATACCTTCCGTACTGGTAATTACGAAGCCCTGGCCATTGTCCACAATGAAACCTCGACGGGGATGCAAAATCCTGTCCGTGAAGTGGCACAGGCTGTACATACGATCGCACCGGATGCACTTATTCTGGTTGACGCCGTATCATCACTCGGTGGGGTTAAAATCGAGATGGATGCTTGGGGGCTGGATATGGTACTGACCTCATCGCAGAAATGCCTGGCACTTCCCCCGGGTTTGGCGCTTGGTGCTGTTTCGGATCGAGCAATGCAGAAGGCAGAAAAAGTTACGGACCGCGGCTGGTATTTCGACCTCGTGCGGATGGAAAAACACAGGTTAAAGGATTCCACACCAGCAACTCCAGCCATGTCGCTGGTTTATGCACTGGATATGCAGTTGGACCGGATCCTGGCGGAAGGACTCGAAAGGCGTTTTGCCCGGCATGCTGCCATGGCGAAACGTGTTCAGGTATGGGCAGAAACTCACGGCCTTTCGGTCTACGCACCGGAAGGATTTCGATCGCAGACGGTCACCACGATCAAGAATGAGCGTGGGTTGGATGTATCTGACCTGAATGCTTATTTGATGAAGCAGGAGATGCGGATCGCCAATGGTTACGGTCCTTTAAAAAATAGAACCTTTCGGATTGCACACATGGGTGACACAAAGTTGGAGGATATCGATAAGTTGCTCGTAGCCATGGAGGAATATTTAAAAAACCATTAATTACAGGCTGACATCGTGAGAGAACATGGGGGACAGTCCCGTATCATCTTAAACCATGCGGATAATAAGTTGAACAATCAGCGAAAAGGTATTGCAATTATCA
>MGNL01000105.1:16342-18028 GCA_001796785.1 Chloroflexi bacterium RBG_16_51_16 | reverse complement strand
CTTCTCGGCGTTTTCGAAGGAAATATTGTTGGCGCCGGCGATGACCAGCGAAAAATGTGTACCGCCAGTCGGTTCGTCTGCGGTGTACGCGACTTTGCCATCGTGCAGGATCGCGATGCCGGTTGTCCCGCCGCCGACGTCGACGATGGCGCCATCCTGGAGTTCGAGCAGGGCATTAGCCGCGGTAGGCTCATCCACCAGGTTGGTGCAGCGCATACCTGCCGCTTCGACCACGTTGGCCGTGGCACGGACTTCCGCCTGGGGTACGCCGGGTGGATATCCACTGGCTGCGTGCAGGAGTTCCCTGCCCAGCTTTTTTTCGACCCGGGCTTTCATGGCGGTCAACAGGTCAACCGCTCCAATGAAATCCACGACCAACCCGTCCCTGGAGACCTGTGCGAACTGGTATTCGCCGGCTATAGGCTGACCTCCCTCGTCAAGTACCACAAGGACAAGATAAGCCGTGCCCAGGTCCACGCCGACCCGCAGTGGTCCATCCGTAATTTTCTCCGTAGTGGGCTGTATCCGATCTGGTGGTTCGTTCGGATCTTCGACCCAGCGGATAATTCGCTCGGCGCGCTCCAATCTCTGGAGCAGACCAGGCCGTGTTAGAAGGCTGGGATTGTTTATTTCTTATCTCCGCCAGATCGACCACCAAAGCCGCCCCTGCTGCTCTGGGGCAGGATCATTTCAACGTTCTCATGTGGGCGTGGGATGACATGCACCGATACGAGTTCACCGACGCGTTTGGCAGCCGCGCCGCCAGCGTCCGTGGCGGCTTTCACCGCTCCGACGTCACCGCGCACCATCACGGTGACAAAACCGCCGCCGACGTATTCCGATCCGATCAGGACCACGTTGGCAGCCTTGACCATCGCATCGGCCGCCTCGATGGCGCCGATGAGGCCCCGGGTCTCGACCATCCCGAGAGCGATTAATGAAAGATCTTGAGCCATTGGAATCTCCTTTAAATTTGGTTTTGAAACTCGCCGTGCCCTGGTGGGCGGGCGTTTTTTCTTCCGAGTTGCCACAAGTTATTTCCTGGCTTTATCTCTTCACAGTCCGAAAGTCTAAAAACCACGTGTGGAATAAGTCTGGAGACTTTAGGGTTCCATGATTATGATTTCAATATTTCACGCACAACCTCCTCGACTACGGAGGCGATCTTCAGCGGGTCAGGACCGTAAATGGGTCCGGCGGGCACGCTTCCAGACCGGAGCGCCTCCATGGGGGGTGATTTGATTTCATACGCAACCCGCTTGACATTGAACAGGTGATAAACCGTGATGTTATCGCCGGTTACCGCGCCGCCTATACCGCCCGAACCGAGAGTCAGGGATGGCATGATGCCGGTCGTCATACCGATCGCGCCGAGCGTCGCCATGGTGTTGACCGCGATGCGGAACACTGGTTTCTCCAGGCCAAAAGCCATGACCACTTTTTCATCCTGCGCATGCAGCACCAGGCTGTGACCCCGGCCGCCGAACTGGATAAGTTCGATGCAGCGTTCACATCCTGCCTCCCAACCATCGGCTTCATACCAACCCAGGACGGTGGTCAACTTCTCGCGGGAAAGCGGCTCGCTCCGCCCGACTTTATCCAACCGGGCTACCAGGATGCGGGCATGATCCGGTACCTGGAAGCCGGCCATGGCTGCAAGGTATTGAGGGGATTTCCCAACGGATT